>CAZVCO010000429.1:0-1505 GCA_964625795.1 uncultured Verrucomicrobiota bacterium | reverse complement strand
TACTCCATTCGTAGTTGTAATTCTACGTTATTAAATCTCCGCGTATTTTCTGTTGGGTTTCCGGGTTTATTCCCGCCTAGTTGATGCACGTGCAATAGGGGTTTCGACCGGGAGACTGGATCGTTTTTTTTCGAATCAAGATTACAGTAATCACTTTCTTTAACTGCATATTGAAAGCTGTGTGAGGTCATCTAGGGTAATCTATTAAAATGATTACACAAAATGTATCGCGTTCCCAAGAGCGGTACCAAAAAGGGTTTACCCTGATTGAAATGTTGGTGGTGATAGCTATTATTGCCTTGCTGGCGGCGATTCTCGTTCCCGCAGTGACCAAATCGTTGGCCAGGGCGAAGTCTATTACTTGCGCATCCAATCTCGTCAAATGGGTTTGGCGTTTCAGATGTATACGATGGACTCCCAAAACCGGTTTAACCGCCTACCGGCACCGGCTCCCACTGGTGGGGATCCTTGGTTCGTGGCGATTTCCCCATTTCTACAGAAAGAGGCGGGAAATGCTTCGGATCTCTCCGATGTGTATCGCTGTCAGGTGTATGCCTCCTTACGGTCTGATCTTCAGGGGTCCACGGCCTGGGATCAACAGAGTGGAGAGGGAAAGTATTATGATCCCAAATTAGGACAATTGCGTGGATTCCGGCACGGCAAGGGTGGGAATTTCCTTTTTGTGGATGGTCATGTGTCGTTTTTGACTTTGAGTACCATTGAGGATGTGCTTAAATAATCGGTACCCTATGAACTCAAAAGAACGATTCTTCGCCACGCTGACACGACAACCTGTTGACCGCCCGCCTGCTGGCTGGGTTGTCCTGTCCATACGGCCGAGCCCGCGTTGTACGCGCACTTCGGCGTGAAGGACATGGCGGAAGTTGGGGGATGATGTCACCCCCGTCGAGGTTTCTTATCATCACCCGCCCTCGAATCATATCGCCTGGCCTTCGACTTTGCCAAGTCCGCCTCCGAAGACTATGAGGAACGCACGCTAACCTCGCCGGGTTTTTTTGAAGATATGGAGGATCCGGCGTTGGTGGACAGCTTTGACTGGCCGGACCCAAAGAACCACATGGATCCGGAAGAGTGCCGCCGTGCGGTGCCGATCAGGCCGTTTTGGGTAGTCTTTGGTCCGCCCACTTTCAGGATGCCTGCGCCGCCTTTGGCATGGAAAGCGCGCTACTGACCATGCTGGAAACCCCGGAGATGTTTCAGGCGGTAATTGACCGCATCCTCCAGTTCTATCTGGAGGCCAATGAGATCTTCTACCGCGCCGTGGTCGACAAAATGGATGCAGTGCTGATCGGCAACGACTTTGGCAGCCAAACAGGACTTATGGTGGGAGGGGACGCGTTGCGTGAATTCGTGTTTCCCGGCACCCGGAAACTGATCGAGCAGGCGCACGGGTACAAAGTGATTCATCATTCTTGCGGGGCCATTCGTGAATTGATTCCAGATCAGGTGGATCTCGGAGCGGACGCCATCCACGAAGCGATTCT
>CAZVCO010000428.1:0-1508 GCA_964625795.1 uncultured Verrucomicrobiota bacterium | reverse complement strand
GATCGGCTGATCGCCAGTATCGACACCCTGAAGCGGCCGGCCCGGGTCAAGCGGCTGATGGAGGCGCCCGCCTGGGACCTGGTGGTCTTCGACGAGGCCCACCACATGACCGCCTACCGTTCAGGGAGCAAGGTCAAGAAGACCGAGAACTACAAGCTCGCCGAGGCGCTGCGCGAGCACTGCCGCGACCTGTTGCTGCTCTGCGGCGGGTTCACGGCCGCTCCCTGAGGCGGCCCTCCCGGGCTGAAGATGCCCCCTGGTGCCTGTCTGCACCATTTCTTCCTTTTTCCTGACACACCCGAGCGGCCGCTAAGCCTGCCATTCCGGCACCTAAAATTAAAACATCCGTTTTCATAGTCATCTATCGTGTTCGCGGTGGAAGACTTACGGACGATCAGGGTAATTTTCGGATTTTGAGGGCGCCCATGATTTGCAAGCCGATGATGGGAATCCAAATAATCAAATCCGGAAACAGCCAGGGCAATTTACGTAAGCTGTCCGCTACGGTAATAAAGACGTAGAAAATAACCACCAAACCCAAACCGATGGGAATACCGGTATTCGATTCCTTTCTGCGGTCGGTATAGCCCAATGGAATCGCGATAAGAACGAAACTCAGACAGGCGATGCTGAGCCCGATACGTTTTTGCATGTCGACCAACGCCCGCATCCGCGTTTCCTCCCGGCGACGTTCCGGCAGGTTCGGAAAGTCCTTATCCACATCCCGGATCACCGTGATAAGTTGGCTGATCCGCATATCCCCGATATTGCGGGTAGGTTTTTTGTTATTGAGTAGTTTTTTGTAATCCAAATTGAAGGCGTAAGAATCCATATCAATGATATGGGCCTTGGTGAGATCGCGCGGATCATTTTGATCCGGATGCTGAACCTGCACATCATTTAAGGTCACCCGCATGAACTTTTGATCGGGATATTCCTTAATGACCCCGTCTTTTGCCCGGATGGTTTGCACAGAATTGCCCTCGTTGTCCAATTCATAGACATCCACATCATAAATCAAATTTCCATCCCGTCTGGAGATCCAAATGGTCAGGCCGGGAAAGCGCACATGCCGTCCTTCGTCCAATAAATCCAGAGGATTTAATTCATCCACACTTACCAACGCGACCCGTTGCGCAAACTTACTTTCCGGAGCGATTTCGTATTGAATAATCAAGCAAAGAAAACTCAAGCCCACGGCGGCCATGACCACTGGGGATATAATTTGCCAGGTGCTCATGCCCCCGGCGCGCATGGCGGTGAATTCGCCGTCCATCGACAAGCGTCCAAACTGCAGCAGCGTCGCCACCATCGCGCTGATCGGAATGCTGAAGGTGAGAATATAAGGGATGTTCAGGGTGAAAATTTTAACCAAGACACTGCCGGGCACTCCACGTGCCACATAGTCCAGGCTCTTCATGATTCCGCCCAAATAGAGAATCATGGTCATCACCGCCAGGGCCATGCCGAAGGTCATCAAAAAGTCCTTCAGAATGTAGCGATGGAGC
>CAZVCO010000427.1:0-1514 GCA_964625795.1 uncultured Verrucomicrobiota bacterium | reverse complement strand
TGTCGATTTCGCGCCACAGCCGATATCGACCGAGGTGAGCGTTTATGCGGGCCAGCACCTCCTCGTGTTGAAGCGGTTTGGTGAGATAATCCACTCCGCCCGCATCAAAGCCGCGTACCTTATCCACGGTTTCGCTGAGAGCAGTCATGAAAACCACCGGAATGGATTTGGTCGCCGGATCCGCCTTGAGCTGTCGGCAGGCGGAAAAGCCATCCACTCCCGGCATCATCACATCCATTAAGATCAGATCCGGATGCGCCAGTTGCGCCTGCCGCACCGCCCGTTCCCCGTTCACCGCCGCCAGCGTACGGTATCCGGCTCCTTGCAGGGTCTCAAACAGCAGCCGAATGTTCTCAGCTTTGTCATCCACCACCAAGATGGTGCCCAGCGGATTGGGGGAGGGTGAGGTTGCTTGCTCAGAAGGATTCATGAGTAAATTACAGCATAAAATATGATTATTCGCAACGTATAATCGTGTAAATACGAAATCCCGTAGTTTGTCAGAGAGGGGTTTAAATTGGTATGTTGTTTAACTTGAGTCGTTTATCGATTTTCAATGCTGTTGGCACGGGGATTGCAATGGGTTTGATCGTATTCAGTAACATTAAAGTAAAGGAAATCTCATGAATAAGATTCAGATCTTAAACCTCGCCTTCTGGCTCGCCGTTTGTTTCGGCGGAAGACTGCTCGCATCCGAACCCGGACCTTTCCAGGTGGAGGTCAAGGGCTATGGATTGGACCGTTCGACTGTGGGAGAGGGAAGCGCGGCCTATTCCCTGAGCGGGATCGGGGTGGAAGTGAAACGTTGCCATTGGCAACTGGGGCTGTCCCGGCAGTTCTTCGATTGGAGCGATCCGGCCGGCTTTGTGGAGGATACGGGCGGAAAAGATCCCTGGGAAAGTTTTACCCGCTTACAATTCGGGTTTTCCCATTCCTCGGTGATTTCGGAGCGCTGGATGGGCGAAGTGATGGCGGGCGTCTCCAGTGAGTTTGAGGAGGAGATGGACGACAGTTTTGCCGCCTATCTGGGAGGCTACGGAATCTACCAGGCGACACCGCGTCTGCTGTTGATGATCGGCATGTTTTACAGCCGGCATCAGGAAATTGAAACCGATTTTGATTTTGTTCCGATTGTGGGAATGGCCTGGAATCCGGAAACCACGCATGGGTTTTCAGCGCGGCTGGGGTTACCGGTGACCCGCGCCCGCTGGCATTTTAACGAAACCACCCGACTGGTTCTGGACCTGAACACCTTGGAGGGCGGGGTGGCGCGTCTGGCCGACGACAGTCCCGTGCGTCCGGGAGGCTATGCGGAACGGGTCAGTGCCTCCCTGGCTTTGCGTTTCGAAACCCGAATTGGAGACGGTTGGGATCTTTCCGCCGGCATCGGGCACAGTCTGCAGCGTGAGATCAAACTCTATGATGCCGATGGCGGAAACGAACACAAAGAGGACATCGAAGAAGGCATGGGCATCGAGATCTCTCTGTCTAAAACATTTTAATCCGTTCACAAA
>CAZVCO010000426.1:696-1523 GCA_964625795.1 uncultured Verrucomicrobiota bacterium | reverse complement strand
TCCCAGAAAACTGAGCCCCACCGCCAGACCCAGAGCCAGTAGGATGTTCTGCACAGCATCCATTCGGGATCAGCCCTGTTCCAGAGACCGAGTATCGGCGGCCAATTGCCGGTTGATACCGCGGATCTGATCCTCCAGGGACTGAAAGAGTTCTGTGGTTCGGTCTGAAATCGATTGCTGGGCGAGCGTCTCGCACCACGCGGCCAGTTCTTCTTTGGTATTGTATCTCATACTTTTTCCTTAGGGTTTTAAAAACATTTATGGAATACGGCTGGTGTCGCGTCCGAAGAGGCGTACCTGAAACCAGTCACCCAGCAGGCGGAGTTTTTTGCGAAACCCCACCAGTTTGGTCAGGTACACCGAACGCCAAAGCCACCAAGCCTTCCTGCCGGTGACTGTGCCTTTCGGTAAATCCGCCATGGCGGATTGGCCCCCCAGGCTCGCCATCATTCCCATGTTGCCGAAATGGAAGGGGTTGACCTTGCGGTTCAGCAACGTCCGTTTGAGTGCTTTGCCCAGATACTTGCCTTGTATAATAGACAAAAACCTCTCATCCAATCGGGAGAAACCCGTATAGCGGTCCTCGGGAAACAGAGGCCACATGGGACGAACTCCCCATTTCACCGCTGATTTTTCTGATTTGCGAAGGCGGAATTGCGGGAATCCCCGATAGGCGGACAGGTGGAATCATGAGAGAATAAGATATATTCAAACCCAAACAAAGGAGAAATAACATGTTAGGATGGATGATTGTCTTTTTAGTGATCGCACTGATTGCCGGTGCACTGGGCTTTGGCGGAATCGCTGGAGCTGCGGCGGGAATTGCC
>CAZVCO010000426.1:0-626 GCA_964625795.1 uncultured Verrucomicrobiota bacterium | reverse complement strand
TGATCTTTCTGGTACTGTTTGTCATTGCGCTTGCGCGCCAGATATTATGATCAGGGTCGAAAACATAGTATATAAACATCAAAACAAGGAG
The DNA here is from genome assembly GCA_964625795.1 of uncultured Verrucomicrobiota bacterium. GTDB lineage: Bacteria > Verrucomicrobiota > Kiritimatiellia > SS1-B-03-39 > UBA6053 > UBA6053. The sequence continues at coordinate 535 of CAZVCO010000426.1, read as the reverse complement.
AAAAAATGAAAATATCTACATTAAAAACCCTGCTGCGCTTACTCATTATCCCACTGCTGGCATTTGCCCTTCTGGGCTGTCAGGACAGTGGCGATGATCTGGAGGATGCGGGAGAGGCCACTATGGATGCGACGGAAGAAGCTGCCGATACAGCCATGGATGCTTCAGAAGATGCTATGCTCGGATGCGGTCTGCCCGCCCGGATCAACCGGGCGGCGGAGGGCTCACGGATTTTTAAAGGACTGCGGTACGAAGCCGGAGTGGTAAAAAGTCAGATTCACTACCGTCCCACAGAAGTGGAGATGAAGGCTTCAGAATCCCAACCGCTTAATCTGGACGGAGAACTCTTCACCTTTATCGAGTTGTCCTGCGACATGATGCCTCATCCGCTCTCCCTGCTTTATGACCCGGAAAAGGAGAGGGCATGAGCTCAGAAAAATCATTTTCTCTCGCGCTGGGTGCGGGGGGAGCGCGCGGATTGGCGCACTTGAAAATGCTGGAGGTACTGGACCGGCACCGGCTGAAACCCTGCGGG
>CAZVCO010000425.1:0-1550 GCA_964625795.1 uncultured Verrucomicrobiota bacterium | reverse complement strand
CAAGTGGCCGTGCGGGCAGCTGTCCGGCGTCCAAAAAGGGTGAGGCGCCGTTACCACCGTACAGCCGCGCTGCGGCGGCCGCCCCAATCAGCGTTCCGATGAATTCGCGTCGTTTCATTTTCGGTATGGATCCTAATGGGCAGATTTGTGATTTTCCACTTCAAAAGCATCAGGTACCGCTCCGCTATGTGCCCACATAAAACCAGGCTCCTGCCGGGGACATGTTTTCCTCAGGCAGGTAAATCCAGCGGCTCAAGGCCGTGGACCAGACCCACGGGGCGTGGGTGACATTGAACCAGCCCATGAAATCAGCAGTGTCTACCCACCCGTCCTCGTACGCGTCATATCCAGCCCAGCTGTCCGCATTCCGCATGATCTCCAGCATGTGGAAAATGACCTCGGAGGGGCCTGTATTGACGATATCAAAGGCATTGCCGTCGAACCGGATGGGCACTTCGATTTCGCGCCAACTACCGGAGCCCTGGCCGGTTACCGACATCTCGATGCGGTCGCCCTGGGTCAACTGCCAGGCGCCCTGAACCTGGTCAAAATAGACAACGCGGGCAATGGCCTTCTCCCCGTCGGCAAAGACCCGTGGATCGAGATGGAACCTCATATGCTTCCCGGAAGGCAACCCGCGTGCCCATGCACCAAAGCGCACATCTTCCGAGCCAACCTTGCGATAACCGACGGTTCCGTCATCCACCCCCGGGAAGGCATCCTGTAGCGGCGGTGTGGGATGGTTGCCCTCACGCTCCATCAGGTAAGTGTAATCTCCGGCATATTGATCACCGTGATCGTCCCGCAGGGCCACCCAGGCACCCGGAGCCTGGCGGGGGGAGGCGTGCAATCCCAGATAACGATCGGCAAAGCGCCAGCCCGCATCCATCTCCGGGACATCAAAGAAACTGATTGTCGGTCCGCCATCCTCCAGCTGCCCCCTGAACATGTGCAAGTGCGTGCCCGCCATGGAGACCCCGCAATGCATTTCAGACAGCAGCCTCCAGTAATTGAACTGGGTCATTTTGAAGATTTTATCCGGATCGTTTCCGTACTTTCCCGTATAGATAGGGTAGCCGTCAACTTCGGTGAATCCCATCGTCTTTCCCGTGCGGCAGAATTCGATAAACCGGGCATAACGATGGACATCGTTGAAGTAGACCTGGTTTTGTTCCATGGCCGCGCCCGTGTGGAAGAAGCCCAGTTTCCCCTCCTCGAAGTAATTCCGGTATTTGTCGATGGTGGAATCAGGGGTATTCGTCCGGATCCAGACAAAGGCGTGCGGCAGGATGTGTTCAATATGAAAGCCGACCACCGTGTCCTTGTAGGCATCGGGCACATCATCGGTGTATTCCGTGACGGTCCCAGGATCGACTCCCTCCGGAATAATCCACTTGGACAAAGCCTGGCTGTCGGAACCGACCTTTGTCTGCTCGACCCCGAGGGCATTCAGGTTCATCCGGATTCCCGTGATGATGCCGCGGTAGGGCGTGTTCTCAAGATACTCACCAAACGCAATGAGGAGCTTTTCATAGGCGTCCACAAAAGTT
>CAZVCO010000424.1:0-1584 GCA_964625795.1 uncultured Verrucomicrobiota bacterium | reverse complement strand
TCCACATGTGAATCCACCTGAATACCATGAAAATGAAACGTAATACCACGCTCCTTTCGTTCGGATTGGGTGTTGGCCTCTGGCTGACGGTCTCCTGCACCAGTGATCCGTCGGACATCGGTTCCCTGAGGGAGGTCTGCTTCGACGCGGAAGTGCTGCCCATTTTCCAGACAGGATGCGCAGTCTCCGGTTGTCATGATGCCACGGCTGCAGATGGATACCGTCTCGATTCCTATGCATCGATCATGAAGGGGATACAACCCTTCGATGCCTTCGCAAGCACAATTTATCGCCCCATCATTTCAACAGGTGAAGACCGCATGCCACCGGAGGTACCATTGACCCTTGAAGAGCGCATGCTCATCAGGGTCTGGATCGACCAGGGTGCTGCTCGAACAGTATGCGGGGATAGTGTTCCAACGGACACCACGGGAGGAAACCCGTGGAGCAATCCCCATGTTTGTTTCGAACGGGACATCCTGCCGGTCATGCAGTCCAGTTGTGGCATTACCGGGTGCCACGATCCGTTCACCATGGTGGAGGAATACAATTTCACCACCTACGCGGGAATCCTGGAAGGCCTGAATCCCGGTAACCCTAACAGCAGCAAGATCTACGAGAGCATAACCGAAGACGAGCCCTCCGACATCATGCCGCCGCCGCCCTACGATCCGCTGACACAGGCACAGATCGACAGCATCTACAACTGGATCCTTGCCGGCGCCCCCAATGAACCGTGTGGGGAGAGCTGCGATACGGTTTCTGTTACCTTCAATACCCACTTAGAACCCCTGATGGTCGCCTCATGCAAGGGGTGTCACAGCGGGACATCCCCCCAGGGTGGCGTGAGGCTCGAAAGCTACAACGACCTGGTGGCCTCGGTGAATTCCGGAGCCGTGCCGGCTGTACTGACTGCTTCTTCAGGATATTCCCTGATGCCTCCCTACGGACAGCTTTCGGAATGCGAAATACGAACCTTTGAAATCTGGATAGAGAATGGAATGCCAAACTGAACATGTTGATCAGATCATGAGAAAGAATCAACCAGGCTTCAGCCGAATCGCGCAGGTCCTCAGTATGCTTTTCATCCTGGGCCTATCAATTTCAGGCTGCTATTACGACAGCGAGGAAGCCCTCTTCCCCGCCCTTCCCGGTAGCTGCGATACGACCGATGTATCGTATGCTGAGGATATCGTCCCGATCCTGTTCGAAGCGATGGAAGAAACCGCCGTTACCGAACTTAATACTCGCGAGAAAAGCCGCATCGTCCCAGTCGATTGGGCAGGCGAGTATAGCTGGATTCTGATCGGCGGCATTGGCCTTGATCGAGGTTTCACTGTCGAGGGCCTGACAGTCAGTTACATGCCTCGATCAACGGGCGTCGGCAACGCGGACAACATCCAGCAACGCGCCCGCTTTTTCGGCTACAAAATCAATTTCACAGTGATCCAACTTACCGACAAAAACACGAAAACCCCTCCTTTTCAATTCCAAAAACACCACGTTGCCGATCGCCCGCGCTATCGTCGAAGCCTATGTCATGGATGACGTCAAGGCCCCCTGGTACATCGACCTGCTGAATAT
>CAZVCO010000423.1:0-1589 GCA_964625795.1 uncultured Verrucomicrobiota bacterium | reverse complement strand
CAAAAATTCGATGTTCAACACGATGAGTTGGCCAAGCATGATCTTGTCGGGTGCGCCAACCAGAGCAGGCGTGATGTAGAACCCGAGAACCGCCCGCTCGCGGGCCAGCCGGACCACTTCCAACCTGCCGGTTTTCCCGTGTAACCCGCCCACATAGGCAAAGGTAACGTTCTCACCCACCAGTTCGGTCGCCACATCCCAGTCGGCATGGGCGCGGGTGAGTGCATCCACACCTTCGGCTTTATCGATACGCAACTCGTCGCGTCCGGCATTCTCCACGGTTAAAAAGGACCGGTGGGTTCTTCCGGTCAGTACCTCCGGTGTCTGCATCGAAAAGCGGTCATCCCGGGCACTCCGGTCGCGTTCTAACAGAATCACCAGCTGACCCATAATCCGGTCCTGCAACACCAGCGTCAAAATTCCCCACTCCTTGTCTGCCGGATCCTCTTCAAAGCGCACCTCCCGCAGAAGCGGTGCCTGAATCGACGCATCCCGGTATCGCGCCGGAATCCGGATCGAAAATTCCGCCAGCCCCGCCCTACGGATGGTTGCATCCACCAGTAGCGTCTCCTCGATCACCTGATGGTTGACCCGGACGTTGGTAAAAGTGTTGACCGTGACTTCAGGTTCAAGTTCGGTAAAGGTCAGTCCGGCGGATTCACCGGATGTGTCATACCGCAGGGCCAGCCGGGCAAAGGGTTTCTGCTCGTTACTGAGCCACGACGAGGTCTGATTCAGAGGAATCCGCTTTATCCCGGCATCCGTATCCAGTGAAACGCTCATCGACGGATCCGCCAACACCACCCAGGTTCCGGAATCAAAGGCTGCGCCCTCGAGGGACATCGACGGCAGAACCTGTTGATTTCCCTGTTTGGTACGTAAGACACCCTCCATGAGAATGGACACATCCCCGGACAATCCGTTCGGCGACAGCAGCATGACCTGTTCTCCCTCCTGAGACCAGGATTCCGCTCCGGGAGCGGAGATTTTTTTAATCTCCAAATCCGGAGAGATCTTGAAGATCAATTGATGAACTGCGGCACCCTTCACCTGCAGGCGACAACGGGCCTCGACCACATCCTCACGCTCGGACACCCGTAGCAGCTGTTGCCAGAAGGTCTGGATTTCCGAGGCGATTTTCGCTGCCTGTATCTCCATGACGTATCCGCCATCGTGAAAACTGAAATTCTGATACACCTGAGTGGCGTCTGTCTCAAAATCTCCGGCGATCTGCACCGTTTGTTTCTGATGGGCATTCCGGATTTCCTCCCGGCGAATCCCCTGAGCTTTCTGCACCGAAAGTTTCAAACTCTTTTCGTGATACAGCTCAAGATTTCCGGTCTGGCGGACCGCATTCTCCACCTGAACGAAGGGCACCTGCACATCGCCGGCATTCACCGCCCGATCCCGCCACAGCAACACCCTCACCTGCTCGGAGGTGGACTCCTGCATAAAGTGAATATCCAGCTGCGTCGGCTGTCCTTTGTCCCGTTCCCAGCCACTGACCTGCCGTCCCTCGACCGACATGACATTCCATCCCTCCGGCAAGCTCGCCCTCAACCGGTCCACGGGCGCACCTTTGGAGGCAA
>CAZVCO010000422.1:0-1589 GCA_964625795.1 uncultured Verrucomicrobiota bacterium | reverse complement strand
TGCGAAAGTGCAGAAATGGTGGAGGCGGGGGGAATCGAACCCCCGTCCGAATACGAATCACGGCAGCATCTACGTGCGTAGTTCCTGATTGAATCTCGCGTGACGGCTGACCAGAAACAGCCCACCTTCACGCCAGCTCCCTGTTAAATCTCGATCCGCTGCCCGGAAGCCCGGCATTGGATCCAGCCTGCTGTCGTCGCTCCGGCCCACCTAGCAGGCGTTGGTGGCGGAACGCGTCGCGTTATTTACGCGGCGAGTGCGTACTGTTCGTCGGCACTTATGTGTTTTCCCAAACAGGATTTACGAGGTCATTTGGGACCCTCGGCACGCAGCCATCGCTTCAACGTACCCGTCGAAACCTGTCGCCCCCATAATTGAGGTCACCAAAGTATTCTGGGGTGCCAAAGCTTGGCTATACTGCCATGAATAGGCCCGGATTGTCAATGCATTGTGCGGATCTTCTAAGATTCCGGCCAGGCGTGTTCGAGGCGCCAGAGGAGGTCGTCCAGGGTCATGGTGGTGACTTTGTTGAACTGATGGGTCAGGGCGTCGGAGATGATGCGGCGGACATTATGCCGCTGGATGATGGCGACCTGCACATTGAAGTTGGGAGGCGCGTGAGTAAGGGTTCCCTGCCGTATGCCCCTTCCGTCGATAAACAGCTTGTACCCCACCCGCATAGAGGCCTCCACAGGTACGGTTGTGCCGCGTTGGTTCACGTCCACCGGCCAGCGGGAGTATCCGTCGAGCAGTTCCAATTCGATCCAGACCCCGGAACCGGATGGGGCGGCCTCAGGATTCTGCACCACATATCCAGGGGCGGCATTGAGGACGGTCAGGGCGTTGCCAAGGGCTGCCACCAGTAATTCGGAGGCGTCTGCCTGCTGAGGCTGAAAATAAATCCAGTCCGCATCGCGCACGGTGCCCTTTTGAGCCTCGGGACGGCGATCATGGATCTGGAGGTTGACCGGGCGTGGCAGCGTGATGGCGAAATCAGGCGGACCTGTCCGGGGCTGGGGCGAGATACATCCGGACATCAACAGAACGCAGGCGGCCAGCCACAGGAATCGGCCGCAAAAAAAAGAGGAGGCCGCTGCCTCCCCTTTCCGGCTACACGGAGCCGAATTTGCGGGCGATAACATCGTGCAGATGGTCCTGAAGGTTTTTGAAGGGGATACGGTCAATCACTTCGTCAAAGAATCCCAGCACCAACATACGGCGGGCCTCGCCTTCCGGAATGCCTCTGGAGAGGAGATAGTAAAGCTGCTCCTGATCCAGATTACCAAAGGTGGCCCCGTGACTGCAGGCCAGCTCATCCGCATCAATGATCAGACCCGGAATCGAATCGGCCCGGGCAGTGGGATCCAGCACCAGGTTGTTGTTGGTCTGATAGGAGTCCACGCCCACGCAGTTTTTCAGCGCCCGGATAATGCCCTTCACCAGTTGATCTTCAACCTTAAAACCGGCCTGATTGAATAGCTTGTTGCTTTCATCAACGGTCTCGAGCACCACCGAACCCGCCGCGATGCGCGAGCAGTCACCCACGCGGATGTTGCCCAGCACCTTCGCGCCCGCCCCGATCAGGACAC
>CAZVCO010000421.1:0-1611 GCA_964625795.1 uncultured Verrucomicrobiota bacterium | reverse complement strand
CCGGGCCACGGTGAGGCGGTCGCGGAGGTAGGTGAGGTAGCAGGCTGTTGAAAAACGACTGATTTCCGCCCTCTTTGCTGGAAACCTCCTCATGGGTTGATACAAGCAGTCATGTCGATCAAACGCAAGCGTTCCGAGAGTCAATCCGAGATGTGGATCCCGACGGCGACGGTAGCCAAATCGCCGGGGCATCCGTTTTATGAACGACTGAATCATTTGCTCCGTGAGCACCGATTCGATCCCTGGGTGGAGGATCTCTGTGAAGAGTTCTACGCCAAAACGGGCCGGGGGTCGGTTCCTCCGGGAGTCTACTTCCGGATGCTGTTTATCGGCTACTTTGAGAGCATTCCGAGTAACCGCCAGATCGAATGGCGCTGCCAGGACAGTCTGTCGCTCCGGGCGTTTCTGGGGCTGAGCCTGGAGGAACGGGTGCCGGACCACAGCAGCCTGACCAAGATCCGGGACCGGCTGGGACTCCAGACCCACCAAGTCGTTTTCCGCTGGGTGGTGTCTGTGCTCGGAGAAGAGAAGCTTCTGGATGGGAAAACGGTGGGAATCGACTCGACCACGCTGGCCGCAGACGCGTCGATGAAAACGATCCGGCGTAAGGACAATGGGCAGAGTTATCCGGAGTACCTTTCGGAGATTTTCGAAGAGGAGGACGGGAGTAAACCCGATGCGCCCACGAAAACCCGAAAAGACCGGAAACGCCGGAAAAAACTGAGCAATGAGGACTGGGAATCTCCCACGGACCCGGAGGCGGGAATCACCCGGATGAAGGACGGGAGCACCAAGGTGGCGCACAAAGTGGAGCATGCGGTGGATCTCTCCGGACATGGCGCGGTGACGGCGGTCACGGTTCATGCGGGACATCGTGGGGACACCAAAACCGTGAAGGAAACCTTCGATCAGGCGGAGACGAACACCACGGTCGGCAAGCAGGAGTTGGTGCCGATCGAGGAGGTGGTGGCGGACAAGGGGTATCACAGCGACCCGGTTCTCGAAGACATGGAGGAGAACGCGCAGGTGCGGACCTACATTCCCGCGCCGGAAGGAAAGCGGAACTGGAAGGGAAAACCGGAGGAAAAGAGGCGCAACTTCAATAACCGGGCTCGGACAAAACGGGCCTATGGGAAATCCATCATGCGCAAGCGCGGAGAGTTGGTGGAGCGGAGCTTTCAACATCTGTACGACCGCGGGGGACAGAAACGACGAACCACGTTCAGGGGAACGGAGAAGGTTCTCACCTCCTGCCTGATGAAAGCCGCCGCGTTCAACCTCGGCCTGGTCCTTCGTGCCCGCTTTGGAACCGGAGCCCCAAAAACCATGGCGAACAGACTCAAAGAAGCGCTCAGTTGGCTGTTTCCGGGCGAAAAACATCTCCGGAGAACCCTCTCAGGCCTCATGCAGGCCTTCCGGGTGTGGAAAAAGACCGTGGAAGAAATTTTTGCAGCTAAGTGGAACCGAAATGTTCAGGCTGCCGCATGATCCAAAAGCACTTTTTTCAACAGCCTGTTAGCTACTGCAGCCCCTAAATTATTATGACTACTAATAAAATAAACAATTCAGTTTCAGTATCAAATCTATATGGCTTTTATTTTGCATTTGGTA
>CAZVCO010000420.1:0-1632 GCA_964625795.1 uncultured Verrucomicrobiota bacterium | reverse complement strand
ATGCGGTCGGGCGTACCTGGGTGTATCAGCCGACCCCTCCCCCGGCTCTCAAAGGGAAGGTCGCGGTGATTTCCGGAGGCACTGCCGATGCCCCCGTGGTGCGCGAATGCGTGAACACCCTTCAATTTCTCGGTATCGAAACCGTGGACATGCAGGACATCGGCGTTGCGGCCATCCATCGCTTTCTGAACCGGCTTCCGGAGTTGGATGCGGTCGATGTAATTATTTGCGTGGCCGGTTTTGAAGGCGCGCTGGCCTCTGTCGCGGCCGGACAGTGTCCACAACCCGTCATCGGCGTCCCCACCAGTGTCGGCTATGGTGTGGCCGAAGGCGGACGCGCGGCCCTGCACGCCATGCTGGGGAGCTGTGCAAACGGACTTATGGTCATGAATGTCGACAATGGTGTAGGAGCGGCCCTCGCCGCACGACGAATTTTGGGAATTCAAAACTAAACCCTGTACGCAGTCACCTTTGACATTGCAACTTCCTCCCGATTGTGCTGGAAGCACGTCATGAATCTCCTCAAGTTTATTGAGCCAGAGTGTATTCTCACCGGGCTGGAGGTATCCAGCATCGAAGATCTTCTACGTAAACAGGCGGAGGTCATCGTTGCCCGTACCCCTGAACGATACCTTGAAGATCGAACCTTGGATGAGCTGGTGGAGATGCTCCTCGACCGGGAACACAAGCAAAGTACCGGACTCGGGAACGGCATTCTGGTTCCGCACGCGCGGGTCCCCGGATTCAATCACCTCGGCCTCTCCATCGCGGTTCTCAAAGAACCTTTGGAATATGACACCATTGATAACCAGCCAATCCGACTCTCTTGTATGGTCATGGCTCCCGCGGAAACGCCGAACATCGTGATCAAAATCTGGTCCACGCTGGCCCGGTTGCTTAACGATCCCGCCGTTCACAGCTATTTTTTACAGGCCCCCGATTCCCATACGATTTTTGATTACCTGCAAAAGTATGATTTAAATTTAGACCTCTGCATCACCGCATCCGACATCATGGTGAAACCCCGGGTGAAACTGAACGAAAGCATGTCGTTACCGGATGTCACCCACCTGATGTTCATTCACAAAGAACCCTGTTTGGGCGTCGTGGATGACAAAAACTGTATTGTAGGGCAAATCACCACCGATGACGTCTTTCAATACGGGATGCCCGAATTTTTCAGCCAGCTGCAAAGTGTCTCGTTCGTGCGGCAATACAATCCCCTGGATAAATACTTTCAAAACGAAAGTGCCATGCGGGCCCGCGACATCATGAAAGAGGAAGTCGCCACGGTTTCACCCACCGCCACCTTAATCGAAGTCATTTTCCTGCTCACCGTAAAGCGTCACTTGAAAGTATTTGTGGTCAACAAAGACGGAAAACTCCTTGGCGTGATTGACCGCCTCGCCGTACTCGACCGCGCCATCAATTTCTAAGCTCATGCCCGAAATCACCTTTATCCCTTCTCTGATCATTTTCCTGATCTGTCTGAACGTTTTGGTGATGGTTAACATTCAAAAAGACATCGAGGAAGAAGACGCGTCTCAGATTACGCCGTGCAGGCAAATTCTCAACATATCCACCTGATGCAGTTTTATATTTATTTAAAAGTAAGTGTAAAATCGCATTTTG
>CAZVCO010000419.1:0-1653 GCA_964625795.1 uncultured Verrucomicrobiota bacterium | reverse complement strand
CGACCCGGCAGATGCTGGGGTCGGGAGTTAAGCCGGGGAGAATGGGATTTTGGTAGTGCATGGGGTGGCTGTCGGCCACCTCTCTGAAACCAAAACGCGAGGGCCGGAACCCTCGCGCATTGGTGTCTGGTTTTCCCTGGAGGTTACTTCCGGCGGCGCACCAGGTACACGGCCAGACCCGCCAGCCCCAGCAGGGCGATGCTGGAGGGTTCGGGGATCACGGACAAGGTCTGACCGGTATAATCGAATGAATGTGTGCCGTCCAAACCACCTGCTGTCGTCACCTCGGTCCAAGTTGCACCCGAACCGCCGATAGTTGCGTTGTTAAACCCGTTATAGAAAAGGAATCCGCCATCCCACATGGTTTCCGCCCAGTCAGCGTCTTCGGTTGCTGCCGTGGCGGTGCTTCCGACAGCCCAGTCCATTTTCCAACCAATGGGTGTCCGCGTATCACTCGTTGATGTAAACGTGCCGGACGCGCCCATGTTCACCGTTCCGGTGAACCCGAGAATTCGTTGGAAGCTGGCAGTGCCACTATTCAAGTTAACGGTGTAGTTACCCCGAATGCTCAGATTGTTGACAGTTCCGCCATTGACTGTGAAAATGGAAGTTCCGCTGTTATCCCGAATGTAATCATTGCCATTCCCGCTTCCATTGAAAGTCGCACCGGAGTTCACCGTGATGGAAGAGCCGGTCTGAAACAAACTTTCGCCATTCGTATTCTGCTGGTTGAACGTGGCTCCGCTGTCCAGGATGAGGTCAAAATCAGAAAAATTCACTCTGCCAAGATTTAAATTGCCTCCCGACTGCGTCCATGAACCTCCATCAAAATCCACAGCCGTGGTGTTGACCGTTTGGGTGATCGTTCCCCCAGTTTGATTCACATTCCACACTCTTCCGGTAACCGGCGTGGTCGTATCGAATGAACCATCCGTATTCACTGTGCCCGTACCCGAAGTAGGCAATCCGCCGGTCCAGTTGGCACCATCGTCCAAATCACCGCCATTGAAGGTCTGCGCCATGGCGGCAAAAGGCAAAGAGCCGATTAAAATCGAAGTAAGTATAGGTGTTACGTGCATGATAGATACCTCAGGGTTCTCAGATAATTTTCTTAAACAACTGTAGACATCATACGGGGGATAATGCCATACGTCATCCGACCATCGCGAATCAATCTTAACGCATCGCGACAGAATTATTATGGAATCCACCCTCCCAAACCGTAAGAAAAAGCGGATTTTGATCTGTAAAGACAGGGAAAGCAGCAATTTCCTGACGGATGAAATGTTACGGGGCATTCAGAAGGTTGCACTGGCGCGAACGGATTGGAAGATCGGTCATATGATTGAATCCGAGGTGCGCACCGGAATGACCGGGGACGTGCTGGGGTGGAAGCCGGACGGGCTGCTGGTCATCTGTAAACCAAGTGAAGTGCCGGGGATTCTGCAGCTTCCCGGCCTGCCCACGGTGGTGGTGGACATTTATCACCAGCGACCTGAAGGGGTCTGCTCGGTGGAGCCGGATGACGAGGCGGTGGGGCGACAGGCCGCCGCCTATTTTCTCCATCAGCGGTTTGAGCATTTCGGGGTCGTGACCACGCCACAAAACCCGCTGTTTTCCCAGCTGCGGGAGCAGGGATTTATCCAGACTCTG
>CAZVCO010000418.1:0-1673 GCA_964625795.1 uncultured Verrucomicrobiota bacterium | reverse complement strand
GTGGCCTCCCTGGCCATTTTCGCCGGCGCCTACGTGGCGGAAATCGTTCGCGCCGGAATTCAGTCGGTGAGCCGCGGCCAGACCGAGGCGGCCCGTTCCCTGGGCATGAGCTACGTGCAGGCCATGACCCACGTCATTCTGCCCCAGGCCTTTTTGCGGATTTTGCCGCCGCTGGCCGGCCAGTTCATCAGCCTGATCAAGGATTCGTCCCTTCTGGGGATCATCGCCATCCGGGAGCTGACCAAGGCGACCCGGGAGGTGGTCTCCACCAGTCTCCAGCCCTACGAACTCTGGTTCATCTGCGCCCTGCTGTATCTGGCCCTCACGTTTACCCTTTCGCTGTTCGTGCAGTATCTGGAGCGCCGGACCCTGATTTGACGGGTTGAAAGTCGTTCAATGGTCGTCCCGTTTGTTTGCGCGGGATTTGGCTGGTGTTTATCGGCCGATGCCTTCGGCCCATCGGGGCGATGGTTCATTGGGAATCCCGCGGTAAACGGCATTGCGCTTCAGGGTTCGTCGATCTTTCGAGGAGGAATATTTCCGTGATTGATATTCAGAACATTTCCAAGACCTTTCTGGTGCCCCACGAAGTCCAGGCCCTGGTGAACATCTCCAACCGCATCGAATCCGGCGAGGTGGTGGTGGTGATCGGGCCGTCGGGCTCGGGCAAGAGCACGTTCATCCGCTGCCTCAACCATCTGGAGGTGCCGGAAAAGGGGCATATCTACATCGACGGGGTGGACATCCTCGATCCAAAGACGAACATCAACAAGGTGCGCACCGAGGTGGGGATGGTTTTTCAGTCCTTCAACCTGTTTCCCCACAAGACGGTGTTCCAGAATTTGACGCTGGCCCAGCGGGTGGTGCGAAAGCGGGGGAAGGCGGAATCGGACGAGAAGGCCAAGTATCTGTTGGAGAAGGTGGGGATCGGGGACAAGGCCCATGTCTATCCCGAGCAGCTTTCCGGCGGGCAGCAACAGCGGGTGGCCATCGCCCGGGCCCTGGCCATGGACCCCAAGGCGATGCTCTTCGACGAGCCGACCTCGGCCCTGGACCCGGAGATGATCGGCGAGGTGCTGGACGTCATGAAGACCCTGGCCAAGGAGGGCATGACCATGGTGGTGGTGACCCACGAAATGGGCTTCGCCCGGGAAGTGGCCGACCGCGTGATCTTCATGGACCACGGCGCGGTGGTGGAAGAGGGGACGCCGGAGCACTTCTTCCAGAATCCGACGCATGACCGGACGAAGTTGTTTTTGAGTCAGATACTATGATTTTTTATTTTTTTGTTGGGGAGAAGGGTGATGTGTACCACTATTGTTTGTGGTTTCGGAAAGCCGGAAATATGAATTTCATTTCAAGATTTAGCGTTTTATCAGGTTTTCGCAAAATGATGGGGGTGAAAATTTATGAAAAAATGTCCATACTGCGCCGAGAAAATTCAATCTGCTGCCAAAAAATGTAAGCATTGTGGTGAGTGGATAGAGGATAAAAGGCAAGTTGATTTTAGGAGTTCTACAGAAGGTAACAACAGTGAAAAGGTTCTCTTTAAATTGATGTTGCAGATAAAAGTGATTTCAAAGAAAAATGTGTTTTCTTCTCTGATCGGCGAATAGTCGTTGCGAGGATGTCCGTGATTTCAGGGCTAAGCGCTCTTGCGGGATATCCCGGGG
>CAZVCO010000417.1:0-1674 GCA_964625795.1 uncultured Verrucomicrobiota bacterium | reverse complement strand
CCCTCATTCCGCTCGCCCTTGGTATCGGAGAAGGGGCCGATGCCCAGGCCCCCCTGGCCCGGGCCGTGGTGGGCGGACTGACGGGATCGACCCTGATCACTCTGGTGCTGATCCCGGTGATTTATTCCCTGGTGCACCGGGACTCCTCCCCGGAGGCGGCCTCATGAAACGTCCGCTTCTTCTTGCACTTCCTCTGTTGATTCTCCTGGGGTGCCGCCATGCCCCTCTGCCGGAGGCAGAGGATTCCCTGCCGGAACCGGCGGCCTGGACCGCCCCGACCCCCTCTCCTCTGCCGGAGGACGGAAATCTCACCCTGGAGCAGGCGCTTTTTCTCGCTCTGGAGCGGAATCCGGATCTGGCCGCACAAAGACTCATCCCCCAGCAGGAAATGGAGCGGGTCGCGATCGCCCGGGCCGCCTTTGCCCCGGAACTGTTCGCCTCGTTTGAAACGGGCGAGGAAACCTCCAGCGAAACCGCCCGCTCCACCGGAGAGCGGTTTTCAGTGGATGCCGAAGGCCGGGAAAGCGAAGTGGGGCTGAGGAAAACCTTTGCCACCGGAACCGAGGCGGATCTGTTTCTGCGTGAAACCCGCGACGCCTCCAACCGGGCCCCCACCCAGCAGGAACTGCGGGCCGGACTCGACCTGACCCAGCCCCTGCTCCGAGGAGCCGGGATACAGACCAATCTGGTTTCGGTCAAACAGGCGGAAATCGGGGTGAACGTTTCGCGGGAGGAGCTACGCGCCTACACCCAGGCCCTGCTCGCTCAGGCGGAGGCCGCCTACTGGCGCTACGCCCTCGCCACCGAAGCGGTCGACATCACCCGGCAGGCCCTGGAGGTGGCGGAACAACAGCTTTCCGAAGTCCGCACCCGCATTGAGGTGGGACGTCTGCCGCGCAATCAGGAGGCCGCAGCCGAGGCGGAGGCTGCTTCGCGGCGTCAGGATCTGATCGAGGCCCAGGCGGAACGGGACCGGCAGCGGTTGAGACTGATACAGCTGATTTCCCTCCCCGGCCAGGATGCCGCTCTCACCGCCGCCAGCGAGGTGGATCTTGCTGATCTCGACCCCGGCGAGTCCGCCCCCTGGATTGATCAGGCCTTTCTCTACCGTCCCGATGTGCGGGAGGCCCGTCTGCGGCGTGAACAGAACCGTCTCGAAGTCATCCGTACCCGCAACGGGCTCAAACCCCGGCTGGATTTCTTTGCCTCGTTGGCCCAGACCGGATTCGGAGAGGACCTGGACGAGGCCGAGGCGGAATTCGGCGGCGACACCTATGAATGGTCGGCCGGACTCCGGCTTCTGCATGAACTTGGCAATGACACGGCCCAGGCCCGGGAGCGCATTGCCCGGCTGGATGTGAAACAGACCGATCTGGCCATTCGTAATCTGGAACAGGAGGCGGAGACCGACGTGCGGCTGGCGCTGGTGGAACTCAAACGTGCCCGCAATCAGATTGAGGCCGGACAGGTGACCCTGCGGCTGCGGGAGGCCACTCTGCAGGCTGAACGGGACCGGTTTGAAGTGGGGGATGCCACCGCGCTGGATGTGGCCCAGGCTCAGCGGGACCTGCTGTTGAGCCAGCTGGTCGAAGTCCGGGCGGTAGCCAATTATCTGAAGGCATTGACCGAATTGTTTCGTCTGGAAGGCTCTTTGCTGGAACGCCGGGGCATTGC
>CAZVCO010000416.1:0-1688 GCA_964625795.1 uncultured Verrucomicrobiota bacterium | reverse complement strand
CGAACGACCTGTAGATTAATTAAAACGTTTGAATTATTTCTGGAGACTCTATGCTTTTTCGTCAAATAACCCTTCTGATCTTGAGCATGTGCACGGCTGGCACTGTGTTTGGGGAAGCCATGTTGCAGTATTTTAATACCAGCTGGGCGGAAATCACCCGCAAAATGCCGGAGTTGGCGGAGGCCGGATATTCGTCCCTATGGTTGCCTCCTCCCACCAAAGCCAGTGGGGGACTTTCCGTCGGCTACGACTTGTGGGATCCCTTCGATTTGGGCGGTAAGGATCAGCGGAACACGGTCCGAACCCGATACGGCACGGAAGCAGAGTTGTTGGAACTGGTTCGCACGGCCCATCGTTTTGGCATTCGGATTTATTTTGACAATATTATGAATCACCGTGCATTTGATGTGCCCGGGTTCAATGAAAACACCCCCATTGATATTTATCCCGGACTGGTGCCCGAGGATTTTCATTTACGCCGTACCCAGGAAGGGTTTTACCGAAAATGGGATAACACCCGCGATTGGAACAGTGCGTGGCAGGTTCAGAATCTGGGATTGGCGGATCTGATTGATATCTCTCAGGAACCCGGTACTCTCAATTTTAACCACGGGTACAGCGAAGGGAGTACCTGGCCCAAAATCAAATTTATCCGGGATCTCGATCGGCCCGAGCAATACGCCTACGACAAAGACGGGAATTATGTGGGCTTTGGCGGTCTGCTGGATATTGCGGAAGGTTTGCTCAATGACGAGGGAAATCCTTCACCCACAGAGCAGCAGATCCGCGACCGGGCAAAAGTTTACCTCCAGGCGAACAGTGCGGTGTACAGTGAATACGTGGAGGATTATCTGAATCGGGCCGCGCGCTGGCTGATGGATCGCACCAAGGCTGACGGGCTCCGTCTGGATGCGGTCAAGCATGTTCGGGCCGATTTCTACGGCGCCACGTTTGGAGCTGGCAAGGACAGCAGCAACTACGGGTACCTCGGTCAGGTGCAGGAGCAGTTCAACCTGACCCGCGGATTTTCTGACTGGGATAATCATCGCGACAGTGTATTTGACACCGAGATACCGCGCGATGATGCCATGGTTTTTGGGGAGCATTTGGGTGAGCCTCCGGGGTACGGACCCTATTTCGATGCCGGGATGCGGCTGGTGGACAACCCCCTGCGGACTGAATTCAATAGCCGCCTGGGAAATCCCTCCAATGGTTTAAATGGATTTGACAATCCCGGAGCCGGTGGTTTCGCACCGGGGTTGACGGTAATGCATGCACAAAGCCACGACAGCGATTACGCTGCCCGCCGCGAACTACAGCATGCCATGTATTTCACCCGGGCAGGCTTAGGCTTGCTCTACACGGATGGAAATTACCAGGCTGAGACGCTCGGTGAATCCGGCGGGGCCTTTCCCCGCCATTCCAACACCTCTTTTCTTGGACAGTGGGATGATCCCCGCGTTCCGAATCTTTTATATATTCATGAGCAGTTTGCCCGGGGGTACCAGCAGGGAAAATGGTCAGACAGTGATGTGGTGATCTACGAACGGGTGGACAAACGGGAGAACGGTTCCATGTCCGATGCCGACGGAGTGACTCTGTTGTTCATGCTGAATGACAACTATTCTGCCGGACAGGGACGTAATTTCACCACGAGTTTCCCCTCAACCCCCGGAGGTGACGATGCC
>CAZVCO010000415.1:0-1710 GCA_964625795.1 uncultured Verrucomicrobiota bacterium | reverse complement strand
TGGTCACCGGCATTAAAGTGATCGACCTGCTCGCCCCCTATCGGAAGGGCGGCAAGGTGGGTCTGTTCGGCGGTGCGGGTGTGGGCAAAACCGTTCTGATTCAGGAACTGATTCACAACATCGCCAAAGAGCACGGCGGCTACTCCGTGTTCGCCGGGGTGGGGGAACGGACCCGTGAGGGAACCGCCCTCTTTAAGGAAATGGCCGAATCCGGAGTGATTGACAAGACCTCCATGATTTACGGTCAGATGAACGAGCCCCCCGGAGCCCGTGCCCGGGTGGCCCTGTCCGCTCTGACCGTGGCCGAACACTTCCGTGACGACATGAACCAGGACGTACTGCTCTTTGTGGACAATATTTTCCGTTTCACCCAGGCGGGGGCCGAGGTGTCCGCTCTGCTGGGCCGGATTCCGTCCGCGGTGGGATATCAGCCCACGCTGGGGACCGACATGGGGGCATTGCAGGAGCGGATTACTTCCACCAAGAACGGGTCCATCACCTCGATTCAGGCCGTCTATGTTCCGGCCGACGATTACACCGACCCGGCACCGGCCACCACCTTTGCCCACCTCGACGCCACCACCGAGCTGAGCCGGGCCATTTCCGAGCTCGGAATTTACCCCGCGGTGGATCCGCTGACCTCCACCTCCACCATTCTCGCGCCGGAAATTATCGGCGAGGAACACTATCAGGTGGCCCGCGGGGTGCAGGAAATTCTGCAGAAATACAAAGAGCTGCAGGACATTATCGCCATTCTCGGAATGGAGGAGCTGTCCGAGGAAGACCGGCTGACGGTGAACCGGGCGAGGAAAGTGCAGCGCTTCCTTTCCCAGCCCTTCCACGTGGCCGAGCAGTTCACCGGCATGTCCGGAACCTACGTCGAACTCGAAGACACCATCCGCTCCTTCAAAGAGGTTCTGGAAGGTAAACATGACGATGTGCCGGAACAGGCCTTCTACATGGTCGGAGATATTGACGGTGTCCGCGCGAAAGCCGCCACGATGTAATCAGATTCATGAGCACCTTTCCCCTAAAAGTTCTCTCTCCGGAAGGTCCGATCCTCGAAACCGAGGTCGATCACCTGCAGGTCACCGCCTTTAACGGATCCCTGGGCGTGCTGGCGCACCATGCCAAGATGATTTCCGCAGTGGTGACCGGGCCCGGAAAAGTGGAGAAAGACGGCAAGACCACCTGGTATGCCTTCGGGGAGGGCACCCTGGAGGTGCGGGATCCGGAGGTGATTCTTCTGGTCGATTTCGCAGAGGAAGCCACCAGTCTGGATGACGCCCGGAGCCGGGTCGAACAGGCGCTGGCCTGAAGTGAGCTCCTCCACTCAGACGGAGAAGGACGCCCCGGAGAACTGGCGGGAGCGCTGTAAGAGAAAGTGGGGGATTGAATCCACCTTTTCCTTCTGGATGATTATGCTGACCTTTACTCTGGCCGGTCTCAGCATCACCCAGATCCGCCCCCTGTACTGGAGTCTGCTGGGATTCACCAAAGAACATCCCTCCATGTGGATCAAAGTCCCCACCTATCTGCTGCTGGTCTTTCCCACCTATCAGATTTCCCTCATGATCTTCGGCACGCTGCTGGGTCAGTTCCGTTTTTTCTGGGCAAAAGAAAAAGCCATGGCCACCGCCATCCTCCGGCCCTTCCGCCGCAAGGGCTGAACACAAAGGCCTCAAGACGCGTCTCACTTCTAATCACAGA
>CAZVCO010000414.1:0-1712 GCA_964625795.1 uncultured Verrucomicrobiota bacterium | reverse complement strand
TTATCAGCCGCCTCGGGAAAATCCTTAAACTCATGATCGTAAAAATGGCGGATGTTTTCGCGCAGCATTTGAGGAGAATAGGTTGTGTCGATCGCGGCAATCTGCTGCTTAAAAAACATCCGCATCACCTGCGGCTCCCCCGGACGGGCCTCTCTGAATTGGAACCGCGTGCTGGTATCCGACAGTGGGGCCACGCCTGAGAAGGTTTTCGGCTGCAGTGCATGGAAACCTTTTAATGCTTCCCAGCCCGGGGCACCGTCCAAAGTTGCCGCAACTTCAACTTGAAGGTTTACCGAGCCCGAGGGGCGCCAGTTGTAAGAGAACTTCTCACCCATCTCCTTTCGAGACCACCACGATGGCGGTGGTTCTTTGCCGGGATTGAATAGATTTCGAGTATCCATTAATCTGGCAAACCCCACCGCTTCCGGAGCCTGAATGCGTCGGCGATCCGCAAGTTCTGCCGGATACAGTTCGAAAACATGCATACCCCGCATCCGGAACGTGTGCTGGATCCATCCGCGCGCCCCGCTTTCGCCGGGAGCCTGCAGTTCGACCGCCTCCAGATCGATGTGGTACATATCCCGTTCTTCTTTCGGAACGCGTGCCCAATTGCGAGTGGTCGCGTGGTGTACCATCCGGGTGGGGCCCGACCAAGGCACCGGCAACTCCAACATCCCCTCCACGTTCGCTTTGGCGGATGGTGTGTGAACCAGTACCTGCACCGAGTCGATCCCGTTGTCCGCCACCCCCCAGTGCAGAAACACCGGATTGGTGTCTGGACCTGAGGGAATGATGTTGGCAACCCCGGGACGGTGATGCGGACTTCCGAACCGAGTCAGCGGTTTCATCCACCACCAGAGGTCGCCCGCGCGGTCGGAGCCGTCCGGAAAAAAGGGACCACCCGGATAGCCGCCCTGGAGAATCACGGGCGTCTCCCGACGCATCAGCCATTCCGCCACTGAGTTAGTTGCCCAGCTCGACCTGGATCCCGGCCAAATGGGTTTATAGGCCTCCAGCCAGCTAAATCTGGCCGACAGCGCGACGTTCCGCTTCGACGGAAGCCGGTCCCGAGAAAGAGAACCCCTGAAATACCGTGCTCGGTTTCTCCCACCAGCTACGCTCAATTCGAAGCCCATCCAGAACTGCCGGGCTTGCAAACCTAGGATGCCGGGCGCAGGAGCGGAAAAGCGCGATGTCAAAATCCCCACAGTAGGAATACGGCTTTTCAGGATCTCTTCCCACGACGGAGCATCACCACTTCTGGGGAGGATCCACGTAGAGACCAGTTCACCAAACACATAGGCCGCTGCCTCCATTACCGTTGGAGAATCAGGAGCGGAATCAAGCTGGAGAATCGGAAAGGCACCCCGGTTCACCGCCTCCCGCAGTGGTATCGCCCAAGCGCGCAAGGTATCCAGGTCCGGATGCCCCAATTTCTCAAGCAACCGAAACCGCAATTGCACCCGATTCCAGACATCGGGCAGCTCCTCCGCTGATCGCACAGGTCTCAGGGTTTCGGCAGGGAGATCAGGAACCTGTGTACTCAAACCCGGAACCCCGTCCGCTACGATAGGTTGCGATCCGTTCACATGTACCACCAATGTCCTCACCCATCCAGCGTGCTCCCGGTTCAGCCATTCGCCCTGATCCAAGGCGATGAACATCGGGCGGTCCTCCGGGCGGTGCGCGGTGATCCAGACCGCGTCCAGGGG
>CAZVCO010000413.1:0-1712 GCA_964625795.1 uncultured Verrucomicrobiota bacterium | reverse complement strand
TTTTTGAACAGCCATTGTGACCGGATGAACTGATTGTCCCATCCCGCTTCCAGATCCGGCAGGGCCTTGGCAAACAGGCCCTCTCCACGGTCCTCCCAGTCCGTCACAGGATCCGCTCCACTGATCACCGCCGTTCCCGGCTCCACCGCCCGAATGGTGATCGGCGCCTCCTCCGTACCCGAAACGGTCAGTTCGACTTTTTCCCGGTACACCCCCGGATGCAGCAGAATCGTCTTTCCCGGCTCCAGAAGCGCTAACGCCGCCGCCAGCGTTTTCAGTGGAGCCTCTGCTGTGCCCGGATTCGCATCATCCGCTGCGGCATTCTCCACCGACACATGCAGTTGCGACCCTTTCACCTCTGAAGAGACTTCCTCAGCAACAGACGGTGAGCTTGTGGTCACCGGAGAACAGGCCGACATCAGGACGGTCAGTACAGTCAAAAGAAGATAAATGATTTTCATTCGCTTACTTTACTTTAAATTTTTTGTGATCGCACTCCTCAATTCCGCAACTGTTGCAGAAATTGTGATTCTAACAACCGCATACTCTTCCGCTAAGATCGCCAGAATGTATTCTTCTTCCATGACACCCCAAAACCACCTTAATGCTGAACTGGACTGGTTGCATCCGCTTTTGGGTGACGCGGAAACAAAGCGCGATGCTGAGGCCGCCATCGCACTTATCCGCAGCCATCTGGCTGGCCTCTCCCTGCCACTCCCACGTCTGGACCTCTGCGGCGATCTGAAGGCCCAGGCTGACTCGCTGCTTAACCGCCAGATGCGTTTACTGAATGAGGACATAAAACTCGATACCCCCATCAACTGGCACCGGCTGGCGGATACCGACGGACAACGAAACTGGCATCTGGGCTACATGTACTGGATCAACCCGCTTGCGAAGGCGTATGCCGATACCGGAGATGAACGCTTCGCCCGTCAATGGAGGACCTATGTGGAGGAATTCATCGACGGCTGCCCCTACGCCGCCGACGCGCGGGGCTACTGGCCCACCCGGGATATGGTGCTCAACGACAAAAAAACCTGCAACATGGGCGAAAACGGAGGTCCCCGCCACAAAGAGGCCCCTCCGGAACAGCGTCACCAGTGGATGTCGCTCTCCTGTCACTTCCGCATCGATAGCTGGCTGGCCGGGCTCAGCCGCCTTGCCACGTCACCCGAACTGGACGACGACTTTCTGGCCAAGTGTCTCCTTTCCCTCACCCGTGACCACGCCTTTGTCTGCGTGATGAATCCGCGGGAAAACACCCCCAATCAGTTCACCGCCGTCACCCTCTCCCTGCTTCGCCTGTCCCTCGCCCTGCCCATGTTCCGCTCCCACGCCGCGCATTTTCTGGTGGCCTGGGAACGGCTGCAGCGCGTGTTCAGCAACACCATGTATCCCGACGGCAGTGATGCCGAACAGTCCCCCAATTACAACCTGTTTCTGCTCGATCTGTGCGTGGAACTGCTGGATCTCCTGGACAAGGCACCCGCATCCCGCAAAACTCCGATCCGGGAGGCTGCCGCCAGACGGTTGCAATTCATGGAGGCCATTCAGACGCCCGACGGATGTCTTCCGCCCATCGGCAAAGGACATCTGGAACCCCTCCGCGACCGACTTGCCCAGGCACGCCGGGAACTCGGTCTGCCTCCCGCACCTCCCCCTTCCGGACTCACCGTTTTCCCTTACGGAGGCTACGCCGTCTCCCGTAC
>CAZVCO010000412.1:0-1714 GCA_964625795.1 uncultured Verrucomicrobiota bacterium | reverse complement strand
AGAGACTCTTCCATCTGGATGGCCTCTGCTACCTCTGCGTCTCTGTGAGAAAACACCACCTGCCAGATATCTGATTTCTCTCGCGGAGACGCAGAGCTCGCAGAGGTATTTTATCTGTTTATTTTCCAATACAATAAACCCTTATTTACCCCATCTGCATGGCCTCCGCGTACGTTGCGGCACTGCGAGAGACTCTTCCATCTGGATGGCCTCTGCTACCTCTGCGTCTCTGTGAGAAAACATCACCCCGAAAGGGTGTCGTCCAGATTGAGGTGGATCATGTTCAGCAGATCCGAGGCGGTAAAGGGTTTCTGAAGATAGAGGGTGGCGGGGAGCCGGTGTGCGGTGGCGATGCCCGGGTGGGTGGCATTGAGGGAGGAAATGAGGATCACCGGCAGGTCGGGATCCTGTTCGTACAGCCAGCTGCGCACTTCGGCCCCCCGTTCATCCGGGAGATAGTATTTCAACAGCACCATGTCCGGCGCGGTCTGGGCGGTGCTGAATTTCTCTTTCAGTTCTGAGGCCGAACGGAACCGGGTGCAACTGAGGGGGAGATCACGGACCATATGGAGAAGGTGATCCACTTCGCGGTCATCATCCTCCACGATCCACAGGGCATGGCTGGCGGTGCTCTCCGTCCCATCAGCGCGTTCCAGGGTCAGTGGCAGAAAGACTTCGGCCCTGGTCACGGCATCGGAATCCCGCAGAATCCGGATGTGGGCATTGCAGCGTGAGGCGAGAGCGGTCCATTCCGAGGTGTCTTCGGTCACCTGATTCTGTTCCGCCTCCAACAGGCTGTCCATTTCCCCGCCGACCCCGGCGAAGGTGGCCAGTCCTCCGCCGTCACGGATCTCCACGTGAATCACGGGTTGTCCGTCGATCTCCGTGTTCCGGGTGCTGACCCCCAGCAGGGCCCGGCCTTCGGGGAGTCCGTCCGCGATGCCGCTCAGCAGGGTGTACACCAGATGGTGAAGCTGTTCGGGCGTGGTGGTGAGGGTATCCTGTCCGGCCTCAAACCGGGTGCGGATGCGGAGATGAGGCTGTTGATTCTCCAGGGTGGAGCACCAGGTGCGGAGAACCGCATGGATAGACTGGGGAGAGGAGGGCGGTTCCGCCTGATCACGCAGACGCCGGGCCTGTTCGGTGAGGGTGCGTCCGCGCTCGGCAATTTTACGGATGCGGGCGGCCTCCGCGGCGGGAAGATCCCGCTCACCTCCCGTGGCGTGCTGAATGCCGGAGTAGAGCATGTCCAGATGATCGAGAAATCCCGGCTGCAGAAGCTGGAGGGCTCCGGCCTGGAGCGGAGGGGCGTCAACCCCATCGGCCTGCTGGGTTTCGAAGGCGGTGCGGATCCAGTCGGCCGTCTGCTGCTGAAGTCTGGAGACCACCTTAATCTGGGAGGGGCTGTAGAGGGACGCGGAAGCGAGTGCTTCCGGCAGGGCAGTGACGGCGACGCCGGTGAGCTTCGCCAGCGTCTCCCGGGCCACGTTGGTCCATTTCTCGACCAGCAGGGGACCTGAACAGAGGGCAAAGCGGGTTTTTCCTTTGATCCGGACCGGTGTGACCAGCTCCAGAATTCCGTAGGGCCGGAAGATCTGCTCGGTCTGGTCGCAGCGCGAGAGCCGGCGGAGGATATCGAGCTCCATCCGCTTCGCCTCCTCCTGTCCGGTGGCGGTCTGCTGGAAGAGACCGGTCAGCGCCTTCGCCAACTCAG
>CAZVCO010000411.1:1194-1717 GCA_964625795.1 uncultured Verrucomicrobiota bacterium | reverse complement strand
CCCGCTGCGCCCGGTGGCCTCCACAAACGGAGCTTTCTCCAAGACCGTCCAGGTCTTGCCGTCCCATTCAGCGAGTCGCCCCCCTGCCTGCTTGCCTTGAAAGTCGGGTTCACCGTAGGTGTTGTTGGCCACCACCACTTTTCCGTCCCAGGTGTAAACCGCTTTAAAGTGGCTGTAGTCTCCTTCGCCCATTTTCAGTTCGTCGGTGAGCATGAAGAGCAGCTGAGTTTCCAAGGTCTTCATATCGAGTTCAAAAAACTCGCCCTCCATGCCCAGCATGTAAACATGGGTGTCGGGCTTTTCCAGGTGCCGGGCAGTTCCGCTGATCCGGACATCCAGCAGGCTCTCAATCGTGCGGACGTTCTTCTCCGCATCGATCACGTGCGGGCCGATGATCATCTGGTTGGTCGGAAAGTGGACCATGCGATTGGTGTAAGTGCCGGGATGGCTCTCCGGCCGCTTGGTCATCTTGAAATCCGGCGTGATTTCATACAGGCCGGTCCCGCTGCCGGTCTCTTTTGTG
>CAZVCO010000411.1:0-1184 GCA_964625795.1 uncultured Verrucomicrobiota bacterium | reverse complement strand
CGCATTCACTGCGGGGCGGGCCGAGATCGGCTTTCAGGCAAAGGTCAGGGGCAACGCCGCTAATAAATCGGGTATCTGTATTTAATTGGTTCATTATCTTTTTTGAGGTTGATGTGGGGTGAGGGTGTTTTGTGAAATGATGACGGGTGAAAAGGGGGTTTATTTGTTTTTTTCGTGCAAGATTGGGAACGGATCCCCTGCAGCCTCATCCGGTGAGGTGGCTGCGCGATGGTGTGCTTCCACCTCCAAGTCGCGGATTAATTTTCGCCGTCCGATGCTGCCGTAGATAAACATGGCGCCTCCAATCAGGGTCACTGTAAGGGCCAGCGAAAGTACGATGATGACATCGCGCAGGTTGCGGCTGGTAAACGTTAAGGCACAGAGAAAAAGGCCAAAAGCCAGGGTGCATCCGCCGGAGAGGCGCATTTGCACCACGTCTGTATCGCGCACATCGCCGACTTCTTTTTCAAGATCGATCGGGGTGTTGATGGTTTTGAAAAATTCGTCCACATGGTCGCGATATTTCTGGCTGGTCCGGCTCCAGAAAATCCGGGTTGCATAAAAGGCGGCGGAGGCAATACCGATGTTCATCAGGAGTTTGGTCTGAAAGTTCCACTCTGTTCCGAAAAGTTGTTCGCTATATACCCCCATAAATGCCGGAATGATGCCGATCAGCATGGTGGAGTAGAACGACCAGGCCGGAACCTTCCGTACAAAGAAGGCCCAGATAAAGGGAACACCCATGGCGGTGAGGAAGGCCAATAAATCAAACATCAAATCAAAGAAGCCAAAAAACAACACAGATAGGCGGCTCATTAGCAGCAGCTTCTTCCCGTCCGTTATGGGCTGACGGTGGAAGAGTTGGCACAGTCCCGGATAGCAGACTTTGACAATTGTCGCCCCGAAGGCACCGATCGCGCCATCCATACTGCTCATGGAGGCCGACAGGATAGCGACCAGGAGAACCCCATGGAGGGCGGGTGGGAGCAAGTTGAGTGAAGTGGCGGCAAAGGCTCCTTCTTCCGGATGGCCCAGAGGCATGGCTTCGACCGCTGTGGTCAGAAAGAGCCGTGCATAAGCCGGAGGAATAAACCAGATGAAAGAGCCGAGGATAAAGAGGACCGCCGAGAGCCAGGCGGCTTTCCGGGCATCTGTTCCGGTTTTTACGGAGCGGTAGCGCAGTG
>CAZVCO010000410.1:996-1720 GCA_964625795.1 uncultured Verrucomicrobiota bacterium | reverse complement strand
GGAAATTCCGGATCGGCGTAGGACGGTTGCACGCTGAGCATGTCCGTTTCGGAATCGTATTCGACACTCTGACTCCAATTTACGGATGCGGCCTGGTCTCCCAGGCGCAGCACGATGTTGGTCTGAGTATGCCCGAACACCAGCGGATCGGCCTTCATCTCGCCCAGGGTGACGACCCCGACCCGCTCCGAGTGGCCCTCCGGAGTGTTCTCGTGATCCGGCAGAAACTGGACGGACCGGAACCCACCGACCGTCCAGACGCCCTGTCGAATCGCGTTCAGTTCGTGCAGTTCGCCCGCAACTCCCAAGTCATGAAGGTCGTCGCCAAGTTCGAAGCGGTAGAAAGCCCCTTCGGAATAGGAGGAACCCGCCGTAGAGGAATAAATGTACTCTTCACCATCATCATAGCGGAATAACATGGTCGGGTTCGCCATGAGTGTGGATCCTGCCCATTCACCCCAGATTCCGATGTCTCCTGAAGAGACCACTTTGTCCTGAAAGACCGCCTCGGCGGAGAGGTCATTTGGATTTACAGGGAAAAACTGTCTTGAATCAATATGAGAAACGGTCGTTGGCGAGTCCTGCAACTCTTCAACCCATCCTCCCATTCCAAAAGAATCTAAATTAAAAATCTCCCAAAACCACCAATCTGCACCTTCAGAATGAGGATGTCCGCTTCCCGATGTCAACGGTGCAACATACCCCATGGCCGGCAACTTCAGCA
>CAZVCO010000410.1:0-986 GCA_964625795.1 uncultured Verrucomicrobiota bacterium | reverse complement strand
GTCAATCCTGTCGCACTATGGCCGGCGTCGGCCCGCCGATCCAGCCTGCGGCTTGCCGTCCAGCAAGAGCGCCCAGCGATGTCTCAAGGCAAGGTCGCCTAATCCGCGCTCGCTCAGGAGCCGTTGCACCCGTTGGATCAACGCCTGCTGTGCTGTGCGGTAGTTCTCCGGCGTGATCCGCCCCACGGTGGGCAAATCCGTCTCCGTGTAGCCATCCCCGTTCAGAAAAAAACTGGAACCGGTGGTGGGGACGATATCCTCGTTCAGCACGTCCGTTCCCAAGTTCAGATAGGCTTGTTTCAGCAGATCAAACTGCTCCGAGGCCCTGGCCAGCAGGGCGACCCGGTCTTCCATCGTGAGGCTGTCCAGGCTTCCCGGCGGGGGCAACGGGGCGATGCTTCCGCCCCACTCGATCTGGGCCAATTGAACCTGGTTGGTGTAGGTGACCACCAACCCGTAATCCGCCTGCTGGTTCTGCAGGAAATTGATTTCCTCGATCGCCTTGCGTTGCTCCACCACCATATGGCGTTCCTGAATCGCACAAAGGAGGTTTTCGAGAGTGGGTTCCTGCTGGGCATGAGAAACCGCCAGCGGCAGACAGACCAGTAGGAAAAAACGAAAAGCTTTAGCGAACAATGGTTACCTCCAGTTCCACATCCGGATGATCCGGCCAGCTGGGGTTGGTCCCGAGGGTACTTTCGTCGCCATCTTTGCGTCCATCCAGGTCGGAGTCCGCAATGGCGGGGTTGCTGTTTTGATCGAATTCCTGGAGATTCGTAAATCCGTCCACATCAAAATCGCCGGAGGCGGTTTCATCAAGGTCGCCAAAAAACCAAAATTCAAATCCGTCGTCGAGTCCGTCGTTGTCGGAGTCGATGATGCCGAGGCTGGCACGAAGGAAGAGTTGGTCGTTGTTGGTGACGTTGAGGGTTCCGGTCCAGTTGGGATCGGTGGGGCGTTCTCGTACCCAGGCAATGGGCCGCCAG
>CAZVCO010000409.1:0-1739 GCA_964625795.1 uncultured Verrucomicrobiota bacterium | reverse complement strand
GGGCCGCAACCTTGGCAGTCTCCTGTTCCCGGATAGGGCCCCTCAGCTCGGCTCCGGCAGCTTGCGGTACAGGGTGGCCAGACTGATATGCAGGGCCTCCGCCGCTGCCTCTTTGTTCCCCTGATGCTCCTCAATGGTGCGGACAATAAAATCCTTCTCCACTTCACGCAGAAACCCTTTAAGGGACCGTCCCCGGTATTCTGTATAAGGGAAACCCTCCCCTCCGGTACCCGCCGTGCGGGTGTTGGCCCGGCTGACCACCCGGGCCGGCAGGTCATCGTTTTTCAACACTCCCTCGTTGGCAAAGGTGCAGGCATGCCGGATGGCGTTCTCCAGTTCCCGCACATTCCCCGGCCAATCGTAAGACTCCAGTGTCATCTGAACCTCAGCGGAAAGCTCGGGCACCGGCACACCGGCTTTTTCGGACACCGTACGCATAAAGAAATGTGCCAGGGGCAGAATATCCTCCGTCCGCTCCCGCAGCGGAGCAAGGGTCAATGGAATCACACTCAGCCGGTAGTACAGATCCTCCCGGAACTCTCCGTCCGCAATCAACTGTTCCAGGTCCACATTGGTGGCGGCGATCACCCGGGGATCCACCTTGATCTGCTTTGTCCCCCCCACCCGGCGGATTTCATTCTCCTGCAACACCCGGAGAAGTTTGCTCTGCAGCGCCATGGGCATGGAACTGATCTCATCCAGAAAAATCGTCCCCCCACTGGCCACCTCGAACAGCCCCTCCTTGTCCGAACTGGCTCCGGTAAAGGCGCCTTTGACGTGTCCGAACAGCTCGGACTCCAACAGGGGCGCTGGCAGTGCGGCGCAATTGATCGGGATAAAGGTTTCGTGCTTGCGGATGCTGTTCTCGTGAATGGCTTTGGCAATCACTTCTTTCCCCACCCCGCTTTCGCCACCGATCAGCACGGTCTGGTCCGTGGGGGCCACCCGTTCGATCATCGTGCAGATCTTCCGCATGGACTCACTCTCGGCCACAATATCGGAAAGGCCTGCCCGGAAATTCAGTTGGGCTTTCAACTGCTGATTCTCATGCAATGCCCGGCGGAATTCCAGAGCCCGCTGCACGGTGATCATCAGCTCATCCACCTTGAACGGTTTGGTGACATAGTCGAAGGCCCCCTCTTTCATGGCCTCCACCGCATTTTCCACCGATCCATAAGCCGACACCACGATCACACTCATGTTGGGAACCAGCTGCTTCGCGGTTTTCAACAGCGTAAGTCCGTCCACCGGCTCCATGCGGATATCCGTGATCATGAGATCAAAGCTTCCCGCCTGCAGCAACTCCTGAGCTTTTTTGCCGCCAAGCGAGGGCACGATCTCAAAACCTTTCCCCTTCAGCAATCCCGTCAATACCGACAGAATACTGGGTTCGTCATCTACAATTAGTATCTTTGCCATAAACAGGATCTCTTTGGGTGTTTCTTACCTTTGAGAAGCTTTCTCATTTTATCAACTTCAAAAACAAGAGAGAGGTTGCGTTTTTGGATTTCAACCATCAGAAAAGCATCATGTTTACGCGTGTACTTCAAAACGGGCTCATACTTCTGATCCTCAGTTTGATTGGCGCCTGCACCACGCCGCCTGAACAGAGACAGGCCTCCTCGCGCCCTCCGGTGGGCATCATTCGCAGCGTCAATCAGGCCGAACGCTATGTGGTCTACGAAGCGGAATTTCAGCTCTCGGCCGGCAGTAAAATGAGAATTCTCAGGGACGGAAAG
>CAZVCO010000408.1:1321-1750 GCA_964625795.1 uncultured Verrucomicrobiota bacterium | reverse complement strand
CCATGATGCCCCGCGCATCTGTCATATACACCCGGAGGTTAAATTGATTTTTCTCCACCTCATAAATGCGGGCATCCAGATCCCAGCGTCCCGCCAGATCCATCATCTCCTGAAGGTCCTCCACCGTGAGTTCATCGTCCGTGGTCTGACTGCTGACCAGTGAGGCGAGGAGGGTGGCGGTTTCCACCATTGATTCCTCCATAGTGGCCAGTGCCCGGGGACGCAGATCTTTCACAATGGTTCCCACGAACTGGTAAAAACCGAGCCCCACCAGAATAAGAAACAACAGAATGAGGCGGGTGCGGATTTTCATGCGTCATCCCGCAATGAATAGCCGATTCCCCGGTGGGTTTTAATAGGGTCGGCCTCCGGCGAAACCGCACGCAGTTTGGCCCGCAGGGTTTTGATATGGGTGTCCACGGTCCGGTC
>CAZVCO010000408.1:0-1238 GCA_964625795.1 uncultured Verrucomicrobiota bacterium | reverse complement strand
GCCCGAGCCGATGACCCTGATATGACAGCTCCATGCGGTCGCGATCGATGGAGAATCCCGGCCGGTCGGTCGAAGGATCACACACGCCGTCCCCGGTCCGCCGCAGCACCGCGCGTACCCGGGCACAGAGTTCCCGCGGGCTGAAGGGTTTGACCACATAATCATCCGCTCCCAGTTCAAGTCCCACCACCCGGTCGATTTCCGAGGCCCGCGCGGTGAGAAAAATGACGGGGACGCGGGAGTTCTGTCTCAACTCCCGGCAGAAGTCGAATCCGTTGCCGTCCGGCAGTCCCACGTCCAGAATAATCAGACAGATGGTTTCGTGCGCCACGGTGTCCCGGGCCTGACGGGCCGTGGTGCAACAGCAGACCTCCAGCCCCTCTGTCTGCAGCGCATAGGTGATGTTCTCGGCGATGCCGGCTTCATCTTCAACCACCAGTATTTTCCCGTTCATGCGGGGAATGTGAAGAGCGGCCCAGACCAAGTCAAGGACAAGGGGCCTTGTACCAGAAGATGAAGGGGGTCGGGCATTAGGCCTCCGGCGTACAAGTCCTGCCCAACACATGCGCGGTGACGGCCTGGAAAGGCCATCCTCCGTTGTCTCCTCGCAGAGCTCCCGTCTCTCATGGCTTGACCTGCTGGCCTGAACCCGCCAAGGCTCTGCCGTGATTCGGTTTCTCATCAAACGGCTTACCCTTCAGGCTCTGCCCACGCTTTGGGTATTGGCCACCCTCAGTTTTCTGCTGGTGCGGCTGGCCCCGGGCAGTCCGTTTGCCTCGGAGAAAGAACTGCCGGAACAAACCCTGGAATCCCTCAACCGGGCGTACGGTCTGGACCGTCCGCTGATGGAGCAGTACGTGCGGTATCTCGGCGGTGTGGTGCGGGGAAACCTGGGGCCAAGTCTCACCAAACCTGGGCGTACAGTGACGGAACTCATCCGCAGCGCGTTCCCGGTGTCGCTGCAGCTCGGTGCGCTGGCGCTGGGCTATGCCATTCTGGTGGGCGTGCTGCTGGGAATCCTGGCCGCAGTGAAGCCGAATCAGTGGGGCGATCATCTTTCCATGGGTCTGGCGCTGATCGGCATCTGTATTCCCGGATTTGTGTTGGGGCCTCTGCTGGCCCTGGTGTTTGGACTCAATCTGGAATGGCTTCCGGTCATGGGATGGGAGTCCCCGACCCACCGCATCCTGCCGGTGATTTCCCTGGGCTCCATCTACGCAGCCTACATTGCCCGGCTG
>CAZVCO010000407.1:0-1770 GCA_964625795.1 uncultured Verrucomicrobiota bacterium | reverse complement strand
CGGGTCAAAAATATGGTGCTGCGGGACAAACATCATCCCTCCATCCTGTTCTGGTCGCTGGGCAACGAAAGCGGACACGGGGCCAACCACGATGCCGCGGCCGCCTGGGTGCGCTATTACGACAACAGTCGCCTGCTCCACTACGAAGGGGGCATCTCCATCGGTCAGAGCAAGGTCACCTGGCATGACGGTCATGCCTGCACCGACATCATCTGCCCCATGTATCCCCAACATAAGAAGCTGCGCAACTGGGCCCGCGATCCAAACCGCGATCCACGTCCAGTCATTCTCTGTGAATACTCCCACGCGATGGGAAACAGCAACGGATGTCTGGCCGAGTATTACGACATCTTCCGTTCGGAAAAAGGCATACAGGGCGGGTTTATCTGGGAATGGTGTGACCACGCCCTGAGAGAGAACCGAAGTGATGGAACGGAGTTCTGGGCCTATGGGGGCGATTTTGGCGATACCCCCAACGACGCCAATTTCGTCTGCGACGGATTGGTCGGTGCGGACCGGTCCCTGCACCCCGCTATCTTTGAATTTCAGCATCTGGCCCAGCCGGTCTCCGTCCGCCTTCTGTCTCAATCCGGCAAGACGCTGACACTCGAAGTGGAAAACCGGCGCGATTTCACCGGCCTGGAGGATCTGCAGGCCGAATGGACCCTGCGTCGGAATGGAGAATCTCTAACTTCAGGATCTCTGGCCCTGCCTTCCTGTGCCCCCGGCGAAAGAACGAAGATTAAACTCAGCCTGCCTGAAGCACCCGATCTCAAGGCGGATATACATCTCGATCTGGAGTATACCCTCCGGAAGGCCGCGGCCTGGGCCCCGAAAGAAACCCGGGTGGGCTGGGATCAGCTCGAACTGGCCGCCACCCGGCGGAAGGTCCGCTGGTCGTCCAGTGCCTCCAGCGACCTTAAAACCACGGAATCAAAAACCCGTCTGCGGATCGAAGCCGGTGATTTGCGGTTCACACTGAACACCACCACCGGACGGCTTTGCGGGATCCGTCAGGACGGCCTCGAACTGCTGACCTCACCCTTGCGGCTCAACCTCTGGCGGGCGGCCACCGACAACGACGGGCTCAAGCTCTGGACCGGGCAGGAGAACAAACCCATTGGCCGCTGGATGGCGGCGGGTCTGCATGAACTCCGGGGCGAAATGAGGACATGTGAGGTACGTAAATCCACCCGTTCCATGGTGGAACTTACCATCGTGGAGGAGTTGTTCGGAACGGCCCGCTCCCCGGCCTTCCGGCATGAATCCATCCTGACCTTCCGCTCCGACGGCCAGCTGCAGACCCGCCACACCGTCACCCCCCTGCTCTCCGACCTTCCGGATCTCCCCCGAGTCGGACTGGAACTGGGTCTGGCCGATACAGTGGGACAACTGGAGTGGGTCGGACGAGGTCCCTGGGACAACTATCCGGACCGTAAAGCCTCCGCCCGGCTCGGACACTTCACCTCCACCGTTGCGGATCAGCGCCTGCCCTACGTGATGCCGCATGAATACGGGCTGCATTGTGACACCCGCTGGGTCTCTCTGGGCGACGAACACCGGACCCGGCTGGCTGTCACCGCACCGCGCACCTTCGGCTTTTCCGCCCGGCCTTTCTCCGATGCGGATCTGTTTGCCGGAACCCATGCATCAGATCTTCCGGCCGAAGATACCCACTGGCTGTATCTGGACCATGCCCACCGTGGCATCGGAACCAACAGCTGTGGCCCGGACACCCTTCCCGCCTACACTCTGAAACCGAAAACCACC
>CAZVCO010000406.1:828-1774 GCA_964625795.1 uncultured Verrucomicrobiota bacterium | reverse complement strand
TACGGCCTGATCGATTTCGGCGGTAAACCCGACCAAATTTCCGTACCAGTACCGTCCAATTAATCCCAACGTGCCTACGCCGCCCAGTCCGGACAGGACTTCGACGACCAAGGTTTCGGCTCCCGACCGGGCGGCACCGATGGCGGCCGGAGCGCCACCGGTTCCTCCTCCGATTACCAGAACATCGACCTGAAGGCATGGTAATGCGGGCGGGGGAAGGGAAGGTACACCCGATAGATTTGCGGATTCAGATAAGAGAAGGTCCGCAATTTTGCGTCCCCAGTTTAGTGCCTGATCAGGGACGAGCATACATTCACGGGTGCGTTCGTCTACGTTTGCAACCGGACCGGTGAACCATAAACGCCCGTCAAGCGCGGAGACGGATTCCGGGGACAGGTGGGTAAAATCGGAAGAAAGCTTTTGGGGATCGCATTCCGGATGAAGGCGTTCTCCGGTCCAAGCAAAAATACTATCCGCCGACATATCCTGATCCCTGCGGTAACCGGAGAGTCGCGCCTGCTGTTCGAGGACCATCCAGGATGCCCAGGACCCGTCCGCGAGGCTCTGGGTTTGCGTGAGTGACCACAAGGTGCTTTGGCGCTCTTCTTTGCCGGCCTTATATGCGGTAGTTCCTTCTGCAACCCAGGGAAGATCGTCCAGCGGACTGCCCGCGATCACCCGGCGGGTAACCTCCACAGACGGGGAAGGCGGGGTGAGGGGAATGCCCGCTAAACGGGCCAGGTCGCCGCGCAGGGTTCCGTCCACAAGTTGATGGCAGAGAAGGGTTTCTGCGCCGGATCGGGTTTGAATGGAGAGGGACAGACCCTCTACATGTGAGCGGAGTTCGACGGGAGCCGCGCAAAGAATTACCGGAATATCGGCCTCCTGTAAAACGCGGTCGAGGCTGTGTTTGATGTGCATGGGACGCAGGCAGTTCCCGGAGGAA
>CAZVCO010000406.1:0-818 GCA_964625795.1 uncultured Verrucomicrobiota bacterium | reverse complement strand
CGCGCCCATTGCGCCCTATGCCGCCACCCGCAGGGAAATTCGCAGCGCCATCGAAAGCTACGGCGGGTTTGTCGAGATCCACGTTGCCACGCCGCTGGATGAGTGCGAAAAGCGGGACCGCAAGGGCATGTACGCCAAGGCCAGAGCCGACATCCTCAAACAGTTCACGGGCAAGCGGATTTGAAAGATCCACCTCCGGGGGCAGAGCCAGGCGTAAGCTGTCGCAAACGTCCTCTCCCAGATAACTCCGGTGGGTCATGACCACGACGTGCTTACCTTTTGATTTACATTCCAAGGCAAGGGCGATGGCGGAAAGGGATCCGCCGACAACGAGAACATCAGAGGGTTTCATGCGGAAATCTTAAGCGGATTTCCGCTGAGGAAAAAGGATATTGGCTTGCAGAAAGTTATCAAAAATTTACATGATCTATGCATGAAATCGTCTTCTCCACATTCACGTCCCTTTCGTCCGTTGGATATAGAAGCGGTGCAAACGCAATTGA
Source organism: uncultured Verrucomicrobiota bacterium (assembly GCA_964625795.1). Classification (GTDB taxonomy): domain Bacteria; phylum Verrucomicrobiota; class Kiritimatiellia; order SS1-B-03-39; family UBA6053; genus UBA6053. The sequence goes on along the minus strand of CAZVCO010000406.1, from coordinate 315 downwards.
TATGGGCAAATCATCGGGAGGTGGAACCTCAATTTCAGCACTTTTTATTTCAGGTAAAAGATGAAACGGTGTGCTGGTTTGTGAGTTCAGGAGGGTTGCAAATTTCCGGGTCCGATTCCGAAATAGAGGTTCAACCGCAAACCTGGGTGTTTTTGGGGGAAGAGGATGCGGAAATGACGTTTGAGTCCGGTACCCGGATTTTTTCCATTCGTTTCCGCTTCCTATACCGAGGGGGTGGAAAAATATTTCCGCATGGCAAACCTCTTCCTTTTGGGACGGAAACGGATCCGGATTTACGCCGAGTTGCGGATGACT
>CAZVCO010000405.1:0-1787 GCA_964625795.1 uncultured Verrucomicrobiota bacterium | reverse complement strand
CAGACCAACCCCAGCACCCGGGATATCGCCAATTTCATCGAGGGCGAACCTGGGGCCATGCTGCTGGTGGAGTTCTTCGGAGAGAGCGAGGCGGAGGTGACAGAAAAGGCCGCGGGCATGGTCCGCGACCTGAAAAAGGACAATCTGGCTTATGCCATGCCGGTGTTCACCGATCCGCTGGATCAGACAAACGCCTGGGACGTGCGGCGGCTGGGGCTGGGGCTGATCACCAACGTGCGGGGTGCCACCAAAGGTCAGGCGGTGATTGAGGATGCCTCCATTCCCCTGCCCCATCTGCCGGACTACATCTCCGAGGTCATGGCCAAATGCGCGGAGGAGGAGGTGAATCTCATTCTCTACGCCCACGCCTCGGTGGGCGTGCTGCATGCCCGGCCCGAGCTGTACCTGCACAAGCCAGAAGACATCGCCAAAATGCGGCGGATTGCGGAATATGCCTTTTCCCGCTGCGTTCATTACGGCGGAGCCTGGGCCGGTGAGCACGGCGACGGTCTGGTACGCGGCGAATTCATTCCGAAATTCTTCGGCCTGGATGTGATGAACGCCTTCCGGGAGGTGAAAGCCCTGTTCGATCCGGACAATCTGATGAATCCCGGCAAACTGGTGGACGCCCCGCCTCTGGACGAAAATCTGCGGTATCGGGTGGAGGGATACGGGGAAAAGGCGGCGGAATCGGAATCGCGCGCCCGCTTCCACTATCGCGAACAGGGCGGGCTCACCCTCGCGGTAGAGCAGTGCAACGGAGTGGGCGCATGCCGGAAAATCGGCAGCGGGGTGATGTGTCCCAGTTTTATGGCCACCCGCAACGAGAAAGATTCGACCCGCGCGCGGGCCAACGCCCTGCGGCTGGCCATTAGCGGTCAGCTCCAGCAGGGCGATACCCGGTCCGCAACCGCCTCCGACGAACTGCAGGAAATCATGGGGCTCTGTCTGGGATGCAAAGCCTGTAAAAAAGAATGCCCCAATGCGGTGGATGTGGCCAAAATGAAAGCGGAAGTGCTGCAGGCCCGCTACGATGAAAAGGGCACCCCGCTGGGAGCCCGGATAGTCGGGGACCTCCCCGGCCTCGCCCACTGGCTCACCGGCCCCTGGGCCCCCATCGTGAACAAGATCAACAACCTCGGCTTCGTGAGAGCTCAGCTGGAGAACATCGCCGGCATCGATCATCGCCGGCCCCTCCCCGCCTTCGCCACCGTCTCCCTCAAAACCCGTCTGGGAGACTGCCGGACCAAAGGCACCCCCGACTGCGGCGATGTGGCCCTTTACATCGATTCCTACACCAACGCCTACGAACCGCACATCGGACTGGCCGCCCTGAATCTCATCGCCTCCTGCGGCTACCGGGTCACGCCCTTGTTTGTCGGCGACAGCCAGCGGGCCCGCATCTCCAAAGGTCTGCTGGATCTGGCCAAACGGGACGGGGAGAAGGTGCTCCGCCGCATCGACCAACAGATTCCCTCCGGGATGCCCATCCTGTGCCTGGAACCCAGTTGCGCCTCCTCGCTGGCGGATGACCTGCCGGATCTCATCGAGGATGAGGAACTCGGAAAACGGATTGCCCCCCGGGTGGTGATGGTGGACGAATTTCTCTACCGCGAAGGGGTGAAAGTGAAGCCGAAGTTCAAAAAGCTGATCATCCACGGACACTGCCATCAGAAATCTGTGTTCGGAATCGAAGGCCTGCGCCGCCTGCTTCCCAGGGCCAAGGTCATCGATGATCGTCCCGGGCTCGATCACCTCGCCCCCGAACAGTTGTTCGAGAATGGCAT
>CAZVCO010000404.1:0-1797 GCA_964625795.1 uncultured Verrucomicrobiota bacterium | reverse complement strand
TCGGGAGAATCTGATGACTGCGCAGTGCGAAATGGGGGATGGGGCGCCGACCTTCGACAAAATTCGGGTCTTTTTTAATCATCCGTTGTTTATCGAAACGGTGTCGGACAAGGTATCCGAGGCCATCGCGTTATTGCCGGAAGGGGAATCCCCCCGGGTGGTGTTTACCGCCCACAGTATTCCGATGGCCATGGCGAACACATCGCCGTATGTGGAGCAATTGACGGAGGCGGCGCGTTTGATTGCGGAGCGGTTGGAGCTTTCAGATTGGGATTTGGTGTATCAGAGTCGGAGTGGTTCTCCCCAGATGCCGTGGCTGGATCCGGATATTTGTGACCATTTGACGGAGTTGAAGGAGCGGGGCGTGAACGCGGTAGTGGTGTCTCCGCTGGGATTCGTTTCGGATCACATGGAGGTGTTGTACGATTTGGATTTGGAAGCCCGCGATCATGCGGCGGAATTAGGGATGTCCTATGTGCGGGCGTCAACGCCCGGGAATGATCCGCGGATGGTGGAGATGATTGTGGAGCTGATCCGTGAACGACTCGAAGACTGGTCGGAGCGGAGAACGATTGGGCGCTTGCCGGCCAAACACGATGTGTGTCCGGAAAATTGTTGTCCGGCCATGAAACGTCCGGCTGGACGGCCGTCGGCATAACCAAGTTTGAGGGGAAGAATCAGCAACCACAGAAAACACAAAAATAGAATGTTTTTGTGACTTTTGTGAATTTTGTGGTTCGAAAACCGGTTCAGATCAGGGTTGTTTAGGCTGTGTTTTTAAACCACCCGGTTTTGGCGGATGCATTCGGCGTACCAGCGAGCACTTTCTTTGGGGGTGCGTTCCTGGGTGTCGTAGTTGACGTACACCAGACCGAAGCGGCGGGAGTATCCCCAGGCCCATTCGAAGTTATCCATAAAGCTCCACTGGAAGTATCCGGTGACAGGATATCCTTCGTCGATGGCACGGTGAACCTGGCGGAGGTAACTGCGGAGGTAAAAAATACGGGAAGGATCCAGCACTTCGCCGTCTGGCGTAAAGGTATCTTTGTTTGCACAGCCGTTTTCGCTGACGAACATTTCCTTATCAAATCCGCAGACTTCCTTCACATTGCGGAAGGCCCAATAGATGGCCTCCGGAACCACGTTCAGCCAGGGCATATCCAGACGCGGATAGTGCTCGGGGATGGGGACTTCTTCAAATCCATCATCGTTTTCAGCGTGGCGAATATAACTGCCGGAATAAATATTAACGCCCAATCCATCCACCGGTGAACTGATGATTTCGAGATCTCCATCCTGAACATCGGGCATACTTCCATCTTTTTCCCGGGCGGCTAACCAACTGTCGGAAAAATTACCGGTGAGGACCGGGAAGAGAATTCCGCCGTTACAGAAGGAGTTGGTAAAGGCTTTTTGAGCGGCAATGATATCGGCGGGGCTTTCGGTCATGGGAACCGTAGACCCAAAGTTGTCGACGAGGGAGATTTTGCAGGGGGTGGGGGAGGCGGCGCGGATGGCTTGAACGCCCAGTCCGTGTCCGAGACAGGCGTGATGAATGGTTTGCCAGACATCTTTCATGCTGTCGACGATGACGCCTGGGGCGTGCTCTCCGCGTTTGCCAACTCCGTAGCCCATGAGGGTGAAGCAGGGAATTTCGTTAATGGTCATCCAGTTGGTGACCTTGTCTCCAAGAGATTTGACTACAGCGGTGGTGTAGTCGGCAAAATCATAGGCCATTTGACGGGACAGCCATCCGCCGTACTGGTCATGTAGGGCTAAAGGCGCATCCCAATGAAA
>CAZVCO010000403.1:0-1817 GCA_964625795.1 uncultured Verrucomicrobiota bacterium | reverse complement strand
GGCTGTTAGAAAGTCCGGCCAATCTGAAGACGGTCAGGATCTCCGATCATTTCCAGGGAGGAGACCGGAATTTGTCTCCCTGACAGATTGACAACCGAAGAAGTTTGGTAGTATAGGAAAGGTCATCCCACATGGGGGGTTAGCTCAGCTGGGAGAGCGTCTGAATGGCATTCAGAAGGTCGTCGGTTCGATCCCGATACCCTCCACCATCTTTGACCCTGCTTCGGTACACCGATGCAGGGTCTTTTTTTTATCCTTCCAACAGGCCGTCCCGACGCAGCAGCGCATCGGGATCCGGATCGCGTCCTTTGAACGCCCGGAACAGATCCTGCGGTGGACGGGAACCACCCTGTGACAGCAGAGTGGACTCCAGCCGTTTAGCGGTGTCCGGATCGAAGAGTCCGTTTTCCCGGAAGGTTTCAAATACATCCGCTTCCAGGGCCTCGGCCCATTTATAGCTGTAATATCCGGCCGCGTATCCTCCGGAGAAAATGTGCTGAAAGGAAGGCGATAACGCACTGCCGGGCTGCGGGGGGAAAAGCCGCACCTCCTCCACCGCCTGGTCTTCAAACGCCAGGAGGTCATCACCGATCCGGTCAGGGGGGGTGGTGTACCAGGCCAGATCCAGTTTGCCGAAGGCCAGCTGACGGGCGGACTGGTAGCCCTTCATGAAGGTTCGGGATTTTTGAATTTTGGCGATCATGTCCTCCGGCAGCGGAACTCCGGTTTCCACATGTTTGGGGAATGCGCGAAGAAATTCCGGTTCCAGCAGCCAGTTCTCCAGTAACTGAGAAGGCAGTTCCACGAAATCCCAGCGAACCCGGGTTCCCGATACCGAGCGGTAGGTGCAGGTGGAGAGCAGTTCATGCAGGGCATGACCGAATTCATGAAACAGCGTCCGGGCCTCATCCATGGTCAGCAGAGAGGGCGCTGACGCGGAGGGCGGTGAGAAATTGGCCACGATGGCCACCAGCGGTCTCCGCACCTCTCCCGACCACAGACCCTGGGCCAGCAGCGGATTCATCCAGGCGCCCGGACGTTTGGACGTTCTGGGGAAGGGGTCCAGCAGGAGATTTCCGACCTCCCGGCCGTCGCTCCTGCCAGTTACCCGGTAGGTGGTGACCTGATCATCGTACAATGGCAGATCGTCTCTTTTTTCAAATGACAGATCAAACAGAATGCCGGTCAGGTGGAACAGCATCTCCACGGTGTCCTCATACGAAAACCAGGGGCGGACGTCCTCCTGACGGAAATCGAATTTCTGCTGACGCAGTTTTTCGGTGAGAAAGGCCACGTCCCAGGGATGAACCACGCTGTCTGTGCCGGATTCGGCCTTGAATTGGGATAACTGGTTCAGATCGGCCCGGGCTGCGGGCATGACCACCGGAGTGAGCCGGTCATAAAACGAGTTCAGCGTCTGCCGGTCTTTCACCATCCGCTGTTCAAGGGTGTAGTGGGTATGGTCCTGGTAACCCAGCAGTTGTGCTCTGGCGTGGCGGAGTCTCAGGATGCTCCGGATCAGACTCTGATTTTCAAATTCTCCCTCCACACACCGGGTGGTATACGCCATCCACATGTCCTTGCGAAGGTCCTCTTCTTCAATGTAGGTCATGAAGGCCAGAAAACTGGGGGCGTCCAGGGTGAATTTCCATTCCTGCGGGCGTCCTTCTTTTGCGGCTGCCTCCTTGGCCACCTGTTTGGCCGACTCCGGGAGAGGCGCCACCACGTCGGGATCCTGAATCCAGCAGGCATGGGACTGGGTGGCTTTCAGAACATGTTCTGCAAACTGTGGGGCGCAGGTGCTCAGCTCCTGATCA
>CAZVCO010000402.1:1110-1818 GCA_964625795.1 uncultured Verrucomicrobiota bacterium | reverse complement strand
ACCCGCTTCGACAAGATCCTGCTGACCACCGATGTGACCTACATGCCCAGTGGTGTGGAGGCGGAGAGTACGTATGATGACGGACTTCCGGATCTGACTCCGCTGCAACAGTGGCGCCAGCAGCACTTCGGCACTACTCTGAACAGCGGTGACGCGTCCAACACCGGCATCCCGGCAGGGGATGGAGTGAGCAATCTCATGAAGTTCGCCCTGGGTGGAACGCCCTGGACCTCCGCCGCAATGCTGGAGCCGGCCATGGAAATGGTTCCCGATGGTGCGGTGATGCACCCGGAATTCAGGTACCGGCGTCGGCAGGGTTCCGGGAGCGGGACGACGGAAACCGGCTACAGCGTGGATGGGGTGACCTATCGCGTGATGGGAACCGAGGATCTGACGTCACCCAACTGGCGTACCGGCGCTTCCTACCTTGAGGAGCATGCGGTGGACAGCAACGGCGACGGCACCGACACCGTCACGGTGCGCATTCTGCCGCCGGAGGATGTCTGGTTCCTGCGTTTGGAGGTGGAATAACCGGCCCCGAGTGGCCGTGAAAGGAATATCGGCCCTTGAGGCCTCTCTTCTCCTAATGTCCCGGCAATATTCCAGGCCTTCAGCCTTTCCAGGCCTTCAGCCTTCGCTTTGGAATGCCGGCCTTTCAGGCCTGGGGTTGTGCAGGATGTCGGCATGTAGAGGGCCGAAGGCCTGACA
>CAZVCO010000402.1:0-1100 GCA_964625795.1 uncultured Verrucomicrobiota bacterium | reverse complement strand
TCTGGCAAAGACTGCGCCTGCCGGCATCCACCATCGCCTGGCTGGTCCTGTCGGCCCTGTGCGCCGCCGCTTTTCTGTCTGCCCAGGGACTGATTGAGGAGGATCCCCGCTGGAACTTTCCGCATTTCCTCGGGTTCCGTCCAGCGGACGGACGTGTGGTCGAGGTGAATCCTCCCCGATTCTCCTGGCCCTACCGTCCGGAGATCACGGGTGGAGCCAACATCGCGCTGAAGGGATTCCGCTTTCAGATCGACGACGACAGCGGCTTCGGTTCGCCGCTGATCGACGTGACCACCGATTACAATTTTTACAATACTCTGGCTCCGTTTGCGGCGGGCACCTGGTACTGGCGGATCGGATACGACCACGACGCCAATGGCAGTGTCGATGAGTGGAGCGCCACAAAGAGTTTCACTGTCAGTGGCGGCGAGCCCGAGTGGGATCGGTCGGCCATTGCTGGAGCGGAGGCCACATTGGCCGCGATGCCCCGTCCGCGCATGGGGCCGGTGGGCGGCGACTGGGCCGCCTTCAGAACCTGGCTGGAGGATACGAATCATCCGCGCCGCCAGATCTGGCTGAACCAGCTTCTGGCCAGGGCCAACCAGTACGCGTCGATGAACTGGTTCAGCAATGCCGCCTATTTTCCCACTACCGATGTGGATGAATCCGATGGATTCAAAGATGCGGAAGTGCGCTTCAGCACGCCCGGCGGCGAGGACTCCTGGAACACCGACGACTTCGGGCGCAACGCCCAGAATGCCACCGTAGTGGCCTTTGCCCACAAGATCACCGGCGACAGTGCGTATGCGGGGGCAAAGGACGTGCTGTTGCGTTTTGCACAGTTTCCCCACAGCGCCACCGCCCTGTCCTGGCCGGAATACAATGGCGGCACCACCAAACAGTCGGTCTGTATCACCGAATACCTTGCCCTGGCGTACGACTGGTACCACGACGAGCTGAGTATGGGTGAGCGGGATCTGCTGGTGGACCGGGTCACCCAACGGGTCGAGCAGGTGTACACAGTCGGCCGCTCCTGGCGGAGTTCCCAGGATGCCTATCGAACCGGAGTCGGAATCACCGGACGCAGCCATCCGTACCAG
>CAZVCO010000401.1:0-1821 GCA_964625795.1 uncultured Verrucomicrobiota bacterium | reverse complement strand
CCCGCCTTATTCTGCCGGTGTCCACCACGGTTGCGGCCGGGATCGATTACCTCATCAGCCTCATCGTGCAGCTCGGCGTGGTGGGCTTTTTTCTGCTGCAGACCGGCGAGAGCTGGAACGCCCGCTTTTTTGTGCTGCCCGCGGTGTTTGCCCTTCACGCCCTGTTCAATCTCTCGTTGGCCCTGCTGCTGGGGGCCATGAACGTGTACTTCCGCGACACCCGGCATCTGGTGGGCGTGCTGCTCAGCGCTTTCTTTTTCCTCAGTCCCGCCATGTATGATCTCGGCTTTATGGAGCGCTTCGCCTCCGAGATGAACCCCTGGGTGACCCGGCTGTACTCCCTCAATCCCTTGGTCGGCCTTTTCACCGGCTACCGCTGGGCCTTCCTGCCCGGGGCGGAATTTCATTCCACGGTGTGGATCTGGACCGGGCTCAGCCTCCCGGTGGTGCTCTTTTTCATCAGCGTGACCGTCTTCCGGCGGGCACAGCGCAACTTTGCGGATTTCGTATGACCCCGATTGCCATCCAGGCCGAAAACCTCGGAAAACGCTATCTCATGCGCGGCATGGCGCCGCAGACCCTGCTCAGCACCCTGCGCAAGGGCTTCACCCGCACCCCGGCGCCCGACTTCTGGGCCATCCGCAACGCCACCTTCTCCATTCCCCGCGGCAGCACCGTGGGGGTGATCGGCCCCAACGGCGCGGGCAAAAGCAGCACCCTGGGCCTGGCGGCCGGCACCATCACCCCCACCGAGGGATGGATCCGCACCGAGGGACGGATCTCCAGTCTGCTGGAACTCGGCGCCGGCTTTCACCCCGATCTCACCGGACGGGAGAACGTCTACCTCAACGCCGCCCTGCTGGGGATCGCCCGCGAGGACATCACCAAACGCTTCGACGCCATTCTCGACTTCAGCGGCCTGCACGACTTTATCGATCAGCCGGTTCGTAACTACTCCAGCGGCATGTACGTGCGGCTCGGCTTTGCGGTGGCCACCGAGGTCGACCCCGATGTCCTGCTGATCGATGAGGTTCTGGCAGTAGGGGACATCGCCTTTCAGCTGAAATGTCTCGACCGCATCCGCCAGTTTCAGCGCAAGGGCAAGACCCTGATGTTTGTGTCGCATGCGCTGCAGACGGTGGAGGAGTTCTGCGACGAGGCCTACCTCATCCACAAAGGCGATCTGGTACAGCAGGGAAAACCGGCCGATGTCATTCTCGAAATGATCCGGCATCACTCCGGGGAGGGTGGGGGCATCTACGCCCAGGAATTCGGCAGCCGCGAACTCGAGTTCACCCGCGTCACCCTGCAGGACGAACACGGACAGACCCCCAACACCTTCACCAGCGGCACTCCGCTGCGGGTGGAGATCGGCTTCACCGCGCATCAGACCCTGGAGAATCCCGTCTTCGGTTACGGCATCAAAACCGCCAACGGACAGTATATCTACGGCACCAACACCCAGATCAGCGGCACCGACACCGGCACGGTCGAGGCCGGACAGCAGGGAACGGTCGTCCTCACCCTCGACCCCCTCTGTCTGCGCGAGGGCAATTATTTCCTCAGTCTCTCCGCCCATTCCCCCGACCACGCCACGCAGTATCATCGACGCGAAGACTGGTATCCCTTCCGGGTCAACAACCAGGACGACGCTCAGGGCATCTTCACCCAGCCCACACACTTTCGGGTGGAGAAGTAGGCCCACGCTTCGGGATGATGTCTCGCGGTGACGCGGAGGGCGCGCCCTTCGACCTTGCTCAGGGTCTTTGAGCAGTGGGCAGTAGCGCGGATAGTGGCCGTCGTGCCTTCAGGCCACGGACC
>CAZVCO010000400.1:0-1838 GCA_964625795.1 uncultured Verrucomicrobiota bacterium | reverse complement strand
ACATCAAATGGGGCGACACCCTGAACAATCCCAAACTTCTGGTGAACGACGCACTGATGAAATTCGACGTGGTAGTGGCGAATCCGCCATTTTCCCTGGACAAGTGGGGGGCGGAGGACGCGTCCGCCGATCCCTACAAACGCTTTCAGCGCGGAGTGCCGCCTAAGAGCAAGGGCGACTTCGCGTTCATCTCCCACATGGTGGAGACCACCATCGAGGGGTCCGGCCGGGTGGGGGTGATCGTGCCCCACGGCGTGCTGTTTCGCGGTGGGGCGGAGGGACGCATCCGCAAGGCGATGATCGAGGAAAACCTGCTGGAGTGTGTGATCGGTCTGCCGGCCAACCTGTTCTTCGGCACCGGTATCCCGGCGGCGATTCTGATCTTCGACCGGGCCAAAACCACCCGCGACGTGCTGTTTATCGATGCCAGCAAGCAGTTCGAGAAGGGCACCAATCAGAATCTGCTTCGCACCGAGGACCTCGACCGCATCGTGGCCACCCGGAAAGCGTTCGAATCGGTCGACAAATACGCCGCCCGGGTGACCTTCGCTGAAATCGAGGAAAACGAGTTCAATCTCAACATCCCCCGCTACGTGGACACCTTCGAGGAGGAAGAGGAGGTCGATATCCCCGCCGTGCAGGGGCGGATTGAAGCGTTGGAGGGCGAATTGGCCGAGGTGCGGGCCACGATGAAAGGGTATTTGTTGGAATTGGGGTTGGTCGAAAAATAAACGTTGAAATAATTCGCATAATACGCATATAATATTCGTTTAGCATGAATCCACTTACCACAGATCGATTGCGACAGGCCATGAATCTTCTTTCCGGATTTCTGGATCGGGAAGGCGCGGAACCGGAGCATCTGGTGATTATTGGCGGTTCCGCCCTGATCGCGCTGGATCTGGTCTCGCGGGCCACCCGGGATGTTGACATCATGGCGGATGTGGACCCCGAGAAGGGGCTGGTCGATCCCCGTCCCATGTCGGACGCGCTTCAGCGCGCCGCCCGCAACGTGGCCGTGGAGCTGGAATTGGACGGGAAGTGGCTCAATACCGGACCCGCCGACCAGCTGCGCACCGGTCTGCCCGAGGGGTTTCTCTCCCGGTTGACCCGGCGGGAGATTGGTCCTCGGCTGAACGTTTACTATCCGGGACGGGTGGATTTGATTCATTTCAAGCTGTTCGCGGTGGTGGACCAGGGGCCGGGGCGGCACCGGAATGATTTGCAGGCGCTGAAGCCCACGGATGAGGAACTCATCGCCGCCGCCCGATGGGTGCTGACTCAGGATGCGGGTGAAGTGTTTCCCATGATCGTCAATCAAACCCTCAAGGAGTTGGGCGTTGGACACCTCATTGACCAATTGTAGAGAACGAACGCGCTCCGCGGTCCTGGACCTCCTGTGGCGGCAGTGGTGTGCGCTGGGAGTGGCGGGAAGCACGCCCGCCGCCTCGGCGGAGCGGTTGATCGACCTGGATGCTCTGGTGCTGGCGACCAGTTCTCTGGGGCGTCGCGATCCCCGTCTGTTCGACGAGGCGCTGGACTGGCTGTCCCGGTACGGGTTTCTGGTGAATCTGCAACGGGTGAAAAACCTGCGCAAGCGGGTGGGGCTGGGAGATGAGGAAGTGCTGGTGGCCATGGCCGAATGGCTGTGGAAAGAGTCGGGGCAGCCGCGGTGGAAACTGTTCGTGCCCAAAGAACCGGCAGAGAAGGTGGAGAAAACAAAAGCCTTGTTTGTGGAGCAGGAGGGTGTGAGCGCCCGCAATCCCGATCCAAGTTTCGGTCGGCATGGTCTGGAGCGGAATCGGTTTGAAGCCCGTGGCATGAGTCGCAAGCCGGAC
>CAZVCO010000399.1:0-1851 GCA_964625795.1 uncultured Verrucomicrobiota bacterium | reverse complement strand
GAACTTTACCCTCCCCCCGAAGACGTAACCACTGGCGCCCACATCACGTCCCTCGACCAGTACCGCGAGATGTATGAGGAGAGCATTCGCCATCCCGAGGCGTTCTGGGCCAAAGCCGCCCGGGAACAACTGGACTGGAAGCACGATTTTCATCAGGTGAAGGATGTGGATATGCCGACCGGGCTGATCGCCTGGTTTCTGGGGGGATCTCTCAATGCCTGCCACAACTGTGTCGACCGTCATGTCGGCACCCGCGGCGATGAGGTGGCAATTCTCTGGGAGGGGAACGAACCCGGCGATGTGCGGGAAATCACCTACCGCGAACTGCAGCGGGAAGTCTGCCGCATGGCCAATGTACTGCGGCACCGCGGCATCCGCAAAGGAGACCGGGTAGCCATTTACATGCCGATGATTCCGGAGGCGGCCTACGCGATGCTCGCCTGTGCCCGTCTGGGCGCGGTGCACTCTGTGGTGTTCGCCGGATTTTCTGCCGAGGCCCTGCGCGACCGGATCCAGGACGCCCGCTGCAAAGCGGTCATCACCGCCGACGAAGGCCGTCGCGGAAAAAAAACGGTCCCCTTGAAACGGACCGTGGATGAGGCGGTAATGGCCTGCCCCACCGTCAAAAATGTGTTCGTGGTGCGTCACACCGGCAACAAGGTCCCCTTCTATGACCATGACGTGGATCTGCTGGCCAGCATGCAGGGCGAAAAGCCCTACTGTCCCATTGAGTATGTGGATGCCGAACATACCCTGTTCCTGCTTTACACCTCAGGTTCCACCGGAAAACCCAAAGGGCTGGCCCATACCACCGGGGGATACCTGCTCTACACCAGTCTCACCCACAAGTACGTGTTCGACTACCGCGATGGCGACATCTACGCCTGCGTGGCGGACATTGGGTGGATCACCGGTCACAGTTACGTGGTGTACGGTCCACTGGCTAACGGCGCGACGACGGTCATGTTCGAATCTATTCCCACCTATCCGGACGCCGGCCGCTACTGGGACATGGTGGAACGGCTGAAGATCACCCAGTTCTACACCGCTCCAACGGCTATCCGCGCCATAGCCCGTGAGGGAAATGAGTTTGTCACGAAATACGACCGCAGTTCCCTGCGCGTGCTCGGTTCCGTGGGGGAACCCATCAACCCCGACGTGTGGAAATGGTACTATGAAGTGGTGGGAGAAGAGCGCTGCAGCATTGTCGATACCTGGTGGCAAACCGAAACCGGGGGCATCATGATTACTCCCCTTCCCGGGGCCACTCCCACCAAGCCCGGCTCCGCCACTCTGCCCTTTTTCGGCATCGAGCCGGTCGTACTGGATCCGGAGGGGAACGAGATTGATGGCAATGATGTCTCCGGACTGCTGGCCATCCGTGATGCCTGGCCCTCCATGGCCCGGACGATCCAGGGCGACCATCAACGCTTTCTCGAAACCTATCTCAAACCCTATAAGGATGTGTACTTCACCGGAGACGGCTGCCGCCGGGATGAAGACGGTTACTACTGGATCACCGGACGGGTGGACGATGTAATCAACGTATCCGGGCACCGCATGGGTACGGCTGAAGTCGAATCCGCCCTGGTCACCCATCCCTCCTGTGCAGAGGCCGCCGTGGTCGGCTTCCCGCACGAGATCAAAGGACAGGGCATTTTCGCCTACGTCATTCTCAAAGACGGCTTCGAACCGTCCCAGGAGCTTATCGGCGAACTGCGCAACGAGGTCCGACATCACATCGGCCCCATCGCCACCCCCGATTATATTCTGGTCACGCCCGGACTGCCCAAGACCCGTTCCGGTAAGATCATGCGCCGGATTCTGCGGAAAATCGCCAGTCAGGAGACC
>CAZVCO010000398.1:0-1853 GCA_964625795.1 uncultured Verrucomicrobiota bacterium | reverse complement strand
GCAAAGCGATGACTGGCTTGTGCGGAGGCGGGGCGGGATTTGTGTTCATTGAGGAAGAGACTGGTCGGCAACCACAGTTTGTACGCATCATCAAATTCGCGCAGTGCAAACGAGAAAGAGGTTTCAGAAGGGGCGAAGGAGCGCCAGCTGCCGATCAACAGGGTATCCTGAGTCGTTTCTTCCGCTTTTAAGGTGTCGCTTACGCCATAGTATCCGCGGGCACCGAAGGTTTTCTCCTGGTGGCCGAAGAGCAGATCCGACTGTCCGTTATCGCCGAGGGCCTGAAGTTGTACGCCGCCCCGGGAGATTTGAACGTCATTGCCCGGAAAATCTACGCCGGGGATTTCGCTGTGTCCGGCGAAGGCTCCAGCGCCAAAGGTAGAGCCTTTCTTATTTTCGGAAACAATTTGGGTGCTGCCGTTCACCCAGTAGCCGTCTTTGTTATCCGCACCCGCGGTCAGGCGGGATCCGGTGGACATGGGGAGCGGCATCAGGTTTACGGTTCCGGTGAGGTGGCCTTCGGTTGTAGAGGCCTGCCCGACTCCTGTGAGTACCTGCGGTTGCGCCAGCCACCAGCCAGGGAAAGGGAGTTCGGCGTGGAAATGTTCGGTTTGCGGATTGCGTAAGGCGAGTCCGGCGATACTCAATCCGGCCCCGGAAAAGGTGGATCCGCGAATACTTAGATCGGTTTGACCGGCGGCTTGTCCTTGAGAGGTGACCACGACCCCGGGGACGGTGCTCAGACTGTTGGCGAGACTGACGTCCTGGCCTACCTGTTGCACCGATGCGAGCGGCGTGCTGGAAACATCAAGAGTCGGAGCCTCGATGACCGTTTCCTGGGCGGACAAGGGAGAAAAGAGGGCGAGAGTAGATAAAAAGATGGAGATACGCATGGGTGGGATTCCTCAAGGCTTCAGGGGTTTAAAAGAAGAGATCTTCCTTAAAAGTCTTACCTTGAATGTAAACTAAATAATGAAAATAAGGTTCATCCCGGAATGGGTAAAACTGCGAAAAGAGAACGGGGGGCGAACTGCTGAAAAGGGTTCAGACACACCTCACGCAAAATGGGAAGCCACCTTTTTCTGACCCCTTTTTCTTTTCAACGGGGGCCGGGCGGTCTTTGATTCAGTAGGTTGGCCTGCCGCTGTTTTCGTCAGAATAATTTTAAGTCAGAATAATGCTCTGAAACGGGTTTTGAAGGTTTAACCTCAGAACTCAGTTTGAAGAGGTATTTTGCCCAAACGGATCGAAAATTTAAATGAGTCGTTCGGGCCGTAGGCCCGCAGAGATTACCGGAGGCATGGCATTGTGGTGATTTGCGCGGACCTTCGGAACGTGGTGGAAATAGGTTTCCGACGTTCGGAAGGTGGAGGGAAGAGTGGCAGGGGTAGCAGAGGTGCAGGGGGGAAGAGTTGCAGGGTTATAAGGTGGAAGAGTAGCAGGGTCGTAGAGTGGAGTGATGATTGGGCACAAAAAAAGCCCCCGCGGTTGCGGGGGCTTTTTATAGGCAGAAGCGTTTCGCTTAGAGAGCGGCTTGGGCTGCCGCTACGCGAGCGATGGGCACCCGGTAGGGGGAGCAGCTTACGTAGTTGAGTCCGGCTTTTACGCAGAACTTCACGGAAGCGTGGTCTCCGCCGTGCTCACCACAGATACCGCATTTCAGGTCGGGACGGGTGCTCCGTCCTTTCTGAACGCCCATCTGTACCAACTGACCTACGCCACTTTGGTCGAGAGACTGGAAGGGATCCACGTCCAAGATTTTCTCATTGAGATAATCCGGGAGGAAGGCTCCAATATCATCACGGCTGTAACCGTAGGTCAACTGGGTGAGGTCGTTGGTTCCGAAGCTGAAG
>CAZVCO010000397.1:0-1871 GCA_964625795.1 uncultured Verrucomicrobiota bacterium | reverse complement strand
GCCATCCGGCATGACGTGGATCCCTCCGTGGTGAGGCGCATTCATGACGATCCGGATGCCGCACCTTATTTGTTCAAACAGCACTTTCTTCAGATGGAGACCGCAGAGGAACGGGAGACGGCCATCCGGGAGGAGTTTATTCTTTCCCGGGAAGCACTGGAGGATCGGCTGGATATCCGGGTGCGGCATTTCGCATTCCCCTGGGGCGTCAGCGGCTCCATCGCCCAGAAACAGATCGCCGAATGCGGCTACGAGTCCGCCTTTTCAGAGCGCCGCAGCCGTCTGCAGTCAGTTAGGCAGGGGCACAATCCCTATCGGTTGGGACGCCTGCCGCATCAATATATCCGGGCCCTCCCGGGCCGGCGCCGCAAAAAGTACTGGCGTATCACCCGTGACAGCCTTTGATTCACCACCCCTCATTTCTTTATGAAACGATCTGAACGGGCACAGCTGATTCAGGACCGACTGCAGGAGCTCTACCCGGATCCGCCGGTTCCCCTTGACCATCGTGACCCTTTCACTCTGCTGGTGGCGGTACTGCTGTCGGCCCAATGCACCGATGCCCGGGTGAATCTGGTGACCCCGGGGTTGTTTGCCCTGGCCGACACTCCTGCCGACATGAGCCGTCTGAAGGTGGAGCAGATTCAGGAGGCCATCAAATCCTGCGGCCTCGCCCCCCGCAAAACCAAGGCCATTTCCGCACTGTCTACGATCCTCTGTGAGGAATTCGACGGCCAGGTTCCCTGCAGTCTGGAGGAACTGGAAACCCTGCCTGGGGTAGGGCATAAAACGGCGTCGGTGGTGATGGCGCAGGCTTTCGGGGTGCCTGCCTTTCCGGTCGATACCCATATCCATCGGCTGGCCCAGCGCTGGGGACTCACCTCCGGCAAATCTGTGGTGCAGACCGAGCAGGATTTAAAAAAGCTGTTTCCCGAAGAACGGTGGAATGATCTCCACCTCCAGATCATCTTCTATGGCCGTGAGCATTGTACGGCCCGGGGATGCGACGGTACGGTCTGCGAACTCTGCCGGGCCTGTTATCCCCGCCGGAAAACCCCGGTCACCATCACGAAGGCCTGATCCGCAAGGGCATACGGGCATGATTCCTTTTATGGAAACATGCGACAAAGTGACTCAATAATCACTTCTGCAAGGGTGTCTGTGAATTTATGACACAGTTACTGATCCATTATTGAAACGTTAGTCTCTTATACTCCAACGCCTTACGAAATTGGCATGCCGGGTGCTTTAGAATGGAACAGATGTGAACCCTAACCAAGGAGTACAGACATGGTTAACATTCGAAGCCCCTGGGTCTTCCAGGATCTGGTTCAGGAACTGGACCGTATGACACGGGATGCGGGCTGGGCATTTGGCGTGCCCTCCATCAGCTCGGATTCCCGCAGCACCGGCCTCCGTATTGAGGAGGACAGTGCCTATCTCGATATGGATCTGCCCGGCGTGCAGGCCGGTGATCTCTCCATCGAACTGGAGGATCAGCGCCTCACCGTACACGCCGCCCGGCCGGATCTGCATGACGAGGAGGAGGAAGTCGTGCTGCGGGAACGCAGTTACGGCGAATTCACCCAAACCTATGGTCTGCCCTGGCCCGCGGAGGCCGATCAGGTGGAGGCGCGATTTGAGCGCGGCACCCTTAAGGTGCGCATTCCCCGTGCGCCCGAAGCCAAACCCCGCCGGATTGAAATCCAGGGGGCCTAACCCATTCAATCAACAAAGGAGAAACCTATGAGTACAGACGTACAAATCCCAAATGAACAGCCGGCCGCAGCGCCGGAACAGGACGCCACCCCGTCCACCCTGCATCAGGTCCGCCTCCGTCCGGAAGCGGATATCTACCGGAGCAAACAGGA
>CAZVCO010000396.1:0-1876 GCA_964625795.1 uncultured Verrucomicrobiota bacterium | reverse complement strand
ATAAAAGGCACGTACGGTGGTGTGAGAGGGGGGAGAAATCCCCCCTACTCGATTGCCACGGTATCAAAAATATCCCACTCCCGACTTGTGAGCTTAGGAGCTGACTGCGTAGGAAAGGGAGGCCTCCGCTGACGGGTGTTACCCGGACTTCTGCGGGGGGCGTTGACAGGAGCCCGCTTATATATGAGGAAAGCTTCAACATACATTCACTGGCTTCTCACTCCTGAAGGGTGGGGTTTTTCCGTGCTGCTGGTTGCAGGCGCGCTGGTGCGCATTGCCGCGGCCTGGCGGTACCGTCACATGACCAATCTGGACGCCGGCGTGGTGGCGATGATGGCCAAACACATGGCGGAGGGCCGTCACTTTCCGACCTTCTTCTACGGTCAGCCTCACATGGGGAGCCTGGAGGCGGGGATCAGTGCGGTGTTCTGCCGGTTAATGGGAATGTCGGGATTTGCCGTGAATCTCGGGACGGCGGCACTCTCATTGGGGCTGATTCCTATTGCCTACTTCTGGGCCCGCAGAGCGGGCGGTCCCCGGGCCGCCATCATCGCCGGGGCCTATTGCGTCATTGGGCCCCATGGATTTTTTCATTACAATGGATCGCCCCGTGGCGGATATGCCGCCGCATTGGTGTTCGGAGCGCTGGTCACGTTCCTGGCGACCCGTATGGTGCTTCGGTGGCGTGAAGAGCGGGAGCAGACACATATCGATTTTTTCTGGCTGGGGATCGCGGCCGGATTGGGGTGGTGGTCGAGTCAGTTGGTGACGGCCTCTCTGCTTTCGGCCGCCCTGCTTTTGGTCATGGCCATGGGAAAAGCCGCATTCAGCCTTCGTCTGTTTACAGGGATGGGCGGTTTTCTGCTGGGGGGGCTTCCGTTCTGGATTTACAATCTGCGGAATGACATGGCCACGTTCCGCTTTGCCGACGGGGTGGGCAGTTACCCTGTCGTCTCCGGACTCCGCCGTTTGCTGACGGATCGCCTGCCTATGCTGCTAGTCTCTGATTTTCCCAGGGCTCCGGTAAAGTGGGGCGTGGGGTTACTGTTCCTGGCCGTGGCAGGAATGGGGCTTTGGATGTGGATTCGTGCCTTCCGGAAAGGAAATCAGGCGGTAATCTGGACCCTGGGGGGTATTCTTCTGTATATGGGGATTTTCTCCCTGCTGTTCACTCAGTCGCATCTTTCGCTGCAGCCCACACCGCGCTACCTGCTGCCATGGGTTGCACCTTTTGGGGTCTGGATGGGAGTGGTGCTTTCCCGAACGGATCTCAGGGTGGCCGTGGCTGTGTCGGGTCTGGTGATCCTGCTGCCCTCGGGATTTCTCCTCGACCGTTCCTTTCCTGAGCGTGCGGCGTCCTGGTATCGGGCCAGCCTGCAGGCGGGAGAGCAGCTTCATGATCTTGGACTCGATACGGTGTATGCTCCGATCGGGTTCCGCTCCTGGAATTTTATTCTCAGGGAATCTGTCGCCGTGGTGGATCTCAACCGCAGTGTCTTTCCCGGTCAGACCGCACAGGCGGAACTGGATCCTGACCTCGGGGTGCTGGGGGATGCGGGCCGGCACGCGCGGTCGGCCGTATCGGCGGCGTCGCTGCCCTTCGGCGTGGCTGTGGAAATCGAAGGCATCTTCGAGATCCGATGACAAGACCTCTCCCCCCGGCGTTCCTGCACGCCCCGATTGCTCATCGCGCCCTGCACGATGTGGCGGACGGGCGGCCTGAAAACAGCCGTGCCGCGATCCGTGCTGCCATCGAGGCCGGATACGGCATCGAAATCGACGTGCAACTGAGCGCGGATGGTGCCGCGATGGTTTTCCATGATTATGACCTGGCACGTCTCACGCATGCGACGGGCAAAGTGCGCGACCTGCCGTC
>CAZVCO010000395.1:0-1878 GCA_964625795.1 uncultured Verrucomicrobiota bacterium | reverse complement strand
CAAGGTCAGGTTTCTGATATGGAGATCAGCTACAAGCTCATCAAGCAAATGCAGAAAGAGCTTTATGATATCCTGGCCCACCACACCGGACAGGATTACGACACCATCGAGAAAACCTGCCTCTGCACCGCAGACCTATCAAAGAAAGATACGGCAGAGAGCATTATAGACCGCATCAGGGAATATTCCAGGATTGGTTTCACGCATGCGATCTTCAATATGCCGGATGTCTACGAAATTACACCGCTGGAAACCTTTGCAGAAAAGATCGTGCCGGCAGTTGGGGAGCTCTAGGCAAAAAAGATAGAATGGGCATACGGTTTGAACCCAAAGGAGTGATTGGATGACATCCTGGACAAATGACGAATTGAAAAAAGTGGGGGCGGCTGAGGAACTGCAAATCGCACCGCGCCGCCGTGATGGAGGGCTGCGTAAGCGTGTAACCATCTGGGTGGTACGCGTGGACGACGACGCGGTGGCCGACACCATCCCGATCTGACCGCCCGATCCGGGTCGAGACGGATCAGTCGGGCCGCCGCCCGGTTGCGAACAGAGGGGAGGCAGGGTGTGCCGTTCGGAACGCCTCGACCATGGGGGCGGGGACCAGTCTGTCCACGACCTGGGCCAGGACATCACGGAAGGGCTGTTTGCACAAAGGGTCATGGGTGCAGAGATCGGCCACGAGAAGTATTTCGCGTGCCATCCCGAAAAAGTGCAAGTTCTGAAATCCCTCGCCCAATTTTTTCATGATGGTTTCAGGCGTACGGGCAAGGGAGGCGCGGCCAAGAATGTTTTTTGCAATCTTTCTGATGCGGACTTCTTCCCAAAACTCGGGAGACTGATCGCTCAGCTTCTCCTTTAACTTGGCACACGCAAGATCATATAGCCTTTGATCGAAAACATTATTGCTGTCAAAATGGTTTATCAGATCAGATGGCAGCTCTTCCTGTTTAAGGCTATGCGCCGTACTGTTTCTCCCCGCGCTTCTCAGTGAAAACAGAGGGAGCAGGTCGTATTTTTTCTCAAAAAGAACCTGACACTCTTCCATGAATTCGACAATAAATATATCATCGATTTGATTTTCTAATACATTTCGAGCTCGTTCAAATATTTTATCGTCAACCGCTATATCCTCGCCAAAACTCTCAAGGGTCTCCAGGTCGATAAAAAGCGAGTCTTCTCTGGATGCCGGTGCCTTCCAAAGACCTGCCAGCCGCTTTGTCATGCCATTATGCGTTTCAAAACTCTGCGCCAGATACGCCTGCAGGGTTTGATCCCGTTTTTTCCACCCCAGTCCCGAAATCAATCTGTCCATGGGTCTGCGCATATTGGCCATATACGAAACCGGAGAATCGAAGAACCGGTGCACCCCATAGCTGAAGTGACCGAAATAAAAGACCGCATTGCCGGTCGAGACCTCCTTCCGAAAAGAATCGTAGGTATTGAATTCCTTATCCCAGACGCCAAGACTGAACACTTTCTCCGGGCAGTCCTCAATCAGATGGCTTGCCATTGTCTCTGTGAGGGCATTGCCACCTGCCCGAAAATTATGAATAAAAACCAGCGCGTGGGACGAATTCCGAACGAAATCCCCGAACGTTCTTTTGTCCACGAGGCGCCTCCACTCCAATCCCCCAGGGTCCCCAACGGCCCATTCCAGCGTCCACCAGCAGGTCATGTTCCGTCTGGCGCGGCTTGGCCCATACCGTACGACACGGCCTTGACCGCTGACAACACAACCCTTCCCGGCCCGGCAGGTGTCAGGATGGGTGCTCCCCCGATCATACGACGTCCGTTTGATCCGTTCCGGTTCGGTTTTCGTCGGCCGTCTCCTCCCCCCGTCGGGGGGAGGTCGGGAGGGGGGCGGGTTGGTTTTTT
>CAZVCO010000394.1:0-1900 GCA_964625795.1 uncultured Verrucomicrobiota bacterium | reverse complement strand
ATGACCGGACGCTTCCAGAAAATGTGGGGCGACTTCGGTGCCATCAAGCCGACGGCGGCGCTGGAATATGAGTGTTTTCGTTCGCAGGCCCTGGGCGGAGCCAATTCGGTGGGCGATCAGTTGGGGCCGCGCGGCACATTGGACGAAGGGGCTTACAACTTGATCGGCGACGTCTTTGCGCAGCTTGCGGCGGCGGAACCGTTTTACGAGGGTTGTGAGGCATGTCCGAAGATCGCCATTCTCTGTCCGCATCATCCGGACCGCTCCGAACACAGCAGCACCCTGGTGGAAGAAGCGATGCTGCGGCTCTGCGAAGAACTTCACTACGACTGCGTGATCGTCAACGACCAGGATGACCTGAGTGGATACGATCTTCTGATCCTCGGCGAAGGCACGCCGATTTCCGCCGCGCTTCAAAAAGCGATCACAGACTACGTGCAAAACGGAGGAAAGTTGCTGGCCTCGGGCGACAGCGTGTTCAAGGCGGACGGAACGGGATGGGGTCCGTTTTCCGCATTGCGTTGCGAAGGGCAATGCGCGTTTGCCCCCGCGTATTGGCGCGCCCGTGCGGAGTGGCAGGACTCGCTGGGAACGGACGACCGCGTGGTCTATGCCCGCGGACTCCGCGTGATTGCTGCGGACACAATTGAGGTTCGGGTGGACCGGGTGGCCCCCTATTTCCAACGCAGCGACCTCAAATTCTGTTCCCACTTTCAGGCCCCGCCGCGAAAGGAAACCCTGGGCGAGCCCGCCGTGTTGCAGGGCGAAGGATGGATCTATTTTGCCGATCCCCTTTTCAGCGACTACCGGCAGTCTGCAAATCTGGCCGTCCTTCATGCGATGGAGACCTCCCTGCGGGCGTTGATCGGTCCGCCGCGGATCGGCGAGGGCCTCCCCACGACCCTACGCTCTTATCCGCTGCGCAAAGGCAACGATCTTCACCTCACCCTGCTTCATTACATCCCCGAACGCAAAGCGGAGGGTTCGGATATCGTTGCGGAACGCTTAGGATTAGAGGGCTACATCCTACAACTCCCCCCACAGGTCCGCACCGTCATCCAGGAACCCGGAAACCACGAGCACGCCGTGCAGGACGGAAAGATGGTGCTTCCTCGCGGCAGCGGACGCCTGTTGTTGCGCGTCGTCGATTATTTCACCGATTCCCTCGAGTCCTAAACCCACGATCACCAGCATGAATTTACCTTTTACCTCAAAAATCGTTTACGCCACCCACCAAGGTTCGAAACGAACCCACCTCCATCACATGGAGGCATCCGCTAAGCCGGTTCCTTTCCGTCAGGATGAATGCGATTGGCGCTTTGCTCTCCAAAACCAACCTGCATCGGTCGGTAACACCTTACATGCAGAGTTGGTGTCCGGAATAGCAGAGGATGTGGCCTTCGGCGTTTCCTTTTTGGACGAGTCATGGAGCAAGGAGATTTTTTTCCTCATCCCCGGCGCGGTGTATAACGGGAATCGTTTTCATTCTCAACAATACAACTATAGCTCTCCGGTCAAAGCATTCTGCGTGTTTTCCGGGCAACCGGTAACACCGCTTACCTGGAATTGCTCAAAGAAATCGCCCCTACCATCCCCCAGTATATGGGACGCGACGACAAACGTATTCCAACCCGTCTCGCTTGGGGACGGGAAGGCGTTACCGAACTGCTCACCGGCTGGATCTGCGAACGGGTAAATGTCACCCAGTGGGGCGAGTCCCTCGGCGAAATTTCCGCCTACTCCTGTTGGTGCGAAGTGGCGATGATGCTGACCTGGTGCGACATTCCCGGGATCTACTGGAACCTCGGCGATGACCATGTTTTTGCCCTCGACCATCTCTGCTCGGAAATCCTGGAAACCGAAAACGGAAAAAAACTTCACATTCACAACCCCACCCCAT
>CAZVCO010000393.1:1502-1903 GCA_964625795.1 uncultured Verrucomicrobiota bacterium | reverse complement strand
AAACCCATATCCCGCAGGATCCGGGCTTTGAAGAAAAATTCTATTTCACCCCTGGTGACACCGGGTTCAAGGCCTGGAATACGGCCTTTGGACGCATCGGTGTCATCATCTGCTGGGACCAGTGGTTTCCCGAGTCCGCTCGCCTGACCGCGCTGGCCGGAGCCGATATTATCTTCTGTCCTACCGCCATTGGATGGCTGGATAACGAACCGGACCACCTCTACGCCGCCCAACTCAACGCCTGGCAACGGGTGCAACAGGGACAGGCCGTGGCCAACGGATGTTTCTACGCGGCGGTAAACCGGGTGGGTCAGGAAGAGGACACTCGCTTCTGGGGACACAGTTTCATCTCCGATTACACCGGAACTTTTCTACAGGAAGCCGGAGAAGATCCGGAAATT
>CAZVCO010000393.1:0-1492 GCA_964625795.1 uncultured Verrucomicrobiota bacterium | reverse complement strand
GGAAGCCCATCGCCAAATCTGGCCTTTTTTCCGCGACCGCCGGGTGGATCAATACCAGGGACTGCTCAAACTTTCCGCAGATTAAGGCTATTCCTCTTTCCGAAGCTCGGAAAGGAGGTACTCCACGACTTCCGACGGTCGGAAGTCGTCGGTAGCAATGTGACAAAGCAATTGGTCATACAAATCCGCCCGTTTTTGGAGTAAGCTCCGGACATGCGCTACCAGATCGCCCTCCGCCTGCAGCAACGGACGATTCGGGTCGTTCCCCACCCGTTTTACAATGGTTTCCGGCGTAGCGGTGAGGCAATAGACATGTGACTGCGCCTTCAAATCACTTAAGTTTTCGGGAGTCACCACCACCCCTCCGCCACAGGACACCACGCCTTCCGCCGCTTGAAGTGCTTGCAGGAGTTGATGACGCTCCCACACGCGAAACCCGGCTTCGCCTTCCTTGGCAAAAATCTCAGGAATGGAACAACCGGCTACGGATTCAATTTCGGCATCGAGATCCACAAAAGGAACCCCCATGCGTTCTGCCAGCAAGGCCCCCACCTCCGTTTTCCCGGTTCCCATAAATCCAACTAAAATCACCAGATCGGGTTTCACAGCGCTCCCGCTCCCAAAACGAAATCAAGATAAGCCTGCAGGAGGCGGTGTCCGCCGAAAACCCATCCCAGGGCCGCCGCGGACAAATACGGACCAAACGGTAGACGTCCGCCGAGTTCGCTTTTCCCCATGACAATCAAGGTTACACCGACAATGGACCCCAGAAATGCGGCCGCAAAAATAATGAAAAACACCGCCGGGGCTCCTAAAAATGCGCCCATCGCTCCCAGCAGTTTTACATCGCCGAATCCCATGGCATCTTTTTTGAAGGCTAATTTTCCAAACCATCCGACCGCCCATAACGACCCGAATCCGATTCCGGCTCCCAGCGCAGACGCTTTGAGACCTTCGAGCGCGGTCGCCTGATTGTGAAGTTCAGGTATCAACGCACTCAGTGGAATGCCAATGATGATTCCGCCCCAGGTCACCCGGTCCGGAATCCAAAAATCATCCAAATCAATCGCCGACCCCAACAGCAATCCAAAGGTCATCAACCAATACGCCAGCATCTGCCAAGACGGACCGACCACCATCCACAAGGCCAAAAACAGGACACCGGTAAACGCTTCGATAAGGGCGTAGCGGATAGAAAACCGCGCCCCGCAGTTCCGGCATTTCCCCCGCAAGATAAACCAGCTCAAGACCGGAATATTGTCATAAAACGCGATAGGTTTTTTACAGGAAAAACAGTGGGACCCCGGCCAGGACACGGACATTTCCGCCTGAATCCGATACACGCATACATTCAGAAAACTCCCCCACATGGCGCCGAAAACCCATACACATCCCCAGATGGCCGGTTGTTGCCAAAATTCTCCAAGCGGTTTTTCTGCTAGGTTGCCTTTACGTCGCCCTGCTTACCTTCTCTTATTTATCATACCCGCTC
>CAZVCO010000392.1:0-1930 GCA_964625795.1 uncultured Verrucomicrobiota bacterium | reverse complement strand
CGCATCGATCCCAAAGAGATTGCCAATACGACGGTCTATCAGGCCAAGGGCTGCAATCAGTGCAACAATACCGGTTACAGCGGGCGCACCGGGCTCTATGAAATCACACCGGATTTTAAGATGACCCGGCGACCGGAGAGCCATCCGGGCACCTACACCAACCGAATGGTTCATTTTCCCAGCAATCAGCTCATCATCGGTCCCCACGTGATCAACAGTGAGAAAAATGTCCGCACGATCGACACCCTTCTGGACACCCGAATTTGCGGGACCATGCGTCATTTGCATTCCCCCGATACCCATGTCTACATGCTGGGCATGGAGGGGGAATTCTATGAAATGGATGTCCAAACTCTGGAAACCAAACTCCTGTTTCATCTCAACGAAGAGCTGGGGATGGGCAAGGGAGACTACCGTCATTTTAAAACCGGCTACACCCAGTTCGGGAAAGTTGTGGTGGCCAATAACACCTACGGTGAACATGATTTCGAGCGGAAGGCCGAAGGCGGACGCCTGGCGGAATGGGACGGAACCACCTGGACCGTTCTGGAGAAAAAACCGTTTGTGGAGGTCACCGGCCGCGCCCGTTTCGGCGGCACTATTTTTGCCACCGGATGGGATCAGGCTTCAGCGATTTTGAAGGTCTGGACCGAGAACAATAAAACCTGGACTACCTACCGTCTGCCCAAGGGCACCCACACCCACGACCATATGTTTCAAAGTGAATGGCCCCGGATACGGGAGGTCGAACATGAACGCTTTATGATGGACGCCCACGGGCTGTTTTACGAATTTTCGCCCATGGCCTACGGTCACCGTATCTGGGGGATCAAACCCATCAGCCGACATCTGTGGGTGTTGGGGGATTTCTGCTCCTGGCGCGGATTGTTTGTCATGGGATGCGACAATGCCAGTCCGGATCACGGCGAAAATCATCTCTGCGGGGAACCGCAATCGGGTCTGTGGTTTGGCAAAACCGACGATCTCTGGAATTTCGGCAAACCCTCCGGATGGGGCGGCCCCTGGTGGGATACCTCCGTATCTGCAGGCGAACCGTCGGATCCCTATCTGATGACGGGCTTTGATAAAAAATGCCTGCACGTATCGTCCACGGACTGCCCGGCAGGCACCTTGGATATCGAAGTTGATTTCCGCGGAGACGGTCATTTTCATGCATACGAAAAACTTCAGATGTCCAACGGATACGCTCAGCATAGCTTTCCCGAAGGCTTCAGTGCACATTGGGTTCGCCTGGTTCCGCATCAGGACGGTATCATGAGCGCTCAACTCCATTACAGCTAAACGAATCCGTCCTATGAAAACTTTCGGCCACCTCCTTCTGTTTCTTTTTCTGTTTCTAACCGCGTGCACCCCACAACCGGAGCCACCACCGACCTCCACCCCGAAGGCGGAACCCACGCCTGCACCGGCGTTTGGTGACAGCGCCTTTGTACCCCCCGAGGGCTCCGGAGTGATCGATGTCACCCTGCCGCCCTACTCCGCCAAAGGGGATGGCGTCACCGACGACACCGCCGCCATTAAGCAGGCCATTCGCGACCATATCCAGTCCGTCAAACGAGGTGCCAAACACCTCTATTTTCCCGAGGGAACGTATTTAATCTCCGACACTCTGGACTGGAAAGATGCCGAAGAGGAATGGGCCTACGGTCTGGTGTTCCAGGGTGACGGCGTGGATAAAACCGTGTTTAAACTGAAAGACAATGCCCCGGGGTTTCAGGACCCCCAAAACCCCAAAGCGGTTGTCATGCCCGCCTCCCGGCCATTTGTGAACAAAAAGGGACAGGAAACCTACGGACTGGGGAATCAGGCCTTCGACAATCATCTCTACGACTTCACCATCGATACCGGCTCCGGAAACACGGGTGCGGTGGCCCTGGATTTCAACGCCAGCAACATCGGGTCCGTGGTG
>CAZVCO010000391.1:0-1947 GCA_964625795.1 uncultured Verrucomicrobiota bacterium | reverse complement strand
TGCAGGCCTCGTTTTTCGGCATATCGCGCTATTTCATCGCCATTTTGCAGACCCGCTACAACATCCCCTTTCCCATTGCGCACCACCCGGAACCCCACGGTCGGACAGCCTTCAAACGGTTCGTAGGGAAACAGCATACCGGATGACGTCTCCTGCCCGCCCGCCACCCGGTGCGCCGTCTTCAGAGCCGGATCCGCCACGGTTCCCTCCACATCCCATAAAAACTCCGACACCGGAGCCGTTGGATTGGCCGCGGCGTATTCGGAAAGTGTCGGCAATCGGAATCCTCCGGCCTGAGGATTCCAGTGCACCACAGGACGGTCATCCCGGGCCTCGCGTTTCGACCGGTCAAAGATCCGACGCAGGGGCTGGGTATACGCCTCGTCCACATAATAGGCCGGTTGTAACCCCTCCAGCTCCGACAGCGCATTGCACCAGAGCACCGCGTCGTACCAGGACAGACTGGTCACCGGTTCTCCGAGGTGATGTTCCTTGGTGCGTCCAGTGAGCATCGACCCGATCGCGCCGTCCCGGTAAAACGAATAGCCTCCGATCTCCAGGTGTTCATAGCCCTCGGTGAACGCGCGGGCCCGCTGATTGGTGACGGCCCATCGCCGGACCTGCAACCATTGGGCAAAGGTCACCGGGGTCTCCGCCATAAAAAAGGCATTCCCCACCGGACGCAGGGTCAAAACCTCCGAGCTCATGGCCGGACGCTGCACCCGGGCCCGCACCTGCACGGCATTAAACTTCAGAGCGATCGGCTCCCCCACTCCATGGGGCAGGTCCCACAACCCGCCGGCCACCGGATGTCCGGTGCTCATATCGCGCTGAGCCAGAAACCCCACCGCATCGACGTTGTCGAAGCTGCGACGGGTATAGCTTGCAGTACCGGCATCGAAAAACACCTCATGGGGCGGACGCGGGGTGTACACCGCCCAGCGGGTAGCGCCGGGTGAGATCACGTGTGTGGTCCGCACCACCGGGTTCCGGGCCCCGGTGTACGGTGAGGAATCGGTCAAATCAAACTGCTCCGTCTGTCCAGCAAAGGTGGCCTCGGAAATATAAAAGGTGCCGCTGTCACGAATGATCCAGCGGCCCCAGTTGATCCCTCCCCAGTAACGGGACACAAACACTCCGATGCTGCTGTCGTCGTCCATGGAGACCCGGAGGCGGTCGCCGCCATTAAGAAAATCATCTTTCTCCCAGTACATCAGCATCGCCCCCGCATAACGGGAGGACTCCGGTTTCCGCTTCACGGTGGGAAAGCACATCAGATTCCAGTCATCGCGCAGCTCATGGTTCTGATTAATGTGTCCTTCAGTGGGAGCCTTGGCCGATAAGAAGCCCCCTCCATCTTTCGGAGGTAGATCGGTAACCGTCACGATCGCCGCCCCATAGAAACGGGCACTGGGAAGCGTATAGTCGTACACAATGTTGTTCGGACTCAGCGGCACCTCGGGATCCAACGGCCAGCCGCCGATAAAATCGTCCTCGGCGGTTCCGTTGTCATTGAGATCCTCCTCGGCAAGCGGACGCCAGGCAGAATTGGCCTGTTTCTCCGGCGGCTGACGGTACCAGGCCGACCCCCAGTCATGCCCCCAGTCCACCACCAAAGGTTGCACCTGCGCAAACAGGGCCGGCATTCCAAAAAGCAGACAGGACAGAAACAGGGGGATATTTTTCATCTGTGAATTCTACGACAAACCAGCCAAAATTGACATTCCCCTGCACGAAAGGTTATACGGTATTTGCGAATCATCTCTTTTCAATCTAGCCACAGGTCTTTCGCTCCCACGGGACAAGCCCGCGGGGGGGCGTTTCAGGAAGACTCCACGGAGGAATCTCTCGGGGCGTTTGAGGATGTGAAAGACCCCCACCCGCTCGCCGGGTGGGTGA
The DNA here is from genome assembly GCA_964625795.1 of uncultured Verrucomicrobiota bacterium. Classification (GTDB taxonomy): domain Bacteria; phylum Verrucomicrobiota; class Kiritimatiellia; order SS1-B-03-39; family UBA6053; genus UBA6053. The sequence goes on along the minus strand of CAZVCO010000391.1, from coordinate 48 downwards.
ATCAGACCTCTGGCTAGACGGCTGCCCTCCCCCTCTAAAGACCCCCGC
>CAZVCO010000390.1:0-1952 GCA_964625795.1 uncultured Verrucomicrobiota bacterium | reverse complement strand
GTCCGCTCACCGGCTTGCCACCGCAGAAGTTGAAAGCAGTCTGGTGGGGGGCGGTTGGCGGAGGCCCTACTGAGAAGCAGGGAAAGTTGATGAAGTTGCTCTCGCAGTGACGCGGAGAACGCGGAGGGGTGATGGGGTCTGCTGTTACGTCTGACTCAATGCAGGGACGGTGTTCAGCCGGGGGGATTTCACCCTTCGATCAAAATCCCTTTGTTTCAGGACGTGGCTGATTCCGGAGTGATTGGGTGACCTGCGCACCTTCAGGGAGTCCGGATGGCCTGCCTCTGCGTTCTCCCTCTCTCCCTGTGCCATTTTTCTGGGATCAGTCCACAGAAACGGAGGTCTGTGATTCCACCAAACGCTCTATCATTTCAAAGGGCGGAAGGCCGTTCCGTTCACGATGTTCGCCGGGACGCAGGCTGTTCTGATAAAGGCGGTGAAGCTGGCGGGCCATGCGGGTCAGACCCCGTGAGCGGACCTCTGACATCCCGGGGTCTGCCGCACGCTGCAGCATGGCCACCACCCGGGACATAGCCTGTTGCCGCTCAAGAGTGGCCGGATTCTGTGAGAGCTCGCCTTGGAGAAACTGTTGAAAGTTCTGACGGCCCGGCGCAAGTTCCTCCACCTCAGCGGCCAGTCGTTCATACAGGTCCAGTGCCTGCGGCATAAGGCCGTATTCCGCACTGACCACCAGAGCCTCCCGCAGGAAGGTCAGAAACCCCCGGTGAAGAAAATGGGCATCTCCGCGGCCCTTCAACTCACGCAGGTATTCATCCAGAATGATCGGAATCAGCTCAGGGCGGGGCAGGAGGATGGCCTGTCCGCTTTCTTCATCCTCCAAGCGTGTTCCTCCCCGCATGAGTGAAACCAGGCTCTGCATCCGCATCCGCTGGAGTGAGCGGATGTTGAACTCCGAGGCGGGAAGAGTCAGCCCACGGTTGGCCCAGTACAGGCTGTGGGTTTCCGGGATCTGCCAGTCGAGGAAAGCGATGGAGGCCTCCAGTTCCCGCATGTGGTCCGGGTCCATGCCCCAGTCCGTTTCGAGAGTCGAGCGCTGGGCCCCCGACAGTTCCCGTTCCGACAGCCGTCCTTGTGGCAGCACGGCCTGCATCTCCGCCGCCAGACGCTGTTTGTAGAAGAGATGGGCCAGATCAAAGGACATTCCGATTTTGTGCTGATACATCCAACCAATATCCCAGTGGAGACTGGCGGAGGCGGGATTGTGGGTGAGACCCTCCTGCTTCAACAGATCCACCCCATGACTCACCCAGCGCCAGCGGTCTTCGAAATCGGGAAACAGCACGCTGATGTTGTAGGCCAGATTCCAGGCCTGAAACGACCAGACCTCCGGCACCCGGGGCTCAAGCTGGGTGATCCACTGGGCCAGCTGTACCAGTTCAAAAACCTGCCCCTCCTCCTGCATCTTGGCAGCCCGGATCCAGAGGGCGTCGGCCACCAGTCCACGGAATCCGCCAAAGGCCACGGTCGTGAGTGCGACCAGCGGCGTGGTGTCTTCCGGCGCCACCTGCTGCAGATTCTCCTGCTGCCGTTTTTCAATCAGAGGGGTATGAAACATGCCGGAGAGCAGCACCAAAACGATTCCAAGCAGGATGAAGACGCTACCCCTCGACAGCCGGAATGAGGTCACGAGGCACCTCCAATTTCCCGCCGGGAGAAAAGAAAGATGCCTATGGCTGCCGCCAGGAGAATGACCGGGGTAAACCGGAACAGCAGAACCGATCCAACCTCTGAATAGGGGATGAGGACTCCTTCTGCCACCCGGCTCAGAGGATTCCCGACCTGCAGGGGCTGAAGAAGACGGAGGATCAGCTGAAAAACGGCGAGGCGGAGTTCAGTAAGCCGCTGTAAGATCCAGGGGGCTTCTGCCAAATCCGGGGGAAGTCCGCGGGACACCACCTCGGACACCACTCCGGAGAAGGCCTGAAGCAACA
>CAZVCO010000389.1:0-1953 GCA_964625795.1 uncultured Verrucomicrobiota bacterium | reverse complement strand
GCCGGTTCGTTCAGAATCTTGGCCAGACCCCAGTCCAGGATCATGACTTCACCGAATTCCCCCACCAGCACGTTGGCAGGTTTCAGGTCCCGGTGCACCACGCCTCTGGAGTGGGCGAAGGCCACGGCCTGGCCCACCTGGATGAGCACCTCGATCAGGTCCTTCAGTGGATAACGTTTCCGGAAATGCTCGTCGCGGGCGGTGATCCCCAGCAGGATCTCCCGCAGATCCACGCCCTCCACCTTTTTCATGGTGAAATAGACGGCCCCGGCCCGGTCTCGGCCGATCTCATATACCGGTACGGTGGCCGGATGCTGGATCAATGCGGTCACCCTCGCTTCCCGCAGAAAGCGCCGGCGTTCGGTTTCATCCTCCATGACATGGGCATGCAGCCGCTTCATAATCACCACCCGCCCCAGATTTTTATCCAGACACTCCTCCAGCAGGGCAGTGCCTCCCTCCGCGAATTTCCGGAAGGAGGTATAGCGCATGTAGCCGTTGACAATATGCTCCGGAAGATCTTTATCCGTGACCTGGAGATCCAGGTGACGGATATCTATTCCGGAAGGTGGCGAGGATGATAGTGGTTCAGATCCCATGGCTCTTCCGTGCATATGGATTCATGTTCAGGAGGCAACACATACGCGAAGGCAATTGAGGTGCCGCCCTCCGGATGCAGCACCGTGACCGTCTGCCGCAGGTACAGATCCGATTCGTACTCATCCAGCCGCTCCCATTCCTCCGGAGTGATGTCCCGGAACAGGGTTCCGTCGATTCTGGATCCCCGCTGCGGCAGGATGCCCGGGTAATCGGCATTCCGGATCCGATACCGGACAAACCCCTCCACCTCCACCTCCTCCCGCTCGGGCTCCCGCCCCAGGACATAGGTGATCACCGCGGGATGGCGAAGAGTTCCGTAGGCAAAAAGGGTGACCGGGGTCATCGTTAAAAATTGATCCGGGCCATGGCTCCCAGGGTAATGGTATTGGAATCGATACCACTGGTGCTCAGATTGTCGAAATCCGTGAACACATAGTTGGCGTTCAGGTCGAGGGTTAACGGACCAAAGGCCGCAATGTTCAGGCCGGCCCTGAGGAGGTAAAACGGACTGTCGGCAAACTCCCCGTCCGAATACAGAATACCGGCGCCGATACCGGCGTAGATCCCGTCACCCACAATCACCAGAACCTGTGGGGAAAGCACCTCTTCCTCCACCGCCCCGAAATCGCTCGGAAACACCTCCAGTTCCGCATGGAGAGCGATCAGTCCACCGTCGTAGCGGTAGGCACCGATGTAGGCCAGACCGGACTCATCAAAGCCCGCTTCATCCAGGTCATCCAGCACCTGCCAATAATGAACCCCCAGTCCGATACTGTGTGGTGAGTTCTGAGCGGAAACAGAAAGGGACAGTGCGAGAACGGCGGCAAAAGAGAGAAACAGGTTCATAAAATCTCCAGTAGGGGGATAATGGGAGCAAGTATAGCACGTCATTTTCCCAGCAAAATCAACCATGAAAGCGATTCTGTTTCTTTTTTTTCACAAAGGGGTTGACGACGGGACGGGGATGACTATGTTGCGCGGCCCTGCGGAAATCGTTCCCCGACTTCCGCCCTGTTTTTTAAGAGACACGATCCGCCCCGGGGCAGGTCAGCGAGGCCAAAAAAAAGAAAAACTTTTTGTTAGAAACCCGTTGACACCCTGAGCTCATCTGAGTTATAAGCGCGGACCCGATTTTCGAGGTGCGGAACGCGAAAGCGAGAAGCCCTCCCTGTTCTTTCTCATGTAAACAAGTACAAACATTTCGAATCAGAAATGATGTGATTTGTGAAACTTGTGCGAACCCAATCAAGAAATTTGAGGCTCATGAAATTGAGCGGATAAAGTCTTTATAAATATTATTTATGGAGAGTTTGATCCTGGCTCAGAACGAACGCTGGCGGCGTGGATTAGGCA
>CAZVCO010000388.1:699-1995 GCA_964625795.1 uncultured Verrucomicrobiota bacterium | reverse complement strand
AACTCAGGATCCAGCGGTGTCTTTAGGGCGTCAAGGTCCCGGGTCTGCCGGGAATCACACTCCTCCGTGAGAGAATATACTTCCTGCCTGAGTTTTTCCAGTTGCAGGTCCAGATCGGAGGGGGGCCCGGGGTTCACCACAGTGTTCTCAACGACGGTTCAGGATTTGTTCGAGAGCTTTTTCCTCCAGAAAGGTCTCCCGTTCGGAGGCATCCACCCGGAGGCGGGATTCGAGGTTCAGCCGCCGGTAGGGAATCCACTGGGATCCGATAGCGGACTCGATTTTGAACTGACGCCGTTCAGTCTGCAGCAGGGTGCCTTCGATTTGACGGCCGGTTTGAAGGGTCAGAGTAATCATTTCTCCGGCTTTTGCCAATGGCACCCTTAGATCCAGTTCACGGCGTAGCTCCTCTTTTATCTGATCTTTGGTATCCAGAATCGAGGGTGTGGGTGTGGGCGGTACCGGAGTTGGGGGCAGTGGAACCGGAGTGGGGGTGGGAGTTGGAGCGGGAAGCGGTGTCGGGGTGGGGGGAATCCCGGCCGGGGGAAAGGAGGTGGCGGGTGTTGCGGTCGGCGACGTGTCGTCCGGGGAGTGCAAAGGTTCACCGCCAAAGGGATCCTCAGCGGGAGGCGTTTCCTGACGAAATGGATTGTCCTCTTCTTCGGTCCCGTCAGAGGGGGTCAGCAGGGTGAGGGCCTCCAGTTCCGACTGCCGGGCCTGCTCGGCATTTCTGGACAGCAGGTAGAGGGCGGCCCCGAGGAAGCCGATCAGGAGTAAGCTGAACAGAAAATTCATTTTCCGATTCGGACGCGGGGAGGTCAGATCTCCCGGACGCGCACCGCATTCCGGACACCGCTCCAGTTCGTGGTGGACCCGGCAGTGACAGGCGGAGCAGACCCGGTAGGTCTGTTCTGTCGGCTGCGGTTGCGGTTGAGGATCGGGCGAATCGGTCATTTGTTCAGGCATTCAGTCTGGAGAACAGCCAAGCACGGATTTCGGAGAGTGGCAACCTTTCCTGCACCATGCTGTCGCGGTCCCGAACCGTAACGGTGTCATCCTCCAGGGTGTCGAAATCGATGGTGATGCAGTACGGGGTTCCGATTTCATCCTGCCGCCGGTACCGCCGCCCGATGGCGCCGGTCTGATCATAATCACAGGGCCAGGTGGTGCGGAGGTCCTGGTACAGGGCTTTGGCTTTGTCCACCAGTTCAGGCCGGTTTTTCAATAGCGGAAACACCGCCACTTTGATCGGAGCGATGCGGGGGGAGAACTTGAGGACGGTTCTCTTTTCGTATC
>CAZVCO010000388.1:0-689 GCA_964625795.1 uncultured Verrucomicrobiota bacterium | reverse complement strand
GGGGCGGCCCGCACAGGTCCGCCCTCCGTGTCGCCTTTTGGCACAAATTCCTCGGTGTAGGCCTCATTCAGCATGACCAGCACCCCGCGGGTGAGGCCGGAGGCCGGCTCAATCACATGGGGAATCACCCGGCTGTTGTCCTCCTGATTGAAATACTCCAGTTTTACGCCGGAGGCCTCCTGGGGCTGGGTCAGATCATAGTCTCCACGGTGGGCAATGCCCTCCAGTTCTCCGAATCCGGGGTAGGTGAAGCCGTATTGATATTCCACATCGGCGCAGGCGGTGGAATAATGGGCCAGCTCATCCTCGGCGTGGTCCCGCCGCCGCAGATGTTTCATGTCCACCCCCAGCGAGGCCCACCAGTTGAGACGGGTCTCCACCCAGAAGTCATACCAGGTCTTGGCCTCATCCGGATGGCAGAACCACTCCATCTCCATCTGTTCAAATTCACGGGAACGGAAAATGAAGTTCCGGGGCGTGATTTCGTTCCGGAAAGATTTCCCCACCTGGGCGATTCCGAAGGGCAGCTTCACCCGCATGGTGTCGACCACATTCTTGTAATTGATGAAAATCCCCTGTGCGGTTTCCGGACGGAGATAGGCGGTGTTGTCCTCCCCCTCGCCGGACATGGCGCCGATGAAGGTTTTGAACATCAGGTTGAATTGACGCGGTTCGGTCAGGGTGCCCGG
>CAZVCO010000387.1:881-1995 GCA_964625795.1 uncultured Verrucomicrobiota bacterium | reverse complement strand
GGGCCTCCGCCAGATCCACGCTGGCGGTCTGTTTCACCTGGATTACGCCGTGCGGGCAGATGACCACACAGTGTCCGCACTGAATACAGAGGTCCGGCTCCCAGACCGGGGCCACCGGGGAGAGATCACGTTTGTTCCATTTGGCGGTGTCCACCGGCCAGGTGCCGTCCTCCGGAAACACACTGACCGGCAGCTGATCCCCTTCACCGCGCAGCAGGGGGGCGGTGACCTGCTGAACAAAGTCCGGGGCATGACCGGGAACGGTGGCCGGCCGGGGGCCGGAGGAGGGCGCATCCTGAGGGAATTCCACCCGGACAAACGCGGAGCGGGCCGATTCCACTGCGGCCAGATTCTGTTCCACCACCCGGGCGCCTTTGCGGGCGTAGCGGTCCGAGATAGAGGAGCGGATGGCCTTCAGGGCCCGGTCTTCCGGCAGGACCCCGCTGAGCAGAAAGAACCCGGTCTGCATCACGGTATTGATCCGGTTTCCCAGACCGGCCTCCCGCGCCACCCGGGTGGCATCGATCACGAAGACCTTCAGTTGCTTGCGCTGAATCTGTTCCACCACCTCCAGCGGCAGGTGAGCGGCCAGGCTGTCTGCGGAATAGGGAGCGTTCAGCAACAGGGTTGCGCCAGGAGCGGCGCGGGTGAGCACGTCCCGGGTCTGCAGAAAAAGAAAGGCGTGGCAGGCCACAAAAGAGGCGGACTGAATGAGGTAGGGGGCGTGGATCGGGGCGGGACCGAAGCGGAGGTGGGATTCGGTCTGGGACCCGGCCTTGTTGGAATCGTAGACAAAATACCCCTGGGCATGCAGACCGGCGTCGTGAAGAATGCTGACCGAACTCTTGGTGGCGCCCACGGTGCCGTCGGACCCCAGTCCGTAAAACACCGCCCGGGTGGTGTCGGGGGCCTCCACGTGAAATTCCGGAGGAACGGGAATGCTGGACTGACTCAGATCATCCTCAATTCCCACCGTGAAACCGCGGGGGAGACGTCCGGCGGAGAGGGCGTCGAATACGGCACTGACCATGGCGGGGGTGAATTCTTTGGACCCCAGCCCGTAGCGTCCACCCACGACGTCGGTCTGTTTTCCGGCCCGTTGCAGAGTGGAGGT
>CAZVCO010000387.1:0-871 GCA_964625795.1 uncultured Verrucomicrobiota bacterium | reverse complement strand
GCAGGCATCCGAGCGCAGGGCAACAAGCTCGCCGCGCCCCTGGGGCTCGCGATGACACTCCACGTGCACCAGTACCATCTGTTCGGCCAGGCAGAGCGGTTCACCCAGGCTGCCGGGTTCTTTGGTCCGGTCCAGCACTGCAATGCGCCGGGTGGTGGCCGGCAGGGCCTGGAGAAAGGCCTCTTCCGGCCAGGGACGGTAAAGGCGGAGCTGCAGGGTGCCGATTTTCGCGCCGTCCGCCTGCAGGGCCAGGGTGGTTTCGACCGCGGTCTCGCCGCCGGAACCCATGATGACGAGAACATCCTCTGCCTCGGGATGTCCGCTGTACTCGACCAGGCTGTATCGACGGCCGGTGGCGTCCGCCAGCAGGTCAAATGCGCCGGACAGAGCGGCCGGCAGCGAGGCATAGCATTCATTGGTGCGCTCCCGGCCCTGAAAAAAGACGTCCGGATTCTGCGAGGTGCCGCGGATGACGGGGCGGTCCGGCGTCAACCCCCGTTTGCGGTGAGAGAGAACATCGGTTTCGTCCATCAGCGCCGACAGATCACGGTCGGACAGGCGGTGGTAGTCGCGCATTTCATGCGAAGTGCGGAAGCCGTCGAAAAAATGCAGAAACGGGATGCGGGTCCGGAGGCTGACCGCCTGGGCCACCGCGGCGAAATCATGGGCCTCCTGCACATTGGCCGAGGAAAGGAGGGCAAAGCCCGAGGACCGCACCGCCATGACATCGGAATGATCGCCGAAAATCGACAGGGCGTGGGTGGCCACCGCCCGGGCGGCCACGTGAATGACGCAGGGACAGAGTTCGCCGGCCATTTTGAACATGTTGGGCAGCATCAGCAGCAGGCCCTGGGAGGCGGTGAAGGTGGTG
>CAZVCO010000386.1:938-2016 GCA_964625795.1 uncultured Verrucomicrobiota bacterium | reverse complement strand
TCGCCTATAACAGCGGATTCAATTCCAAGGCTGCGTTTTACAGGGCATTCAGGAAATACGAAAAAATCTCTCCAACCGAATACATGCAGCGTCTCAGAAAAAAGTGAGACTCCTTTTTCTGCAAAGTGAGACCACCGGATTCGAAAGTGGAACGCCTGGCCACGCTTCGTGCCATAGCTTTGTCGTGTAAACCAAAACATACATGTCATGAAACGCACGATACAACTCATTACCCTCACGGTATGCTGCATCCTGATCGCTGCATGCACCGCCACAGAGCACATCGACTACCCGGAAAAGACCCGTATCTCCGTACAGGCAGGGATCGCGCACGGGGGGATCGTCGAGAACACCGACATGTCGGTGGTCCCGGAATCGTCTCCTCCGCCGGAAGCCAAGGTCGATGCCTTTGCCGGGGCAACTAGTATGGGAGCCAATGCAGGTGTTCATATCATACAGCCCCTGGGCCGGATCGCTATCGAAACGGGGGTGGACTACCTCTACCACTACCAGCAGTTCTATTACATCGATGCCGGACACTTTGCCATGGGGCAGCGAGACCTCCGTGTTTCTCAGCTGGCCATCCCATTTCGGCTGCAGGTACCATTGTTAAGAAGGCTACTGCCTGGAGCGGAAATGAGCATTCGTCTCGGCTATACGGGTGAGGTCAACCTTGTGGACATACAGAACAGCGGGATCCTGCCGGAGTATGCCATCAACCGGTGGTCCAACGGTGCATCCGTCGGCTTCAGCATGTACCCTTTCAGCCTGAAGAACGACGACCGCATCGGGCTATATATCGACCTCTACCGCGGATCCGCCGCGTTCGAGGATTACTACAACCAATCAACCTTTGAAGAACCGGGCACCAGCTTCGTAAAGGCCGGTATTGCCTACAAATTTTAACGCCATGATCAATGAGAGCACATTCATTCAGCTTGTACGCCACGCATCGCGGGCCCCTTCATCCCACAACACACAGCCGTGGATCTTCAGTAACCGGGAGGACGGCATCCATGTTCTGCCGGATTTTTCGAGGGCGCTTCCTGTGGTGGATCCCGATCACCATGCGCTGTTT
>CAZVCO010000386.1:0-928 GCA_964625795.1 uncultured Verrucomicrobiota bacterium | reverse complement strand
GAGCCACAACACCCAACCCTGGCAGTTCGAGGCGGGGGCGAACGAGATCCAAATCTGGGCCGATAAGAGCCGCTGGCTCAAGGTAGCGGACGCGGACCAGCGGGAGTTACATCTCAGCCTGGGCTGCGCCCTGGAAAACCTGCTGATCGCCTCGCGTCAGCTCGGCTATTCCCCGGAAGTGAACATCCACGGGGAACAGCAAAGCTGTGATATTGCCGTCACACTTACCCCCTCCGATGCGCCGGAAGCGGATCCGTTATTCAATCATATCCGCACCCGACAGGTCACCAAAGGCGCCTATGCGGAAGAGGCCCTAGGGACAGATGTCCTGGATCAACTGCGAAGCATCCGTAAAGAGGCCGGGGTCGGCCTCCGCCTTGTGGAGAAAGGTCCCCTGGCCGACCGGCTGCTGCCGCTGGTCATCGAGGGCAGCGACCTTCAGTTCGGCAACCATGCCTTCGTGAAGGAGCTGATCCGCTGGCTGCGATTCAGTCGCAACGAAGCCATGAAGACGGGCGACGGGATCTGGAACGCCACCATGGGACTCCCGGGAACAGGGAGGATGCTGGGCGGCTTCATCATGAAAAAGATGGTGACCCCGGCTTCCGAGGCGAAGCGGTGGACCAAACTCTACCGGCAGTCCGGGGCCTATGCCATCCTCACGGTGAAAGAGAACAACACGCCTTCCTGGATCCGATTGGGAAAGACCTTCCAGCGGTTCGGGCTGGAGACCACGCGGAACGGAGTGAAGCATGCACATATGAACATGCCCCTGGAAGAGCCGTCGGTAAGGAAAAAAGTCGCGGAATGTTTGGAACTTACCGAAGAAATACCGTTACTGTTCCTGAGGCTCGGGGTTGCAGAGACAGCCCCCTACTCCTTCAGGAGGCACTTGCACCACGTCACCGAAAACTGAAATTCAAAAAAC
>CAZVCO010000385.1:1569-2030 GCA_964625795.1 uncultured Verrucomicrobiota bacterium | reverse complement strand
AGCCCTACGCCGCAAAAGCCGGGAAAAGTATTCTACTTTTGCAAAGCGGTGTGCATTCTGCGGGGGCGATGTTCGACAAAGCCCAGGCGGATAATCGTTTGATGACCTGGCTTATCCGAGGTGGAGGATTCCTGCTGATGGGGATTGGATTAAGTATGGTGTTTAAACCCTTATCCGTGCTTGCGGATGTGTTGCCCATTTTGGGGAATATCGTAGGCGCCGGAACCGGCATGATCGCCTTCCTGTTGGCCTTCTGTTTCTCGACGGTCACCATCGCCATCGCCTGGATCGTGTACCGTCCGTTACTCGGCGTGCTTTTACTGGCCGCCGCCATCGGATCCATTGTCTTGGTTCGGAAAAAGCTCAAAGCCGCCGATCCGGTGCCTGCACCGCATCCGGTGGTCTTTGCCGCGGCCCTGCCGCCCGACGTGGCCGTGACCTTCATCGACGAAAACCTGGAA
>CAZVCO010000385.1:0-1559 GCA_964625795.1 uncultured Verrucomicrobiota bacterium | reverse complement strand
CTTCCGACCGTCGGAAGATTCCCCACACCCCGTTCCGACCGTCGGAACGGGGATTTTTTGTTTTTTAACCGCAAAATACACAAAATTCACAGAAGGGATGTCGCCCTCCCTGTTTTCTTCTCTCAGATTACATTTTGAGTCTTTTGTGAATTTTGTGGTTACCTCTCTTTTCTTTCAGAATGGGGTTTATTCTCATTCCTGATCCGCCAGCAGTGGAACTTTATATAAGAGCGGTTCCAGATCGGCGGGGTGTTTGGGGGGTGCCCAGACTTCGATTTGTACAAATTTTCCCGGTTCGGGGGTGGGGTAGGTATGCACCACGATGAACTCAAGGGTTACCTGCCGTTCCTGCATGCGGACAATGGCTTCGCGGTAGACAGCAGGTAAAAAGCCTGCAGGCTCGGCTTTTGGGCTTTGCAGGGCCTGTTCGGTGGAATTCAGCTTTAGAATTTGCCCTTCGGGCGGCAAGGTCACCCGCTATGGCTGCAAGGTCGCGGGCGGCATGCCCGCAAGGTCGAGTCGTCCGAGGCAATAGGCGTAGTCCTCGGCTTGTACGGTTAGATGCAGGAAGAGGGCAAAACAGATCAGAAATAAGGTTTTCATAACAGTCCTTTGGTTGGGGTTCACTACCTCGAAAGCATGCTGAGCCGATTTTTCCGCGAAAAAATGAATTTTTTTTGCAATAGATTGCCTTTTCCCTCTCGGAGGGGTAGGGAGAACGTATGAAAACACCTGCAAGCCCCCTCATGTTTCGCCCTGTTTATCAGCCCTATATTTGGGGCGGCGATAAATTACGTACCCGTCTGAATCGTAACGATACGCCGGAGGGCATTGTAGCGGAATCGTGGGAAGTGTCGGATCGGGATGACGGCATGAGCGTGGTGGAAAGCGGTCCGTTTGAGGGACAGACCCTCCACGAAGTGATTGCCGGAGATCCGCAAGCGTTGCTGGGAAGCCGGGCGAAAGCGGATCGGTTTCCTCTCTTGATCAAAGTGTTGGATGCCGCCAAAACGCTGAGCGTGCAGGTGCATCCGAACGATCAAACCGCCATCGAATTCGGGGGCGAGGCCAAAACCGAGATGTGGTATGTGCTGGAGGCCGATGAAGGTGCGGCGGTGTATTGCGGACTGGCGGAGGGCGTGACCCCGGAGGCGTTTCGGAAAGGGATTGAGGACAATGCCTTGGAACCGATGCTGAAAAAGATTCCGGTGAAGTCCGGGGATGCAATTTTTGTGCCCGGCGGACGGGTTCACGCCATTGCCGACGGTTGTTTGCTGCTGGAGGTTCAGCAGAACTCGAACACCACCTATCGGATTTATGATTGGGGACGGGTGGGCGCGGATGGCAAATCCCGGGAATTGCATATCGACCAAGCGCTGGAGGTTACGCTGTGGGAAGATAAGGAGGATGCACTCACGCCTGCTGAACCGATGGTCCCTCTGGCCGGGTTGCCCCGGGAAAAGATCATGGAATCCGACTATTTTTTAATCGAAAAGCTCGCGTTGACCGGGTCCGCCGACCTGCCGGCTTGTCCGGAAAGTTTTCAGGTCCTGTTTGTG
>CAZVCO010000384.1:0-2034 GCA_964625795.1 uncultured Verrucomicrobiota bacterium | reverse complement strand
CAAAGGAGCCAGACCTTTCACTACGATCCCGACACGGATCAGCTCACCCGCATTCAGTTGGCCACGTCGGAACTCCCGATTTCGTTCACCTACACGGAGGGTTTGGTTACCGGTATTTCCTACCCCGACGGCAGCGAAGAGAATTTTGGCTGGCGGACAGATTTGCAGGGGGTTGAAAAGGAATCGGGGCTGAAACTTCCGGATGAACCTCCCTCCGCTCTGCTGGCCTGGGACGATCGCCATCAGTATTTCTGGGGGATCAGCCAGCGTGGAATTCATCTGGTGTCGCTCGACCGGGCCGGAAAGCGGAGGGAAACCATTCTCAATCCGCATACCAATGAACTGATCGAGATCAGCCGCAATGACGGCGAGCTGATGTACTTCTACGCTCTGGAACGGGAGAACGGGGCGGGAAAACTGACCGAGGTGCGGGCCCCGGATGGCCGAAAGCTGGTGGAGAACCGTTATGATGAACATCACAATCTGATATATCATAAACAGGCCGGGCAACCGGCCAAGGTGTTCACCTATGATGACCAACACCGTCTGATTTCACAGGGCCGGCCGGGGCAGGTACAGATGGAGTATGAGTATGAAGAGGAGTCCAAAAAGCCCGCGGTGATCCGCAATGTGCTGGGTCATGAAGTACAGATTGACTATGACGACCACGGACGGATCACTTCGTTTCTCGACCTGCATGGCGGCACTCACCGCTTTGCCTATGATGAACTGGGGCGGATCATGGCCCGTCAATACCCCATGGGATTTCAGGAACGCTGGTCCTATGATAGATATGGGAACGTGACGGAACACGTGAGCCTGGAGGGGAAACGTCACCGGTTTCAGTATGACGAACACGGCCGTCTCATCGGCACTCACGACGGCGACACCCTGTATCAGCGGCAATTCAATGAGATCGGCCGTCTCTCAGAGGTCTATCGGGATGACCGTTTGATTCACAAAGTGGAGGAACACGTCACTGCGGGAGGCCGGGTGATCCGCACCCGCGATGAACTGGGACGGCAGGTGGAGAACGAATACGATCAGCTGGGAAAGTTGTTGCGCTCTGAAAATCAACTGGGGGAGGAGATCTCCTATCGGTACAACCGTTCCGGAGATTTGCTGGGATGGACCGATGAGCGCGGGGTCAGTGCCACCCTGCTGCGGGATGCAGGCGGACGGGTCGGGGGCATTGTGAATGATTTGGGGGAACTGGATCTGCGGAAGTATAATCAGGCCGGGCTGATTCGTTCCCGTAAAACCGGAGAACAGGAAATCCGTTATACGCATGACCGGGAAGGGCGGGTGGTGAAAATCGACTACGGAAATGGGCAGAGGGTCGCCAATGAATTCGATGACGTGGGGCGTCTGGCGAAAAGTACCACCGGAGAGGTCGTCACCCAGTACCGCTACGACCTGCTGGACAGGGTGACGCACATCCTGGAGACGCTTCCCGGCGGAGTTGAAGCTCTGGTGGAGTACACCTACACCCCGGGAGGCCGAAAGGCTTCGGTGCGGTTCCTTAAAACCGAAAAGGGAAGGGTGAAAACCGATGTGACGACCACCACCACTTACGACAAACTGGGACGGGAGACGGCCATCTATGTAAACCGGCAGAAGAGGGTGGTCTATGGATATACCCCCGGAAGTCTGAAGGTCCGAACCAAATGGTATGCCAACGGCATCCGGCATGAATATGAATATGGTCCGGATGGCAGACCCGTCAAAGTTTCGGCCTTTCAGGAGGAGGAGTTGGTGAGGGGAATGGCCTACACCTGGAACGAGAGCGGGCAGTTGACTCAGCGGGTGATCTTTACCGGTGAGTAAAATGAAGGGGGAGCGAAAGATTCTGAGTGCTGTTTAAAAAACAGAAAAACCGGGTTCGGGATCGACATCGTAATCGCTTTCGAAAACGAGTTGGGGCATTCATCAGGACTATTTCCCCCCTCAAAATAGAAATAGAGCAATTTAAACAAAAACATAGCCGAATTCTTTTACGGCCACAAAAAGCCTGCCCGCGAGGCCGCGGGAACG
>CAZVCO010000383.1:0-2046 GCA_964625795.1 uncultured Verrucomicrobiota bacterium | reverse complement strand
CGCAAAGAGCGCATCGAACAGCAGGAGGCGCGCTATAAGACCCTCCACCGTCAGCGCGAAGACATGGAGAATTTCATCCGCCGCTTCCGGGCTCAGGCCACCAAAGCGGCCCAGGTGCAGAGCCGGATCAAGATGCTGGAGAAAATGGAGCCCTTGCCCGAGGTGGAGCGGGAGGAGGAGCGGACGCTGCTCAGACTTCCGGACCCGCCCGACTCCGGACATCAGCTGATGCGGGTGGAGAATCTGGGCTTCCGCTACCCGGACAGTCCCTTTCTGTTCCGCGGGGTCGATCTGCAAATCGAGAAAGGCGACTGCCTGGCCCTGGTGGGATACAACGGCATGGGAAAGACCACGCTGCTCAAACTGCTGGCCGGCATCCTGGAGCCCACCGAAGGCAGACGCATTCCCGGACATCAGGTCGTGACCGGCATTCAGTCCCAGGAATTTGCCGAGACTCTGGCCCCGGAGCGCAGTGCCTTCGGAGTGGTGAAAGACGCCGCTCCGGGGCGGGTGACCGATCAGGAGATCCGCACCCTGCTCGGGGGTTTCGGATTCAGCGGCGATGATCACGCCAAACCGGTGAAGGTGCTCAGCGGCGGCGAAAAAATCCGTCTGGCCTTTGCCCGGATTTTCATTCACCCGCCCAATCTGCTCCTGCTGGACGAACCCACCACCCACCTGGATATTCAGGGACGCGAGGCACTGGAGCAGGCTCTGAAAGACTACAAAGGAACGGTCTGTCTGGTCAGCCACGACGTGGAATTTGTCCGCAATACCGCCAACGGCATCCTCTCCATTGGTCCGGAGGGCGTCCGCCGCTGGCTGGGCGGATACGACGATTATCTGAGTCAGCGCGACCGGGGAGGCGCACCGCCATCCTCTCCCAGACCACCGGAGAACAAGGCCCCATCAAAACCGGACGGCAAAGTTCGCAAGGAAACCCGCAAACAGATCCGGAGACTCGAGAACCGCATCTCCAAACTCGAGTTCCGACTCTCGGAACTGGAGGAACACCAGGCTTCCGAACTTCGGAAACTGGAGGCCGGAGAGGTGGAGGACTTCAAAACGCATCAGCAGACCCTCAACTCTCTGGCCGGCGATATCCAGAACACCACCCGCGAATGGATCGAGCTCGGCGAGGAGCTGGAGGAGTTACAGGAACAATTGTAGCCGTAGTTCCACGGCCCCCGTGGAAAAACCCTTTTGGGAAAGGATACCACTCAGTGCATGACCCCGGAGTATTTGGATGGTTGGCGGTTTTCTCTCACAAAAATTAATCCGCTTGCCCTTCAGATAGAAAATGGAATACGCTTCGACCGGAAAAAAGATTTTCTTGTCTAACGAACCCTCAAAGGTATCGTTTAGGAATGAACCCGGAACCCAAATCTGTTTCTTTCCCCAAGGCCCGCCCCAGCGCATCTGCTGATGCCTCCAGAGCCGAGGAGTTGAGACGTCTTCGGTCCATGACCGTTGAGGAACGGGTCCGCGAATCTCTCTCCCTCAAGGATCGCTTTCAGCCCTTACTTCCGAAACAGGGGTAATGGTTCATGGCGCCTTCTTCTGACCTGATAGAGGCTGCTGAGGAAGCACAGGATCGGCGGACTTGAGGAAATACGGCGGGAACTGGAATGCTAGAGCGTTTTCTGAAAAACTGTAGCCGCTTTTCTCTTGGCCACAAGAAGGCACGAAAATACACAAAAACTTCTCTATAAATATCTTAGAGATTTCATTTAAATTTATTTTTGTGTTTCTTTGTGCCTTTTCGTGGCTACAGAAAATCTAAAAATGCTCTAGCCCTCAGGCATGTGACGGAAGATGATGTTGAGGAAAGACCCCGGTGGGGTGTCGCACATCGGACTCTGCGACCCCTCCGGGGTCGTATAATTCTGCGCGTGGGGTTCCTTCCCCCGGCGTCTCGCTGCGCTCCACAACCGGCTACGTTCTTTCATCCCTCCGGGATGAGGCGTGTAGTAAGCACACGGAAAAGATTCAAGACCCCGGAGGGGTCACAGACCGTAGCCGGGCGTGATGCGAAGCAGCACACCG
>CAZVCO010000382.1:588-2048 GCA_964625795.1 uncultured Verrucomicrobiota bacterium | reverse complement strand
TGCCGTGGGGGGTGATCTTGCCTGTGGCGGTTTGCTCAAAGGCGTTGAAAATGCGGTCTTGTTCTCCTACGGCAATGCCGACGCCGGTGTCGATCACTTCACACACCAAGTGGAGAGGCTGACCGTGGGGGGACAACGCCATGGGTAAGTCCTCAGGCCCGCGATCGCTCAGCTGTGCATACACCCGCAGGGTGACGCCGCCGGAAAGATCCAGCCCGTGTGCCTCAAGTTCCTCTCCCCCCGGAATGTCACGGGCAGGGGCTCCCGTCTCCTGTTCCCCCAGCTGCAGCCAGGTGGTGCCGTCCTCCTCATAGAAAAAGGTGTGCAACCCCGGCAGGGTGGCCAGCGGATCATGCTGAGTGGGGGCAAAATTCAGCCTCACAGGCGCAAGTCCAACCATCTGGCGCAGTTCCTCAGCATAGACCACCCAGCGGGTGGCCATGGACACCAGGACGCCACGTTCTCCCTGAGTGGTTTCCCCCTGGGCAATATGACGCCCATACCGGCGGAGAGCCTCTTCCGGAGACACCCGGCTCAGCAACTCCCGGGCCTCTTCTGCCGGAACATCCTCACATCGAAGCATCACGTCCACACAGGCATGAAAGGCGATGACAAATTCTTCGGCCTCCCGGTAAAATGCCAGCCATTCCCTTCCCTGCGGGCCCAGCGCGCCGGGGGCGGGCAGATTGTCCAGCATCTCCAGCCGTTTCCGGGCCAGCAGGATCTGCTGAGTCGGATCTTCGTAAGGCTTGAACCGGTCCGACATGAACTGCTGATTGGTCTCCACCCCGAAAATCGGACTGGTGGTGATCCACAGATACAGATAGTCCGTCAGATGTTCTGCGTTTTCCTCCCCGAAAAGATCCAGCACCATTTTCCGGGTGGTGACCTGCAGCGCCTCGTTCCGGGACGCCTGCCAGACCTGCCGGCAGGTGTTTTTGAAATAGAGGTCCAGCGGGCGGGTGGTCCAGTGGATAATCCCGAAACTGTCCACCCCCATTCCCTCCAGCCGGGACTGCAGCCGGGGCACCGGCACATAGCTGCGGCCGATGTAACTGTGATCATCGTGATGTGCCCATAAAACCGGAATCACCTCCCGCTCTCCGGATACCCCGGACACCGCCTGACGGAAATCATGCGACTCGAATTCGACGGCGTAATCCAGCACGATGAGGGGGACAGAGCGGTCGACGAAAAAATGAAAACTGTCCAGATAGGCCATGTCCCAGCTCCCACATAGCAGCTCAATATCCCCCCGGCCCAGCTCGTTCAGAACCCGCTGAAACACCTGCACGATTTTCGCCAGCGCAAACAGATACGGCGGCCGGGCGGTGGAGGTGGCCGACCCCATGCAGAGCCTGCACCGGCACCTGCCGCCGCGCGGCACGGTGCTCGACCTCGGCTGCGGCACCGGCCACTACGCCGGCGCCCTGGCCGCCGACCACCTCGACGTCATCGGC
>CAZVCO010000382.1:0-578 GCA_964625795.1 uncultured Verrucomicrobiota bacterium | reverse complement strand
CCGGAGATGCGACAGCAGTCCCCAGGCATTGCGCTGCCCCCGGAACCAGGCCACCAGCCGGGTCACCTGCGGAAATCCCGACAGCAGGTTTTCGATCATCTGTCGATAGACCGCAACGCCCTCCGGGTGCTCCGGATGCACAAACGCCTTCACACCCGCCGGCGTCTGAACCTCGATCTTCGCCCCGGACGGCAGGGTGTCCAGAATGGCCTGTGGATGATCCGTCTGACAATCCACATCCATGGCCAGATACACCTCCATGTCCTTCGACCTCGCATGGTCAAACACCCGTCGCATCAACCCTTTCATGGCGTCGATCCGTTCCTCATCCGGCACCAGTCCTGCATCGGCACCAAAGGCGGGGCCTTCAAACAGATTGGTTCCATCTTGTTGTTGAGCGCCGGGAATGCGCCGGACATCGTTGACATGCTGCGCGCCCCAGTCACGGCCTTTCACCGAGGTGGTCAGCCAGCCCACCGGCCGCTGTACTCCGTTCACCTCCGCCGCCAGCATCGGACTGTTGCTGTAGCAATGCACCATGATGCCATTGAGCCGGTGTTGAAGACCGTGGTCGATCC
>CAZVCO010000381.1:421-2056 GCA_964625795.1 uncultured Verrucomicrobiota bacterium | reverse complement strand
GAAAAATATTTCGGTGCTGAGCGTGCTGTTCGATCATTCCATCATCCGTCCGGACATCATCGGCTCCAGCGGGATCACCCGCTGGGTGGGGCATGTGGGGATCGGCATGACCGCGCGGCACAGTCTGTTTCATAATATCGGATTCACCGGGAAGTATTTCCACGATTTTGACATCATCAATGTGCCGAATCACAATGTGGTCTCGAATGTGAAGGGGTTTGAAATGGCCCTGCATCATCACGGACAGGGTGCACGATACAACCTGTACACCCATGTGGACGTGGGGACCGGGAAACGGGCCCTGGGCGGCTTGAAGGACTCCCAGCGTCAGAAGTATGAAACCCACTGGCGGATCTTCGGGGATCAGACCCTGGATGCCAGTACGGTGCCAGAGGATACGCAAAACGGGCATGTCTTTGTCGGCTATGATGCCGATATCGACACCACTATTACCGAGACGCTCTGGTTCGAGAAGATCGATCCGGAACGCCTGCAACCGCAGAACATTTATCTGGCCCAGATGGAAAAAGCTGGAAAGCCTCTGCCGCAGGGCGCCATTCCGGAACCGCCTCCGGAGGGAAACATGCGGGTGATCCGCATCAACGCCATGGAGGGCCCTAAGCCGTCATTTACCTTTAATCTGCGCGGTCTCGATCTGCGCTCTATTGAGCGTGCACGTCTGCGGGTGCATGCAGCCGCGGCAGTGCGGACGCCGTTCTCCTACTATGCGGTGGCCGGGGAATCATTCCCAGCCACCGATAGCCGGCCTGCAGTGGAGGGTCGGCTGGATGAAGTGCAGCTGGTGGAAAATGGCAAAGAGATTCCCTTGGAGTTTGATGTCACTCCGCTCGTACAGGCCGAATGGGAGGAGGGGGACAGGATCGTGTCCCTGATCGTGGAAAAATCCAACACGGGCACCTATAATGGCTATCTGGGTGGACTTGACCGCGGGAATGCCCCGATGCTGATTATCGAGCAGGCTCCCGATCCGGTGCCGGGTCCGCCCTCCGCACCGACCGGGCTGCGCACGGCCGGTCGGCCGGGCCATATCCTGCTGGACTGGGCCGACAGTCCGGAGGCGGATGTGGTGAGCTACAACGTCTACCGCTCGGAAGGAAAACCATTGGGCGCCCACCTGTCCAAGCCTATCGCCACCGGACTGATTCTCAGTGAATTCGCGGATGTGACCTACAAAGAAAACCGCTCTAACTGCGACCTGCCCGCCGGAAAACCCTTTTATTACGTGATCACGGCGGTGGATGCGCATTTCAATGAATCGGTTCGGAGTGTCGAGGTGACAGAACAGGCACTGGGAAAATAGGGGCAGGCATATGGGCCGGGACCACCAATACCCAAAACAAGAATAGGGCCGGGGACACGGTTTTACACCTAAGTCTATGCCGTCGGTTCCCAGTCCTGATATACGTAATTTTGTGAAAATGCATTGATATCCTTCAGCTTATTTTACATGTTTTTCACATGAAGTCGAAAGTGACCATTACCGATGTTGCCGAGCGTGCCGGCGTGTCCATTGCCACGGTGTCCCGGTTGATGAATCAGGCCGGGCCGGTGAGTGAACGTGCTGAGGCCCGGATTCGGAAGGCCATCGAGGAACTGGGGTATGACCCCCGGGGA
>CAZVCO010000381.1:0-377 GCA_964625795.1 uncultured Verrucomicrobiota bacterium | reverse complement strand
CGGCCCGACCGCTGGCTCTGCTGAGGGTGGGTGAGTTCAATCCGCATTCCATGTCGCCGGTGACCGAACATCTGGTGGAGGCCATGCACCGGCATACCCTGGATCAGGGGCGTACGTTGCAGGTCCGCATGGTGCCCGATTTGAAGCACTGCAACATCAGGGAGCTGGTGGGAGATGCCCAGGGTGTGATTCTCCGTACGTCCAACATCCACAACGTGAATCGGGAAATTACTCAGATGCTGGAGGGGATCCCGGCGGTTCAGGTGCTGGGAGAGACCTGGCACGGTCGGCACTGGGTGGATTTGATCACCCCGGACAATGGACAGGCCGGCGCGATCGCGGCGGAATATCTGATTGAGGAGGGGTGCAATCCACTG
>CAZVCO010000380.1:0-2078 GCA_964625795.1 uncultured Verrucomicrobiota bacterium | reverse complement strand
TTGTCATCCCCTATACGTTGGGTAATTACATTGCGACCGAGAGTCCTGACGAGGTCTCCACCGATGCACCGGAATTTGATCAGGTCGAGTCCGAGGTCAAAGCTGAAATTGATGCCCTGATGAACATCAAAGGAAAAACCACGGCCGACGAGATTCACCGTCAGCTGGGAAATATCATGATCGATGAAGTGGGCATGGCCCGGTCGGAAAAGGGTCTGAAGCAAGCCCTGAAAAACATCCCTGAAATCCGCGAACAATTCCTCAAAGATCTTTGCGTTCCCGGGGATACCGACGATTATAACAAAGAGCTTGAGAAAGCCGGCCGGGTGAAAGACTTCCTTGAACTGGGAGAGCTCATGGCCCGCGACGCCCTCGCCCGCGAGGAATCCTGCGGCGGTCACTTCCGGGTGGAGTCACAGGACGAGGAAGGCGAAGCCAAACGGGACGATGAGAATTTCTGCCACGTGGCCGTCTGGAAATATCAGGGAGAGGGCAAAGAGCCCGAGAGACTGATTGAGCCCCTCCATTATGAAAACGTCATCCCCAGTACCCGCAGTTACAAGTAAGTCTGTTTAGGAAACCATTATGAAAGTTCATCTGAAAATTTGGCGCCAGCCGGGACCCGACGCCCCCGGCAAACTGGTCGACTACACCGTAGAAGGGATCGATCCGTCCCAGTCCTTCCTCGAAATGCTGGACACCCTGAATGAATCCCTGGTCAAAAGCGGACAGGAGCCGGTGGCCTTTGAAAGCGACTGCCGGGAGGGAATCTGCGGAAACTGCGGTCTGGTGATCAACGGTATCGCCCACGGGGAAAAGGGGGCCTGCACCACCTGCGAAATCCGTATGAGGCAGTTCAAAGACGGCGACACCATCACGGTGGAACCTTTCCGGGCCAAAGCCTTTCCTCTTATCAAAGATCTGGTGGTGAACCGCAGTGCCTTTGACCGTATTATGGGCAAAGGCGGATACGTGGCGGTGAACGCCGGCAGCGCTCAGGATGCCAATTTGCAGCCCATCCACCGAGATGATGTCGAGGCCGCCATGGATGCCGCCGCCTGCATCGGCTGTGGTGCCTGTGTGGCCGCCTGCCCCAATGCCAGCGCCAGCCTGTTCGTGGGCGCCAAAGTCTCGCAGTATACCTGGCTGCCGCAGGGACAGGTGGAACGCCGCACCCGGGCCATGAAAATGGTTAAACAGATGGATGCCGAGGGATTTGGAGACTGTTCCAATCATGCCGAATGCGAAGCGGTCTGTCCCAAAGAGATCTCCATCTCCAACATCAGCCGTATGCGGCGCGAGTTTACTAAAGCGCTGTTTGCGGGAATTTAACCCTCCGTCAGGTTGAGCATAACGGGTCCCACAAAGGACCCGTTATCTGCTCTGCCTCCGCGCTACGATTCAAACCTCTTTCTCATCATTAAGAAGAGCGAAAGGGTCACCTGAACACCACCTGCTGAAAGGGTGATGTGTTTCTGCGCCCGGAACGTTACCCTCCGGCAATCTTTGCCTTGAGGCCTTTTCCGTCCAGATACCCCATAATGCGGTCGCGCTGATCTCCCTGGATCTCCAGCACACCGGATTGAAGCTTTCCCCCGCAACCGCAGAGTTTTTTAAGATCCCGGAGCATGTCCTCACGGGCCGGACTACCCCCTGGCACCCCGACCACGACGGTCACGGTTTTACCTCCCCGCCCTGACTTCTCCCGACAGACCCGCACCACGCCGTCATCCGGAAAACCCGCCCGGGTAATTCCTTTAGGGGCCTTTTGCTTTTTCTTCCGGTTCTGTTTCGAGGGCGATCCTCCGATTTGACCGCCCTGTTCGTCACTCCATACCGTCCGATGCTTCATACACGCTCTCCTGTCAGCCGCTCCAGATCCTCCCAGAAAGAGGGATAGGACTTCGCCACCACATCTTTCTCGTCGATCTTCAGTTCTCCAAACAACACCAGTGGTGCAAACGCCATGGCCATACGGTGATCCTCATAGGTCGTCAGGGTCTGACCGTTCACCTGCAGCGGTGTCCCCGGCAGGTGGAGTTCATCATCGCCCACCACGGTTACGCTGCATCCGAATT
>CAZVCO010000379.1:941-2099 GCA_964625795.1 uncultured Verrucomicrobiota bacterium | reverse complement strand
TGCGTGCGTCGGCCCGGGCCGCAGCAACCGCCGCGCCGAATCCGGAGGGTCCGCCACCGATGACGAGGACGTCGAATTCTGAAGATGAGGCTGAGGTCATGATGTTTTCGAGTGGGAAAGGGGAAGTCTATCTAGAGCGGGCTGTGGGCGTCCCGCCCGCGTTTTGGTTGCACCCGGGACGGGTGCAGTCCGCTGTTTTCGCGGCTTGAAGGGAAGATTTATTCATAAAATTCTGAAGGTGAGTAGGCTAAAACACACGATAAATAGGTTTTTAACAAAAAGTGGAACATTCCGGTTCGTGAAAGGATCCGCTCAGGAAAGCGTGAAACTGATCTCATGCTCCGGAGCACCAAAGCGGTTTCGTTGCAGTTGTAAATCCAAAAGATCCATTGCAGCTTCAAACAACAGGGTTTCGTTTGGAGGCGTTTCGGCATGGGCCGCCCACATACAAACGGGGAGTTTGCTTCCTTCCAGCGCGGACCCCACACAACAGAAGGCTAAATCCTCCATCCATTCGCTGTGTTCCGGAGCGGTGCCGCCCGGGCGATACAGCAGCGCCCCGCGTATCCCCCGGGCGCGAAGAATATCTCCCAGACGCGTAAAGGACATCCGGGGCTCTCCCATTCGGATTACATCCATCGCGTACCCCGCCTCTTCCGTGGCCGTCTGAACGATTTGCCGTGTCTGCTCGTGGACCTTTGATCCTGAAGTGCCCTCGACCACTAAAGCTACCACGGGACGGATCTCCCGGTTGCGGGAGGTTTTGAGTTTCATCATCACCCGGGAAAGCTCCGCGTTGCGCTGATAACCCAGTTCATCAGCGGTCTGCTTGACCGCTGCGCGCATTTTATTGGAAATACGGGGATTATCACGCAAAGCAAGGGAGACCGTCGTGGGGGTTACTCCCAGAATCTCTGCAATGTCCCGAAGCGTTGGTGTTTTGGCCGCGACGATCATGGTATCACGCTCACCTATCGAAAGCGGACTGTGGGCGTCCCGCCCGCATTGTGGTTGCACCCGGGACGGGTGCTGTCCGCTGTTTTGTTGTGATGTCCGACATTCGGAAGAAAGAAAACGCCCGGTTCCGAAGGTCGGAATCCGGGCGGATTCGGTTCGAATGAACGATTACTTGCGGCGACGGAAGATCGCGAGCGTTCC
>CAZVCO010000379.1:0-928 GCA_964625795.1 uncultured Verrucomicrobiota bacterium | reverse complement strand
GCTGCCGGAGTTGTTACCGCCGCCGAAGCCGGCAAACAAATCCGCTCCGCTGAAACCGCCATTGGTAATCGTCACATTTGTAGCTGAGACTGATTCGACGAGGCTACGGGCATCCGTACCATCGGTGCCGCGGTCATAGAGATAGACCCCAAGGGTCGCTGCGGTCGTGTCGTTGGTCAGCGAAAAGCGGGTCTCCAACTCATACCAGTTGCCACTGGTCAGTTCGAAGCTGGCTGATGCGCTACCTACTAGATTGTTTTGCTGATACAATCTCAGGAAAGGATTGCCGGTGCTGTCCTGCCGCAATTGCCCCCAAACGCCGGAACCACCGCCTGAGAAATTCGACCCGGTGCTGCGAAGCGCGCCCGTGGTGACTTGGTTGATATTGCCGGTGCCGAAAGTGCCGGTGAACAGGGTGCTCACGGCATACTCCTGCCCAGCGGCCCAGGTGACGGCGAATCCGCTGCCGCCGTAGTAAACGGCGTCCGTGTGATTGGCAGAGCCGATGGCATCGATACGCCCGGAAACACCGCCCACACCGGCTGTGCTGCTCCACTGGAAACCATCGCTACCGCCACCAGCTGTCTGCGCGGTGAAATTATTGAAATTGGCATCAAAGCTATCGGAAATCAGTGCAGCCTGGGATATGGCCACGGATAGGGTTGAAGCGAGGATTGCAGTAAGGAATGATTTGGTTTTCATATGTAGGTTCCGTTGTGGATGGGTTTCAAACTTTTCGCACCTTACATCGGGATGGGGGCTGACATCAAGGGAAGTCGAAAAAGCGGCCTTCTTTAATTCGCAAATGCGAAAAAGTTGGCTTGAAGGAGGGATTCAGGATTGCGGGATGTGCGTTTCGCTGTTAATTTTAGGAAATGTCACGTACACGGGATGCCTCGAAATCAAGTTTTGCCACCGGGATGCGCTG
>CAZVCO010000378.1:378-2109 GCA_964625795.1 uncultured Verrucomicrobiota bacterium | reverse complement strand
TCTGCTTCCGCCGACCCCATCTGCGAAATGATCGAACCCGGGGAGGTGGTGGAGCGGCAGTCCTCCAATCTGCGGGCCATTGACGACCCCGCAATCGCCAAGGCGGCGGATTTCCTGCTGGAGCATGTGGCCCAGGGCGCCTCTCTCGACGACGCCGCCCGCGAGGCTGGCATCAATCGCCGGAAGCTGGAACGGGGCTTTAAGCGACACCTTGGCGTCACGCCGGGCGAATACCTCCGACGTCTCACCCTCGACTACGCCAAGCGCCTCATCACCGAAACCGATCTGAGGATGAATGAAGTGGCCCACGCCTGTGACATGGCGCCGGAGCACTTCTCCACCCTGTTCCGCAAAGAAACCGGCCGAACCCCTGCCGAGTTTAAGAAAGAGAAGACCAGAGGCGTAAACATAGAGTCGGATTCACAGGGGGAATGAACGGACCGTGGAGAGGGACTGTCGGCGCTTGCCCGCCGGATCAGTACTCCCACTGCACATCCAGCACAGGGGACAGGATCTCTCTCACCTGCTCAACCAGACCGGAGTCCGCCGGTCTTGTGTACCAATCGACATTACGTTTGACTGAATCCGGATTGGCGGAGCTGAACAGGGTGGTGGGGATATCGGAATGCTGACTGGAAAAGCGCAGGGCCAGTTCGCTGATGCCGGTGCCCTGCTCCCGGCAGAACTCCGCCGCCTGTTTGAAGACCGCCCGCTGTTCCGGGTTTGCAGGATGCCAGTCGGCGGGTCCGCGGTCGGTGAGCAAACCGCTGGCGAACGGGGACGCATTGATGAGGCCGATCCCCTTCTCCTTGGCAATCGGCAACAGCTCCAGCAGCCGGGTGTCGTTGAGGCAGTAGTGATTGTGCACCAGAGCGGCATCGATGGGATAGTCCGCAAACACCCGGTGCCAGAGATCCATGGGATAAATTCCGCAGCTCACCGCCCGGATACGGCCCTCTTGTTTCAGCGCATGTAGGGTGGCAAGGCCCTCCTCCAGCGCCCACTCGGTGTATCTCCCCTTGTCATACTCGAAATCGTGCAGATGCACGATGTCGAACACGTCGGTTCCCAGCCGGGTGCTGCTTTCCTCCAGCGAGGCGCGGATGCCGGCCTCGGAATAATCGAACACGTCGTCCCCGTAGGAACCCGGACGGGTGGTCTTGCCCACCTTGGTGGAGAGGACATACTGGTCACGTGAAATGCCGTTGAGCGCTTTTCCCAGCACAGTTTCCGAGCGGGTGGCACCATAGGCGGGGGCCACATCGAAATAGGTGATTCCCGCGTCCAGGGCGGTATGCACCGCGCGGATCGCGGTTTCCTCCTCCACCGCGTGAAACACCCCGCCCAGCGCGGAGGCGCCGAAACTGAGCCGAGGGGAGACTGGATCATTCGGATCTCCGGGGCAGGAACGTGTGGATACGAACATCGAACATCCAACATCGAACATCGAATGTCCAAGTAGAGAAGAAATTCGATGCGGCATCAACATCCTTCGGATTTCTCTTCCGGATAAAGGGATTATTCGGTGGCTGCTCCTTCGATGTTCGATGTTGGATGTTCGATGTTGAGTGTTCGCAACGGAAGAACATACAGATCGAATTCCTCACAGCTCCACCTGAACCTTCAGGGCCATGGACTTGTCATTGGCCGCTTCAAACGCGGCGGAGATGTCGGCGAAAGGAAACACGCCGGTGATGAACGGCTGCAGATCCACCCGTCCGGCCGCCACCA
>CAZVCO010000378.1:0-368 GCA_964625795.1 uncultured Verrucomicrobiota bacterium | reverse complement strand
CCGATCTGCACCAGCGTACCGCCTTTGCAAATAAGCGTAAACGCCTGCCGTAGGGCGGGCGGTGCTCCGGAGGCCTCCAGAATCACATCGTACCCTCCTTCCGGAAACGAATCCGAGGCAGGATTCACCGTGGCATCCACCCCGAGAGAACGCGCGGTCGTCAGCCGGGGCTCCACCACATCGCTCACCGTTACTGAGGGAGCACCGTAGACCCGGGCCGCCAGAGCCGTGAGCAGACCGATGGTGCCGGCTCCGGTCACCAGCACCCGCTTTCCGGTGAGATCCCCTGCCCGCTTGACCGCATGCAGCGCCACCGCAAAGGGCTCCATCATGGCGGCCAGTCCGTCGTCCATCCCCTCCGGCAGCAC
>CAZVCO010000377.1:0-2114 GCA_964625795.1 uncultured Verrucomicrobiota bacterium | reverse complement strand
CGCCGCGCGAAACATTAACGGCAAAGTCATTTTGTATGCGGACAAGATGACGGATGCCATGAAGGCGTTGCTGCGGACGACGGAGCATCGTCGGGATGTTCAGTTGCGCTACAATCAGGAACACAACATTACGCCGCGTCAGATTGTGAAAGAGATTCAGGACAGCTTGGCGATTTTGAAAACAGCTGGAGATGTGGATGAAGCCGTGGTTCGAGAAACTGGCGAAGAATACGATGTGCACGAAGCGATCCGGATGATGGAAACCGAAATGATGGAAGCCGCCAAAGCACTGGAGTACGAGCGGGCGGCCTTGTTGCGGGATCAGATTGCCGAATTGCGGGTCGCGTTGCCCGTGGGAGGCGGGAGATCCGCGACAAAATCGGTGCAAAAGAAAAAACCGTATCAGTATCCGAAGGGGAAACGGTAGTCCAGACACTCCTGTCTGATAAACGAGTCTTCAGAACAAAACGAATTCCCGCAACGTATCTGATTCACAGCTTTGACTTGTCAGGGGCCCGCGGATGGTGCATTCTGAAGGCTATGCCTTCTGTGACCTTATGTAATTTTGCCAGTGGCAGTTAGGGGAACTGCACCTATTTAGCCACCGAATCTACGCGTTTATTGATTGATGCGGGGATTAGTGCGAAACGTATTCGTGCCCATTTACAAGAAGTGGGGGTGGACTTTCCTGATGTGAACGGTGTTTGCGTTACGCATGAACACAGTGATCATATTTCGGCGTTGCCGCAGTTGAATGGACGTCATGATATTCCCCTGTATGGAAACGCAGGTACGGTTCAGTCGTTGGCCCACAAAGAAAAGTTCCGTGACTTAAAATGGAAGATTTTTACGAATGGACAGCCGTTTGAGATTGGGGATTTCACCTTGTATCCCTACAGCATTCCACACGATGCCTACGATCCGGTCGGATTTGTGATTGAAGCGCATGGGATCCGGGTGGGCTTTGCGACCGATATCGGCTTGCCGACCCGATTGATCCGTCATCAGTTGAAGGGTTGTCATGCCTTAGTACTGGAAACCAATCACGACCGGATCTTGCTGGATGAATCCGAGCGTCCGTGGTCCCTCAAACAGCGGATCGCCGGACGTCAGGGTCATATGTCTAACGAGGAAGCGGCGGATTTGCTGAAAGATATCGCCGGTCCGGAATTGCAGCGGATTTATTTGGCGCATTTGAGCGAAGACTGCAATCAGCCGGAGTTAGCGGAGTCCTGCATTCGAATGACTCTCAAGGCGATGCAACGGACGGATGTGGAAATTCATGTCGCCGCGGCCAAAACCCCATCGGCCTTGTGGGTGTGTGAAGCCCTGACCGGAGGCTAAGCTTGTGTACGTTGGACGTTTAGCCCCCACACCTTCGGGCGGACTTCATTTGGGACATGCCCGTACCTTTCGGATTGCGTGGCAACGGGCTCGGGAGAACTCCGGTACGCTTTATTTACGGATCGAAAATGCGGATACGCCGCGTTGCAAACCGGAATTTTTGCAGGAAACGCTTGAGGAGTTGACCTGGCTGGGGCTGGACTGGGATGGGGACGTGGTGTATCAATCCGAGCGGTTGGACCGGTATCTGGACGCCTGGCGTCAGCTTCGAGACGGAGGCTGGATTTATCCCTGCAACCGGTCGCGAAAAGACATGCGGGAGTTGGTCACCCTAAACGATGGGGATGAACAGGATACAGAGCCTTTGATTCCGCCGGAGTGGCGTCCGGCGCCTGGCGTGGAAGAGGAATATGCGTCTCCGGACGGGGTAACCTGGCGGTTTCGGGTTCCGGACGGTGAGGTGATTTCCTTTCAGGATGCGCATCATGGCAAGGTTACGTATCAGGCTGGAACGAATTTCGGCGATTTCAGCGTGTGGAGGCGAGATGGCATACCGGCCTATGAACTCTCGGTGGTGGTGGATGATATCGCTATGGGGATTACGGAAGTGGTGCGGGGAGCCGATTTATTACGTTCGACTGCGCGCCAGATTCTGCTTTACCGGGCCTTGGGCGCCCAGCCGCCCGCATGGTGTCACGAACCGCTGGTACGCGATGGTTCGGGGCGTCGATTGTCAAAACGGGATCATGATCGGTCCCTTAGGTCGTTTC
>CAZVCO010000376.1:1361-2158 GCA_964625795.1 uncultured Verrucomicrobiota bacterium | reverse complement strand
TATTGAAGCGTTCCCTGCGTCCCGGTTACGCCGGAGTGGAAAACCCCCTCTTCTTCTGCGAAAACACCCGCATGCTGCTCGGCGACGCCAAAGCCAGTGTGCAGGCCCTGGTCTCGCAGTTTAAAGAGAACTGAACCCACGTTCAGTCCGTCCACATCCCGCGTTGCAACCCTTCCCCGCCCCGGCCATGATGAAACGCCTGTTCGCTGTCCTTCTGCTGTTTTTGCTGAATCCCCACCTCTCCGCATCTGAACTGCCTGCCGACAAAGCGGCCGCATTGGATGACATATTTAAGGCGATGGACATCGAACAGCAATTGCTCGGAGGCTTTGAGGCCATGCTGCCGATGGTGAATCAGCTGGCCGCTCAATTGCAGTTGGATGAAGAGGAAAAAGAAGAGCTCAAATCCATCTACCGGACATGGTTTGTGGAGGACATCGACCGCAGCGCCATTCTTGGTCAAATGCGAACCCTGTACGCGGAAGCCTTTACCGCTGAGGAACTCGAAGACTTGAATGCCTTTTACCGATCTCCTACCGGGCAGACGTTTCTGAAAAAATCACCGGAACTCATGAAGGCGGGGGCGCAGATTGGCATGGCCGAAGCTCAGAAGGTACAGCACAAACTTCTAGAAAAACTTGGGCCGTTTATCGAAAAGCACAGCCCATCCCCTTCGCCAGCTCAGCAGTGACACGGCCCTGAGTCTGTACACTCAGCCCCGCGAAGGGATCAGTTGATGAAGGGTCCACATCAAAGACCCAAGCAGAAAACACGCGCTCACCTGATGCGAAACGGCC
>CAZVCO010000376.1:0-1351 GCA_964625795.1 uncultured Verrucomicrobiota bacterium | reverse complement strand
TCATGCCGCTGATCAGGGTCAGCAGTCCCAGCGCAAACTGCACCCCCACCAGTCCGAGCAGGAGGGACAGGGCAAAAGACTGACTGTTCATGAGACGGAACCGCTGCCCAATCGCCCACAGCGTGACAACCGCCAGCACCACCAGCAGTCCCAGATGACGGTGAATAAACTGTACCGTGACCGGATTGGAGACCAGATTGGTGAGGAAGGATGAAAACCTCTCTGAAATCAGGTCGTCCGGCAGCAGTCCCCCGCCCATCTGAGGGTAGGTATTATACGTGTATCCCGCTCTCAGCCCGGCCGTGAAGGCCCCGTATACAATCTGAAGCACCGTCAGAGCCAGAACCCCCAGCGCCCCCAGCCAGAGAGGTCTGATGGACTTTGTACGTTGCCCGGACCGGGACAGAAACGGATTCAGATCAAAAATCATCCACAGCAGATAACACAATACAAACAGCGCAAGGCACAGGTGGGCCGCCAGCCGGAAATGACTCACCGAAGCCAGATCCGCAAAACCACTTTGCACCATGTACCAGCCCAGCAGCCCCTGGGATCCTCCCAGCAGTAACCCAATCCATAACCGGATTTTCCAACGGCCGGGGATCCGGTAGCGGATGAGGAAAAAGGCGAGCGGCAGGGCATAAGCCAGACCGATCACCCTTCCCAGCAGCCGGTGCATATATTCCCAGAAAAAGATTTCCTGAAAGTCGGAGAGGGTCATCTCACGGTCGGCACTGAACTTTTCGTACTGGGTGGAGGCCAGTTCCTTATAGTCATCAAACGCCTGCTGCCATTGTGCCTCGGTCCGAGGTGGAAGCGCTCCCAGCACCGGCTGCCAGCTCACCATACTCAGTCCGGATTCCGTCAGCCGGGTAATCCCCCCTACCCCCACCATGGTGACAATCATGGTACAGACAATCCACAGCCAGAGGGCAACCGCACGGGCCTGAGGAAACGGAGCAGAAGCAGAATACGTCATCATCTCTATATACTTCGGATTCACCGGGCTGCAATGGTTGAAGTCGTTCGGCGGTCCCCGCCGTAAAATAAGAGTTTTGTTTTACGGCGGGGACCGCCGAACGACGCGCTTAAATCCGGTCCGGCGCCTCAATACCCAGCAGATCAAGTCCGGTTTTCAGAGTGTCGGCCACATCGTGGATCAGCCGCATACGGCTTTCCCGTACTCCGGCCTCCGCTTTAAGGAACGGAACCGTCTGATGATAGGTGCTGTAGCTCTGCGCCAGTTCAAACAGGTCCGCAGAAATATCGAAACTGTCTTCCGCGCCACGATGCACGCCACCAATGCCGCCGGTGGCGAAAATCTTGATTCCCGCGCGATAGGCAATCGCCA
>CAZVCO010000375.1:0-2174 GCA_964625795.1 uncultured Verrucomicrobiota bacterium | reverse complement strand
GTGGCATTGTTGAGAATATTGGCGGTCTCCTGCATCTCCACCATGAAGGTCGACCGCCCCCGCGCCAGATCGTCACTGGCCCCCACCCGGGTGAAAATGCGGTCCACCGCCCCGATCCGGGCCGAGGAGGCCGGCACATAGCTGCCCATCTGGGCCATCAGGGTGATCAGCGCCACCTGCCGGATGTAGGTCGATTTGCCAGCCATATTGGGTCCGGTGATCAGATGAAGCTGATCCCCCTCCCGGTTCAGATAGGTGTCGTTCGGTACAAACCGCTCGGCATCCTCCAGGGTTTCAATCACCGGATGGCGTCCGTCCCGGATCTCGAGTTCGCCGTCGGAGCCCATCTCCGGACGGCAATAGCCTCCCTGCATGGCCTGTTCGGTGAGTCCGGCCAGTACATCGGTCTCGGCCAGGGCGGTGGCACTTTCCTGAATCCGGGTGGTGTGCTCCAACACCCGGGTTCGAAGTTCGGCAAACAACTCCTGCTCCAGCAGCACCGACCGGTCCTGCGCCCCCAGAATTTTATTCTCCACCTCCTTGAGCGCCGGGGTGATAAACCGCTCGGCATTCACCAGCGTCTGTTTGCGCTGGTAGTCCTCCGGCACCAGTTCCAGATTGGCTTTGCTGACCTCGATGTAATACCCGAACACTTTGTTGTGGCGGATTTTCAGACTCTTGATGCCGGTGCGTTTCTGTTCCTCCACCTGAAACGAGGCCAGCCAGTCCTTGCCCTCGGTGGAGGCGGCCCGCAATTCGTCCAGCTCCTCATGCACCCCTTCCCGGATCACCCCGCCGTCTTTCAGATTGGGCGGGGGCTCCTCCACCAGCCAACGGTCGATCTGCTCCGTCAGTTCCGGCAGCGGATGAAGGCGTCCGGCCAGCTCCTGCAGACAGACGGAGGGACTGGCCGCCAGCACCTCTTTCAACGCGGGCAGGGCCCGCAGCGACTGCGACAGCGCCTGCACTTCACGGGGATTCCCGGACTGACCGTGCAGACGCGACAGCAGCCGCTCCACATCTTTGACCCCCGAAAGTTCGGCCCGCACCGCACGGAAATCGCTCTGCCGTTCCCGCAGGGCCTGCAGAGCATCATGACGGCGTCCAATGGCCTCCGGATCGCGCAGCGGACGCAGGATCCACTGACGCAGACAGCGCGCCCCCATGGCCGTCTGGGTCTGATCCAGCACCCGCAGCAGCGTGGGACCGCGGTGGCCGGGACGGGGATCGTTGGACTCCACCAGCTCCAAGTTGCGCACCGTGGCCTCATCCAGCACCAGAAACTCCTCCGGATTCCCCACCCGGATGCGGCGGACGTGATCGATCTTGTTGCGCAGGTGATGATGAATGTAGTGCAGAACCGCCCCGGCGGCACCGAGGGAGGGTCCGAGTCCCTGGCAGCCAAAGCCCTCCAGCGACTGGACTTCGAAATGCCGCACCAGAAAATCCTGGGCGGTATCCACCTCAAACACCCAGTCGTCGTACTCCGTCACCACCGGAGCGGCGCTGCTCACTTCGGGGGTGCGGATATCCTGTTCCGAATCGGAAAGCAGCAGCTCGGCCGGACCGGCCGCGCCGATGCTGTCCAGCAGCGGTTCGAGATCCGCGGATTCCTCCACCCGGAAATCCCCGGTGGAGATGTCCAGCAGCGCGAGACCATAGCGGCCCTCCGCCCGGTGCAGTCCGGCCAGATAATTCGGCCGGGAGGAGTCGAGCACGTTGTCCTCGATCACCGAACCGGGGGTGATGATCCGGGCCACCTCCCGTCTCACAATCCCCTTGGCCTGGGCGGGATCCTCCACCTGATCGCAGATCGCCACTTTTTTGCCCGCCCGGATCAGTTTGGCCAGATACCCCTCCGCGCTGTGATACGGAATACCGCACATGGGAATGTTCTGCCGCTTGGTGAGGGTGATCTCCAGAATGCGGGAGGCCTCGACCGCATCATCAAAAAACATCTCATAGAAATCCCCCAGACGGAAAAACAGAATCACCTCCGCCGGCAGTTCGTTCCGGATCCGCCGGAACTGTTTCATCATGGGAGTGGTTTTCTTCGACATCCCGCTCTTTTACAGAGCTGAGATTTCCGGGCAAGGATGAAGCGGAGAAGGCTTCAGGTCAGGGCGCATCCCGGAATTGGTGCAGATATGGTAAATGGAGACAAAGGAGGCTTG
>CAZVCO010000374.1:1475-2176 GCA_964625795.1 uncultured Verrucomicrobiota bacterium | reverse complement strand
AAGGCCTGCCCCTTGCGGAAATAGGTGTTGGGAAGATTGAAGATATTTCCACCACCAATCGCATCGGCAAGCGCCTGCGGATCCACACCGCCACGGCCACCGTATGCTTCCTTGCCTTCGCTTTCACGATCCTGCAAGACACCCGTGATTTTCAAGCGGCCGAGCAGCTTTTGAATCCAGCTTTCTTCCATGAAGTCCTCGGCCCGCAGTTCAAGGAACCCGGTTGCGCGAAGAGATTCACGGTTTGAATAGAGGTCATTGCCGCCATAGGCGCCGCCCATCTGCGGAAGGCCGAATCCCGGATTCGGAATCCAGTTGCCGGAGCTGTCCTTGGCGATCATGTAGCGGTTGATGTCGATGGAGATGGTCCGGTTTTCAATGCCCTGGAGGGAGTTGAAGCCCCATGTGTCGAATTTCTGCTCGAACGCTGCCAGTTCAACACCGACCTTGTTATCCCACCAGGATCCTTCGATGGAACCCTGAAGCAGCCTGAAGTCACTGCCCTGCGTGCTCGCGCCACCGGAGAACAGGTTCTTGCGGTAGTCGTAGATGCTGCGGTCAGTGATTTGCAGGTCAAGATTGCCAATATTGTAGAAACCAACTGTGGCGGGATCCACGGATGTGCCACCCGGGAAATAGCCGCCCGTCAGCTTCATGACGCGCAGCATCGGGCGGACGATCAATCCCAGGTACTCCGGGTT
>CAZVCO010000374.1:0-1465 GCA_964625795.1 uncultured Verrucomicrobiota bacterium | reverse complement strand
TTGGGATTATTGGGATCCCCATAGAAGTTGATCATCCCGTTACCGGTGCCATTGGCGGTGGTGCCAAGCAGGCGGCTGTTGGTGGAATTGGAGGCTTCAGAGGGGAAGAACGCTCCGGTGCCGCGGAAAAGGATTGCTCCCTGTTCGGGGTCCTCGGCGATCGGCTTGCCGGCGAGGAGCCAGGGCGTGATCCCATCATTCGGCGGCATGTAGTCCGGACGGGCGGAGTTGCGCGTGCCGAATTCGGCGCTCAGGTGTAACCGGATGTTATCCGTTATCTTGTACAACAAGGAACCGTAGATCCGCTTGTCCACGCTGTAGGCCTGTTTCTGCTCGAACTGCTTGTCCATGTAGAGACCAGCCACGCGGATGGCGAGTTTGTCCTCGATCAGCTCATGGTTGTAGCGCAGGGAAACGCGCCCGGTGCCGTACTGGTCGGTTTCGAATTTCACACGGCCCACATTGCCAAGGAAGTTGGCGCGGATGGGGGTGTTATTGACGACACCCGCCGGGCTTCCCAGACCGAACAGCGCGGAATTCGCACCGCGTTGAACGGCGAGACGGTCCGAGTTGTAGGTATCGAACGGAATATCCGTAATGAAGTAATCCCGGGTCAGGTCAGCGCTGTCCAACCCGCGGATACGGGTGACCCCGCCGCTCTGATTGTCCCGCTGCAGTTCCGGAATCGGATTACCTGAACCAAATCCCTGGGAACCGGTAAAATTACCGGAAAGTCCCCCGACTTCAGTATTGGGTGTGAGGACAAGGACGCTTTCGAGGTCCGTCGCGGCAGTATCCCGGAGGAACTCCTCGTTGACGATGGAGATTGCGGATCCGATGTCCCGGAGGTCGGTCCGAATACGCGTACCGGCAAGTGTGGATGTTGCCTGGTACCCGATGTCGTCGTCACCTGTGACGACGAACGGGGAGAGCTCGATGATCTCCTCGTCGTCAGCATCCTGTGCGAACGCGCCCTGGAAGGGGATCACGGCACACGGAAGCAGTAGCCATAGTCGTTTGTAGTTTTTTTTCATAATCATTCTGATTTCTGGATTATGCCATAGGTTGGATTATTGCATTTGGAGTTTGATTGGAAAAAGCGGAGTCGCGCGGTAAGCGCTTACCGCGAGTGGAAAGGTGCTCCCATTAGGTGGCTTGCTTCAGGCAGGCTTGAGTGGAGGCCTCTTGGCAAAACCGGGATAATGGAGGTAGGTTATGGGAAGGATGAGTGGGCGTGCAGAGTGGATGCATATGCCACGATAAGTATGTTTATCCTGATTGTTTAAATGGGTAGGAGCGTGTTGAGTATTTTGAAATGGCTGAAAACTAGCCATTAGAATTGTGTCTTCCAGTAAAGCAATGGGAGTTGGGGTATTTTCCTTATTTTGCGGGTTTGGTAAAAAAGAGCCGCCCGCGGTCAGGTTGACCACGGGCGGCGATGCTTTTTCCAATCAAACTCCAGAGT
>CAZVCO010000373.1:0-2192 GCA_964625795.1 uncultured Verrucomicrobiota bacterium | reverse complement strand
AGAACGAACGGCTGCCGATTCTGGCGGATGCCAATGAAGTGCACACGGCGTTTGACGAAGGCGTCCTGCACATTCACAGCCGTATCCGTTTCCGGAATCCGGATTACCAAAGCGAAACGATTTTCGGGGATTCCGAAAAATCGGTCATCACCACCACGGTCGGCCGGGTGTTCTTCAATGAAATCTGGCCCAAGGAGCTCGGGTTCACCAATAAAGTGGTGAACAAAAAACTGCTGGGGCAGCTGATCTGGCGCTGTTATCAGGCCGCCGGTCACAATGAGACCGTTGCCGTACTGGACCGCCTGAAGGAACTTGGTTTCGATCAGGCCACCATGTCCGGAGTATCTATCGGGATCATCGATATGATCATCCCGGATGAGAAAAAAGAACTTCTCGACGCGGCCAACAAGCAGTTGAGCGACGTGGAGATGCAGTACCGGAAAGGGGTTATCACGGATGGCGAACGCTATAACCGTATCGTGGATATCTGGACACATGCCACCGAGGAAATCACCAACGTCATGTTCCGCGCCATGGAGTACAACGACAACCAGGATCACATCAATCCGATTTACGTGATGGTGGATTCCGGCGCCCGTGGTTCCAAACAGCAGATTCGTCAGCTGGCGGGTATGCGTGGTCTGATGGCCAAACCCTCCGGTGAAATTATTGAACGGCCGATTCTCTCCAACTTCCGTGAGGGACTGACGGTGCTTGAATACTTCATCAGTACTCACGGTGCCCGTAAGGGACTGGCGGATACCGCATTGAAAACCGCGGACTCCGGTTACCTTACCCGTAAACTGGTGGACGTGTCCCATGACATCATTGTGGTGGAAGAGGACTGCGGAACCGTAAACGGCATCGAAGTCCGGGCCATTATGGAAGGCGACGAGGAACTGGTCAGCGTGGGATCACGCTGTATCGGACGCACCTCACAGCAGGAGGTGCGCGACCCGTCCTCCAATGCGATCATCGTGGCCAAAGGTCAGTTGATCGATGAGACCGTTGCCGACCGGATTGATCATGCCGGTATCGAGATCATGAAAATCCGCAGTGCGCTCACCTGTGAGAGCAAGCGCGGGGTCTGCGTGAAATGTTACGGTATCAATCCGGCCACCGGCGATCCCGGACGTCTGGGTGAATCCGTGGGCATCATCGCGGCCCAGTCCATCGGAGAGCCCGGAACCCAGCTTACCATGCGTACGTTCCACGTGGGCGGGGTGGCCAGCGGGGTGTTCAAAAACCCCGAAGTTTCCTCACGCAACAGCGGGATCCTCCGCTACGAGGATGTGCGGGCCGTGCCGGTGACCACTGAAGACGGTGACCAGGCCTGGACGGTTCTGAACAAGAACGGCTCCATTGGTATTTTTGACAAATCCGGCCGCGAGCTGGAGCGCCATACCACTATGATCGGAAGTCAGATCTTCGTGGAAGACGGCGGCAAGGTCAAAAAAGGAAAGGCCTTCATGAAATGGGATCCCCATAACGTACCCATTATCTCCGAGCACACCGGTATCGTGAAGTTCCATGACTTTATCGAAGGGGTGACCATCCGGAAAGAACTGGATGCTCACACCAAGCTCGAGAACACCATTGTGCTCGAACACAAAGAGGACCTTCACCCGCAGATCATCGTGGTGGACCCGAAAGACGGGAAAACCACTCTGAACGCCTACGCAATTCCGTCGGCTGCTCAGGTGACGGTGAAAGAGGGTGATGATGTCACTGCAGGTACCGTGGTGGCCAAGACGCCCCGTAAAGCGGCACGTACTCAGGACATTACCGGTGGTCTTCCCCGGGTGGCAGAGCTGTTTGAAGCGCGGAAACCGAAAGACGCGGCAGAAATCGCCAAAATTGACGGTGTGGTCGACTTCGAAGGCTCCACCCGTGGCAAACGACGCCTGATTATTCAGGATCCCGAGACCGGAGAGTCCGAAGAACACCTGATCCCCATGGGTAAACACGTTGTGGTGTTCCGCGGTGATTTTGTGAAGAAAGGACAGCAGTTGACGGAAGGTCCGGTTACCCCGCACGAACTTCTCGAAATTTGCGGTCCCCGCGCGCTGCAGGAATACCTGGTGAACCAGGTACAGTCTGTCTATCGCGTTCAGGGCGTGGAAATTAACGACAAACACATCGAAGTGATTGTTCGCCAGATGCTCCGCAAGGTGAAAATCACCGAGCCGGGC
>CAZVCO010000372.1:0-2207 GCA_964625795.1 uncultured Verrucomicrobiota bacterium | reverse complement strand
ACTCTCACGGTCAATCCGGTCTCCAGCAGCACCTCCGCACTGCGCAGGGCGGCTTTCACCCCGGCCGGATCGGCATCCAGCAGCAGCACGACTTCGTCCGCATAGCGTTTTAAAATCCCGGCGTGTTCGGTGGTGATGGCGGTGCCCTGGGCGGCCACCGCCTCCTGTATACCGGCTTCATGACAGCGGATCACATCCAGCTGACCCTCACACAGCACCGCGCGGCGCTGATCGGCCATGGGTTTACGGGCTTTTTCGATGCCATAGAGCACCCGGGACTTTTTAAACAGCAGGGTCTCCGGACTGTTCATGTACTTGGCCTTGGCGTCGTCGGGCGGGATGACCCGTCCACTGAAGCCGATCACCCGGGCCTGTTCGTCCAGAATGGGAAACATCAGCCGGTTGCGGAAGCGGTCGTAGAGCTTTTCCCCGCTGCCCGGATGTTCTTTGATCCCGAACAGGCCGGACTCCTCCAGCTCTTTCTCCTCAAATCCCCAGTCGCGTGCCTCGCGCAGCAGGAGGTCAAATCCGTTGGGCGCGTATCCCAGCCGGTAGGTGTCGGGGGTGGTGTCGGCCAGAGCGCGTTTCTGAATGTAAGCGGCGGCCCCGGCACCCAGGTCCGGATCATGGACGGCCTGCTGATAGTAGGCCGCGGTTTTTTCATGCAGTTCCAGCAGGCGTTTTTTCAGGGTGCCGCTGCCTCTGCGTCCGTCCAGTTCGAAGGGGACGCCCACCTGATCGGCCAGTTTCTCCAGCGCGCCCATGAAATCCAGCCGTTCGGTCTCCATGATGAACTTGAATACATCTCCGCCGGCTCCGCAGCCGAAGCAGTGATAGGACTGACGGCGGGGGTTCACATGAAAGGAGGGGGTCTTTTCCTGATGAAAGGGGCAGAGTCCTTTCCAGGCGCCGCTGGCCCGCTGGAGTTTGACGTAGCGGCCAATGACATCGACCACATCGGCCCGGGCCCGGACCTCCTCTTTAAGCGTCTCCAGATCCATCTTCCGGCTCGGTAGCGGGTTCCTCCGTCAGCGGCGCATCGGCGGGCGAGGGCACCCAGTCCGGGAGCACTTCATGGACCTGTTCCGGAACAGCCCGGCCCATGGCCCGTCCCAGCCAGCTGCGGGTGATAAGGTGGTCGTTGAGAAGGGAATGTCCACTGAGTTGGACCAGGGTGAGGATGACGATGATGACCAGTCCGCATTTGGCCAGTCCAAGCAAAGCACCGCCCGGGCGGTACAGCGGTTGGGGACAGGTCCAGTCCAGCGCTTTCCGGATCAGGGTGATGAGGACCCGCCAGACGACAAAAAACAGCAGAATCATCAGCAGATAGGCCAGGGCGAGGGAGGCCTCCTCACTTTCCAGCTGGGTGTGTTCAATCATGACCGCACTGACGGGCTGATAGAAAAACCAGGCCCCGACCGCGACCAGTGCGGTGCCGGCCACGTGCGCGAGCTCCTCCGGCAGTCCCCGGAACAGTCCCAGCACGAATCCATACATGAGGTAGAGGCTGTAGACCGGATCCAGGAGTCCGTATGGGGTCTCCGGATCCTGGAGATAGGTGAGCAGCGCCGAAAAGTTCTCCATTTGTGGTGTCCGGGGACGGTCAGTTCGCGGGAATCACAAGTTTCTGACCGACCCGCAGGGCGTTGGGGTTGGACAGGTTGTTCAGTTTGATGATGTCGGAGCTCTTCACCCGGTAGGCGGCGGCAATGGCGCTGAGGGTTTCGCCGGCCACCACGGTGTGGGTGCGCCCGGAGGCCCGGGCGGCGGCCTGCTGCTGATTGATGAGTTTGGCCATGCGGGCGCTGAGGACGTTGAGCAGCTCTTCACGGTCCTGCGCCCGTTTCGCCTCCAGTTCGCGGAGGAGGTTTTCCAGACCGGCCACCCGGTTCTGCAGACGGTCGACATCCGCCGCCACCGGCCGGCGTTCGATTTCGGCCCGGAGTTCGCGGATCTCGGCTTTGGCCTCGGCCAGCTGGGTGTCGGCATCCTCCAGCTGCATCTGCACACTTCGGCGATACTCGTCGAGCTGCTGACGGCGCTGCTGTTGTTCCATGGCCCGCTGGCGGGCCTCAATATCGGCCTGCGTCTGACGGGTCTGCACACAGCCCAGAGTGAAAAGGGTGAACGGCAGGAGGACGGAGAAGAAGTAAAGAGACGGGCGGTTTATGGATGTACCCTGCCACGGACGGCGTTAACTTCAA
>CAZVCO010000371.1:0-2227 GCA_964625795.1 uncultured Verrucomicrobiota bacterium | reverse complement strand
ATATTGAAAAACACCCGGGTCCACTTGGTGAAGCGGTGATCTCCCTCCAGAACAAACCCCGCCGCGAGGTAGACCGTCAGCAGCAGCAGGATCACCAGCAGATTGCCGGGCCATCCCGGATAGCGGAGGTGGCGCAGCGGACCCCATTTCCGGTGGGGTCGGAACAGACTGGGAATACGGTACACCGGCTCGCACAGGGTATCGATCAGGAACGGGACCATCATCACCAGCCCCACCGCCAGGGGCGCAACCGACCGTTCGAGAAAGAAGGCGTAAGGAAGCAGCAGCAGGCTCACCGTCACGGCAAACAGCCGTTTACGGTTGGAATGATTTTCCGCGTGTGGTGCAATCTGGGAGGCCCCGTATTCCACAAAGTAGAGCATCACCATCACACACACCACCAGCCAGACCAATACGTCCAGGATGTTCCACAAACCGAACGCGCTTCCTCTGGAACGGGAGAACCCGAACAGCATCACCGGCAAGGTATACAGCGAGGACAGGGCCGCAAAGATCAACAGACCCCGCAGAAGCTTATTCGTCCAGGAGGACAGTCCCACTCCGAGGGAAACCAGCAGACTTGAGGCCAGCACCTGCAGTCCCAGCTGCATCAGATCCGAGGCTACATTGACCGATCCCAGATAATAGCGCAGCACCAAATACGGCAGTACGGCACAGACCAGAAGGCCGATCTGCATCAGCAGCGCCAGCCACTTTCCAAAGGTGATGTCCCAGGAGGACATGCGGGTCAGAAACAGCATTTCCAGCGTGTCGCCTTTGATTTCCCCGTACAGTGCTCCGAAAGAGCGGAGCGGCATAAAGAGCATCAGAATGACTCCCAGCATGAACCAGAAGAAACCGTTCGCGAATTCCATCTCACCCGTACCGGCGGACACCGCGGCAAAGTAGATAAACATGCTGACCACCATCATCACCTGCAGACCCAGAAACGAGGCCACAAAAGACTTCGATTTCAGACCCTGACGCAGTTCTTTCAGCACAATGGGATTCAGCCGGTCCGCGATCATGTGTCCCTCCGTTCACTGGTGTTCAGCAGGTCCACAAAGGCATCCTCCAGACGGACCTCTTCCCGCAGAAAACCGCAGACAGGGAGATCCTCATTCACCATTTTTTTCAGCAGGAGCCGCTGCCCTTCCTGGGTGGCATTCTCCATGCGGATGCGTGCGCCGATTCTGTCCTGTTCCAGAAATTCCAGTCCGGGCTGCAGCGAACACCATTCCCTCAGATCGGTTTCCCGGCTCAGCCGGACGAGCAGATGAGCGGTTTCGCCCTCTTTCCCTTTCAGACTGTCCGAGGACCCATGATGCACGATCCTCCCCTTGCTGATAAACAGCAGGGCATCACACATCTGCTCCAGTTCGGACAGAATATGCGAACTGATAAACAGGGTCTTCTTCTCCCCCGCGAGAATGCGGACGAGATTTTTCACCTCAATGCGGGCCCGGGGATCCAGACCGGCGGCCGGTTCGTCCAGCACCAGAACCTCCGGATCCGGAATCAGGGTGCGCGCCAGACAAAGCCGCTGGGCCTGTCCCTTGGAAAGATTTTTAGCCGGACGGTCGCGGAGCGGGTTCAGCTCCGTGAACTCCATCACCTCTCCCACCCTCATCTCCAGCGCCTTGCCGCTGTATCCGTAGGCTCTGCCGAAAAAGTCCATATACTCCCATACATCCATGGCGTCATAGGCCCCGTAGGAATCCGGCATCCAGCCGATTTTTTTCCGCACCTGGTTGGGATGATTGACCGTATCGTATCCGCAGATTTTCACCGACCCTTCATGGGGAAGATCCAACGTCACCATCATCCGCATGGTGGTGGTTTTGCCCGCGCCGTTTTCACCGATGAACCCCACCACCTGCCCGGCCTCGATCTCAAACGACACCCCGTCAACCGCCCGCACGTCCCCGAAGGTCCGCACCAGATTGTTCACCTGCACGATCGGTTCACTCACGGCCCCTCCTCCTCAACCGGCCCCATGAACCATACCGGCCGGTCCTGCCAGGAAATGGACCCCAGGGTATCCACCATCCGCCCGGCATCGAGTCCCTCCGCGTAAAACCATTCACGTTCACCGAGCAGATCCTTGCCCGGAAACAGGGAGGTGTCATGCGTTTTCATCTCTTCAAACAGTTCGGACGCGTTCGAACGGCTCCGGGGAGACAGTGTCACCTCTTTGCCAGGCTCGATCCGTTCTCCCCCCCACAAC
>CAZVCO010000370.1:0-2247 GCA_964625795.1 uncultured Verrucomicrobiota bacterium | reverse complement strand
GCCATCCCCAGGAGGGTATGCTGGGCGGCTGCGGCGTTGGTCATGGTGTTGTGCGGGTGATGTTCACAGTCGGGTTCAGGGCATTCATGTGCAGGGATTTTCGGATCAAACGGACATCTAAAGAGTGGTTTTGTAATGTAAAATATAAAACTTCGATAAAATTGATGATGACCCCCCCGGGGGGGCGGAAAGGGAAGAGGGTTAGTCTTTCAGATCTTCACCCAGGACCAGGGAGGGGGGGATTCGAATGGTCCGGGGTGTTTCATCGGGGTTGTCGATGCGCCAGAGCAACTGTTCCACCGCCTGTTTTCCAATCTGGGAGGAGTGGATATCCAGGGAGGCGGGAATAGGGGACAGGGTAGCCAAAATGGGTTCCTCGTTGTTGCAGGAGACCACGGTGAGATCTTTTCCCGGCGTCAACCCCCGCATATGCATGGCCGAATAGAGGGCCTGTGCCACCATATCCGCCTCGGTGAATACAGCGGTGGGTCGCGGATTCAACGCCAACAGGGCGTCCAGGGTTTCGAGCATGACCGACTGGTGGATGCCGTGGACCCGCCGGGTGATGTGCAGCAGGTCCCGAATCAGCAACTCCGCCGTGCCGCCCTTGTTCTGCATGGCGGTTTTGAAATCGATTCCACGTTGCTGAAAAAAAGCGTCAGCATCCCCGCAAACATGTCCAATGAACGCGGTATGGGTGTGTCCTTCCTTGAGGAGGTGTTCCGCGGCCATCGCCCCCAGTTTCCGGTTGTCGTACGTGACCCGGTCCCAACGGTCCCCGGGTTGGGAGTCCCTCATCATTTGCACTACCGGGACACCTTCAAGCTCCTTCAGAAGTTCCAGAGGCCGGGTGCCGCCAAACACCAGTGCACCATCCACTGTGGCAGGAAGGATTTTGGTTCTTTTTTTCT
Organism: uncultured Verrucomicrobiota bacterium; assembly: GCA_964625795.1. Lineage (GTDB taxonomy): Bacteria > Verrucomicrobiota > Kiritimatiellia > SS1-B-03-39 > UBA6053 > UBA6053. The sequence goes on along the minus strand of CAZVCO010000370.1, from coordinate 1,336 downwards.
GTATCATGTCCGGACTCACATGCCGTAGCAGGAAAAGTTTTCCTTTCGTATTCAGGGCGTTCTCCACCCCGTGCAGCAAATCGGCGTATACCGGAGCGTACAACGTGGAGAGGGTAATGCCGGGGACGATCAAGGCGATGCGGTTGGTCCGTTTGGTGGTGGGAGGCGCTCCGGGTTCTTTTTTAGGCCGACCGGGCGGACTCTGAACGTAGCCCAGTTCTTTGACCGTCCGCATTACGATTTCGCGGGTCTCCGGGGACACCCGCGGCAGCCCGCGCAAGGCAAGTGAAACGGTGGAGGGGGAAACCCCTGATTTTTGTGCGACATCTTCGATACTAACAGGCATACATCATTTCCTCACCATCATGGCCGACACGTTTTCTCACGTATAACGAGTTTACATACATCTGTATGACGCTGGGTCTGCATAGTCCAGTTAAATAATAAAATAAAATATATGAAAAGGGATGAGCGGAAAATTCACGGCTTCAGTGAGTCCAAAATGCACGGTTAACGTCTTGCCGCACCTTCTCTTCTAGAAAGGGGGTGTTATGCCGAATAATTATTTTAATGTTGACGGTAATCTGTATGCCGACTATCCTGCAAGGCAAATCATGTGGAACCATTTGAAAATGACGTCACGCGAATCCGAAAAATCCGGTTCCGCGCTGCTTCTCACTCTTTTGGTGGTGGCTCTGTTGTTGGCAATGACACTTTCTCTCATGGTGCATGTCCGACTGGAGCTGCGTACGGTTTCAAATCGAATCCTGTTGGTTCAGGCGCATATGAACGCCAGACTGGGGGTGGATCTGGCACTGGCCCAGTTGCAGAAGGCGTCCGGTCCGGATCAGCGCGTGACCGCCCGGGCGGAAATCCTGGACGTCGACCCGGTCAGTCCCGGGGTGGCGGGTGTCGCTCAACCGTACTGGACGGCGGTCTGGTCCAGCGGACCGGTCGGACTTGACATTGTGGAGAGTGGCATTTCCCAGCGTCAAATCAGCTTTGGTTCCCCCACGCCCTCACCCGCGGAAAAATCCGCCGCCGCCACCTGGCTGGTTTCCAACCCCGACCCCGCCCATCCGCCGGATCCTTTCACCTGGACCGGTTCCCATCCCAACGCCGCCACACTTGCGAAAAAACTGGGGGTACCGTTAGACCTATACGCCCAAAAGGTTGCTGAAGAAATGAGGAAACAAAGCTAATGGCTAATAACAGACTAGATAGAGAACTAGAGACCCGTACAAAAACAGTCCGTAAAACGGCGTGGACGCGACCTACTGTGTTGCCTGATCCAACTCCTGAAGACGGTTATACTTATCACTGGGTTCGTATTTCG
>CAZVCO010000369.1:0-2270 GCA_964625795.1 uncultured Verrucomicrobiota bacterium | reverse complement strand
CCGGCATCCCGGTGGTGATCTTCGATTCCAAAGTGGAGGGAGGCGACTATGCCAGTTTTGTGGCCACCGACAACCGGGCCGGCGGCGAATTGGGCGGTGAACATCTGGCCTCCCTGCTGGAGCCCGCCTCCACTGTGATGGTGATGCGGTATGTGCAGGGAGCGGGATCCACCGAAGCCCGTTCAGAGGGTGCGATCGCCAGACTGCAGGCCGCAGGCCATACCCTGGCGGCCGATCCTTTTGCGGATACCGGCACGGTGGAGGGCTGCAAGACCGCTGCGGTCAATACTCTGGAAGGATTTATCACCGACGGAGTCCTGGAGCTGGACGGTATTTTCGCCGCGAATCTCTACTCCACCCTGGGCGTGCTTGAAGCGCTGAATGATTTGAAGAAAAGCGGTATTGAGGTGGATCTGGCTTTTGTCGGATTCGACACCTCCGAGAAACTGATCAACGGAGTGAAGGACGGCACGATCGATGCCCTGGTGGCTCAGAATCCGGAGAACATGGGCTATCTGGCGGTTCAGACCCTGGTGGCGGTCCTGCAGGGGCAGGAGGTGGAGCCCGTGGTGGATACCGGAGTGCGACTGGTCACGCAGGATGCGCTCACTCCGTAACCGATGTCTGCCGTTCCCGAGACACCTCCCCGTCTGGAAATGCGGGGCGTCAAAAAGTCCTTCGGGCCCACCCGGGCGCTGGACGGAGTGGACCTGAGCGTCGCCCCGGGCCAGGTGCTCTCGCTGGTCGGGGAGAATGGAGCCGGTAAGAGCACCCTGATGAAAGTCCTTTCGGGGGCGCATGCCCCGGATGAGGGAGAGATGTTTCTGGACGGAGAGAGGTATCAGCCCTCCGGACCTCTGGATGCCCGGGCCTGCGGGGTGGCCATGATCTATCAGGAACTCTCGCTCGCGACCCACCTGTCGATCACCGAAAACATTCTGCTGGGTATCGAAAAGACCAAGGGGCCGTTTCTGGACTGGAACGCGATGGAGGCCGAGGCGGTGACCGCGCTGGAGGCGGTGGGATTAGGCCATTTATCCCCCCGCACCCGTGTCCGCACCCTGTCCATTGCCCAGCAGCAGTTGGTGGAGATCGCCAGAGCCGTGGCCCTGAACTGCCGGGTGCTGGTGCTGGATGAGCCGACGAGTTCGCTGACAAAAAAGGATATCGAAACCCTGTTTACTCTGGTCCGGAGCCTGAGTGCACAGGGGATTTCAGTGATCTATATTTCCCACTTTATGGAGGAGGTGACGGCGATTTCCTCCCGGATTCTGGTGTTAAGGGACGGCCGGACGGTGGGGCAGGGAAAGACCGGGGATCTGGAGGTGCCGGAGATCATCTCCATGATGGTGGGGAGGGAGGTGGACGATCTCTATCCCCGTTCCGTGCGGGATCCGGGAGAGCCGTTTCTTCACATCCGGGAGCTGTCGGGGAAACAGGGCCTTCCGCAGCAGGCCGGAATTACCGTGCGGCGGGGAGAGATCCATGGCATCAGCGGACTGGTGGGGGCGGGCCGTACCGAGTTCATGCGCTGTATCTTCGGACTGGATGAGGTGGAGCAGGGGGAGATTACGGTCGGGGCCTGGCAGGGCCCGGCCACTCCGCGTCAGCGGTGGGGGCAGCAGGTGGGCATGGTCTCGGAGAACCGGAAAGAGGAGGGGCTGGCTGTGAACCTCAGTATCGCGGAGAATCTCACCTTGCCAAAACTGAAAGGTCTGGGGCCCTGGCGGCTGGTCACCCCGGAACGTCAGGCGGCCGCCTGCCAGCCCTGGATCTCCCGCTTGCAGATTAAATGCGCCTCCGCGGATCAGAAGGTCAGCGGTTTATCCGGGGGAAATCAGCAGAAAGTGGCCATTGCCCGTCTGCTGCATGCCGAGGTGGACCTGCTCCTGCTGGATGAACCCACTCGCGGCATTGATGTGGGCTCCAAAGCGCAGATTTATCAGTTGATCGACGAGTTGGCCAAAGGGGATGCCGAAGCGGGGCGGGCGTCCCGGGCGATTCTGATGATCAGCAGCTATCTGCCGGAACTGCTGGGCACCTGTGACCGGATCACCGTGATGTGCAAAGGTGAGGTGGTGGAGACAAGACCGACAGAGGACTGGAACGAGCATCAGCTCATGGAGGCCGCCATCGGCCAGGAAGCCACGCTATGAACACATCGTTTTTCAAGAGTAAATGGGGAAACCTCATCGGCCGGTTTGCGGCTCTGGTGGCGGTCTTCCTCTTCTTCTCGCTGTTGGTCGAGGACGGACGTTTTTACACTCCCC
>CAZVCO010000368.1:0-2272 GCA_964625795.1 uncultured Verrucomicrobiota bacterium | reverse complement strand
TCCCCGGGGTCACCTCACACTCGCGTACCGTTGCGACCTCAGCCATCTTTTTTCTGTCCGTCAGCCTTATGGCCGCCGCCCTTGTGGCCGTCAGCTTTGCGCCCGTTACCCTTGTTGCCGCCAGTCGTGCGGCCGCCGCCGGACCGTCCGCCCCCCTGTCCGGACTGCTCCTTCTCACCGGGAGGCGGGGCGTCGCAGGGGACGCGCAGCGCTTCGAAGCCGACGACGTAACCGCTGGCAAGATCGACATCCAGGATCGTCCCCTGGAGCTCCAGGCGGTCCCAGCACTCCTCCGAGCGGATCGGGATCCGGGTCCCCTCACAGCTCAGCCTGCTGGGGACCGACAACCATCCGGTGATCTGTTCCTCGGTGCGGCCCAGTATTTCCAGCATTCCTCATCCGGCCGAACGGCTGGGGGTCCGCGCGGCGGAGGTGCTGGAGGATCTCATGCGGCAGAACGCAGAGGGAGCCTCTCTTTGTTATCACCATGAGCTGGTGGGACCGGAACCGGTGATTGAACGTCAGTCCGCCAGTCTGCGGGCGATTCCGGACCCGGCCATCGCCCGGGCGGTCAATTATCTCCATGACCATGCCATGGAAGGCGCCACCGCCAGTCAGGCCGCGCAGGCCGCCGGTGTGAACCGGCGGACTATGGAGCGGGGGTTCCGGGAGTTTCTCGGACTGTCTCCGGGGCAGTATATCGCGGAGGTGAAAATGGACCACGCCAAACGGCTGCTGGTGGAAACCGATCTCCGCATGTGGGAGATCGCCGAGCAGTGCGACATGTCCCCTGAATATTTCAACACGCTCTTCCGCCGGGTCACCGGGCAGACCCCGAATTTTTACCGGAAAGAAAACACGCCAAGGATCCGACACCCATGAATGCTGAACCCTCAACCTCCGTCCTCTGGTCCAAAAACGGGGAGCGGGTCCTGCTCACCGCCAGCGGGGAAAACGCCATCCGGGTGACGGTGCGCCGGCGCGGGGCGTTTACCGACAGAAACAGTGCACTGCTGCACCCGCTTCCGGAAATCCCGGAGGCACGTGCGGATGCCGTTTCGATGGAGAATGGCAAGGTGCGGGCGGAAATCGATGCACAGGGCGCGATCCGCTTTGTGGATCCAAGGACTTCAGAGGTGTTCTTTTCCGAGCCGGTGTCTTTGAAGAGTCCCATCAAACTGCATCCACCCCGGTACATGGAGCCGACAGGGCCCAACACGCAGAAAGTGCGTATGGAATTTGCCCCCCAGGAGGAGCACATTTGGGGCATGGGGCAGCACCGGCACGGGGATGCGGATCATAAAGGCACGGTGCTCGATCTCATGATGCGGAACGGGGAATATGCCGTGCCTTTTTACGTCTCCAGTGCGGGATACGGATTCTTCTGGAACCATCCCGGCACCGGAACGGTGACCTTTGCCAAAAACCGGACGCTGTGGGAACTGGAGGAATGCGGGCAGATTGATTACTGGATTGTACGGGGTGACACGCCGAAAGAGATCCTGTCCGCCTATGTGAAGGCCACCGGACTCCCTCCAATGCCGCCGGAAAAGATGTTCGGTTACTGGCAGTGCAAGCTCCGCTACGAGACCCAGGAAGAGGTGCTGACGGTGGCCCGTACCTTCAAACAAAAGAACATCCCGCTGGAACTTCTGATCATCGACTTTTTCCACTGGCCGGAATTTGGTGATTACAAACTGGACCCGAAAGACTTTCCTGATCCCCAGGCCATGGTCGACGAACTGCGGGAGATGGGCGTGGAGTTGGTTGTGTCCATCTGGCCGACGGTCAGCAGTTTCAGTGAGACCATCCAAAAGGTGGAGGAAGAGGATCTGATGATCCACAATCGGCACGGGCTTCCGATGATGCGTTCGTTTGCGAAAAACATAGCGGATGAGCATGTGGAGGGGGGCGCGAGCCGGATCCGGGATTACATCGGCTTTCTGGATTTCTTTAACCCCAAAACCAGGAGGCATGTCTGGGACAGGGTCAAGGAAAACTACCTGTCGTACGGCATCAAGCATTTCTGGCTGGATGCGCAGGAGCCGGCGCTGAACCGACATGACGTCAGTCAATTGGATTATTTTGCCGGGAGCGGCGCGGCCGTGGGCTGTGCGTACCCGAATCAGGTGATCGATACCTTTGCAGACGGGATAGCTGCGGAGGAAATCCAGGATGGGATTCTCCTCGCCCGTTCCGGATGGGCCGGGGTTCAACGGACCGGCGCTGCCGTGTGGTCGGGAGATATCAACTCCACCTTTGAGGAATTTCA
>CAZVCO010000367.1:1651-2284 GCA_964625795.1 uncultured Verrucomicrobiota bacterium | reverse complement strand
TTAGTGTCATGGTGGGTATGGGCAGCCTTTTCTGGAGAAAACGCATGGTGTCAGGCTGTTGAATCTGAAACAGACGAATTACCCCCTCACGATGGTTCCTTTGAGCCTGTTCCTGATTTCCGAAGAGGCGGACACCACAGTGTGTCCCCATATCCAGTAGTGCAGGCCAATGTTCGGTTCCATTGTGAATCTCCGGCTGGGAAAAATCGCACGCAGGCCACGTGGTGAGACCTTCGGTTTGCCCGGATACTTGGGGGATCCGCTTGACGGGTCCGGAGAGGCTGGCCACATCCTGTTTTCCTGGAAAGGAGTTGCCGGAGTATATGACCTGACCGGCGGCATCCACCACGTCTAACCTGGGCCGTAAATAAGCCGCTATGTTCTCAAAATGAAGATCCGGTGCCGCCAAAATCCGATCCAATTTCACCGCTAAAAATGCGGCCACGGATTTGGTAAGCGAATAGCTGTACGCGAACTTGTTTTCCTCCAGCCAGGTGTTCAGTTCCTGCACGGTTTCCTGTAAAGGATTGCAGGCAATGCGAAGGGGTTTGTCGAGGGTGCGGATCAGAGCTTGCAGCTGTTCTTCACGCATTCCGGGAACCACCCATTCCAACAACCCGTCCGAAAGGGAGG
>CAZVCO010000367.1:0-1568 GCA_964625795.1 uncultured Verrucomicrobiota bacterium | reverse complement strand
CCAGGGTCTTGGCCTTGGGGGTTGCCGTGAAGGCCACGTAGGTGATGCCGTCCTGGTCGGGGTCTTGGGGCGCGTAGGCGTATCTAATTTGTACTGTCACATCGCCGATCTGCAGTTCGTCGGGAAATCCATCCGGGCGTACCGATTCATCTCCCAATACTTCTTTGATGTCGGGTAGCCAATGAGATTTTTTGGACCAGGTTATGAAGTCTTTGCGGGTGCAGATTCAGGTGGGTACCGTGTGGTGGAGATGTTGCAGCAGGGCATCCGACCCCAGGAAATAACCGGGCCGGCGAAGCTTTTGCTCCCAGCTGTGCAGAGAGGACCGCAGCTTACCATAGGCCCGGTATGCCGGGGTGTTGCAGTCGAGATCGCCGGGTTCCACGGCATCCCGGAGGAAAATTTCACGCGCTTCAACCGGGTCTATGCGTCCGTAATGTACTTTCCGGCCGCTTCGGATCATCAATTGCCCCATGCTCACCCGTTCTTCGGCTTCGACAAAGCCGCGGGTTTCATTCCACACCGGACGTTCGTACTGGTAGGCGCATAAATGAGGGGCAACCTGTTCGATCCATTCCGGATCGATCTGTGCACACTCGCGCGCAAATAACCGTGAGGTTTGAAGCAGGGTAAATGACATCACCCAGCGTGGAGGCTTTTTGGAACATCCGCTGCCCGGGAACAGGAGGAAGTTTTGTCCGCCCGGAGAACGGAATTCTTTCGTTTCCTGCCGTTCGCCAACCGATCGGGGAATGCCGCTTAAGATGGACCGGTGAAGACCTTCCGCATCCAGAAGTTCCAGTTCGCCGATGGAGGAGGGCACATCCCAGTCGTGTTCCGCGCAGGTCTCACGAAGATCGTCAACCAGGTTCACCCATTCTTGCACCCGCTTGGGATGGAGGAAATGGGTGTTACAGAATTTATTTCGCTTACTCCGGCTGGGGGAGGCGGAGCATAGAGCGTTCCAGAGGTTCAGAATGGATAGGAAATCGGATGTCGGATCCCGCCACAGGGCATGTGCCCGGTCCGCAGCTTCCGCCTTTTCGGCCGGACGTTCCCGCGGATCCTGAATCGAGAGAAAGGCGGCGCACACCAAAACCGCCGGTAATACCTTTTCCTCGTGACCTTCTTCCAGCATGCGTGCCAACCGAGGTTCCAGATGAAAGGTCGCCAATCGCCGGCCCCGCGAGGTGATGGTCCGTTTATCGGTCATCGCTCCAATATCGATCAGGGTACGGTAGCCCTCATTAACCTGGGCCCCTTTAGGCGAATCGATCAACTCGAATTGACCGAGCGGTGGAAGTCCGAGAACAGCCATACGCAGGATAACCTCGGCGAGGGAACTTCGCCGAATTTCCGGATCGGTATAGGCGGGGGCACTTTCGAGGTCTTCTTCTGAATATAAACGTACACAAACACCGGGCCCAGTTCGTCCGCAGCGTCCGCGTCGCTGACCGGCGGATGCACGGGAAACCCGTTCGGTGACCAATCGCTGCACCTGGGATTGGGGATGATAGCGTTGGATACGGACCAACCCCGTGTCGATCACCGTACGAATTCCCGGAATG
>CAZVCO010000366.1:0-2297 GCA_964625795.1 uncultured Verrucomicrobiota bacterium | reverse complement strand
GCCGATTTATATTTTTCTCGCCACCAACGGGGTGATCCGCGGAGGCGCCACCGGAATCGCCATCGCCTGGTGTATCCGCTGCCTGATTCATATGGTCGCGCTGTTTGCCCTGAGCACCCCGCGGCTTCCCGGTTTCGCTCCCGAATGGAAAGGGCTCATCCCCCGACTGGGCGTCGGACTCCTCCTTCTCTTCGGCCTGGTGATGATGCCCACTCCGGACAGCTTTCCCGCCCACCTGATCCCCATCCCCTTTGCCACCGGACTCATCGTCTGGTTCCTCCTCTTCACCTCCTCCGAACGCACTCTTTTGCTAACGCCGGTAAAACACCTGTTTCAAAAGAATCAGCCCTGACGGTGCATCTCCGTCTCCGGCCCCAGCGTCCACGCATCTCCCGGATTGTGCCGAACCGCAAGGGCTTCGGGATTAATTCCTGAACGGGCAGGATCTTCATACCGTTCATAAAAAGCCGTCATTTCAGCCTTCATCTGCTGTACCGCATCCGCATAAGCCGGGTTCTCAATCACATTCACCCGTTCTCTCGGGTCCGAATTTAAATCATACAATTCATCCCGAACCTCAATTCCCGATGGATGCGGCCAGCGGCAAATCAACTTCAGGCTGCCCCTACGGATCATACGATTGGGCCCGGATTCGACACATTGCCAATCCCTCCACTCCGCCTCATCGTTCCACAACCCGAAAACACGCCCGCCCGGGCAAAACGCCTCATTCGCCTTGACTCCACCGATATCCAGCAAGCTGGCATGCAAATCACAATGATCCACCGGCGCTTCTATCGAAATTCCTTCCGGGACCTGCTCCGGCCAGCGCATCAGAAGCGGAATATGAATCGTCTCTTCCAGAAAATTTGAAGGGATCGTCGCATTTGCTTTGGTGTGCAACCCATGATGCCCATTCATGTGACCATGATCCCCGGTGTACACAATTACCGTATTGTCCAACTCTCCCCTATTCTCCAGTTCAGAAACAATACGGAGCATCTGCTGGTCTATCCCTTCCACTGCCGCATAATACTCCGCCAATCCCCGGCGGCGATCCGGCTCATCCGGATCAAAGCCGGCGATCCTGATTTTCCCATGCACGTCCGAATAGGTCTCCCGAGGTATGTCTGAAAATGATTTTTTCTTATAGTGATGCACCAGCGGAGCGCTCTCCCCGGCATGTGGCGTATGGGTGTTGGTATAGCCGACAAACAGGAAAAACGGTTCTGCTTTTTCCGTGTCCTCCCGTAAAAACTGAATCGCACGGTCGGTTAGAATCGTTTCTTGATGTCCAAAATATCGTTTGCGCTCCGTGCCATCTATAAACTGCTGTTCGCCAAACCGGGCATTGGTGCCCTTCAAACTGGTGAACCAGGTATCAAATCCCGGCATCGGTTTCCAGTAATCGCCCGCATGCCACTTTCCCACCAATCCGGTCCGGTATCCTGCACCTTTCAACTGCGAAGCCAAGGTTTCCCGCCCTCCGATGCCATGATGCTCCGGATCTTCATTCGGCTCGCCTAACCAATCGTGAACACCGTGACGGCTTGGAATTTCACCGGTCCAGAACGAGGCCCGGGCCGGTGAACAAACCGGATTCGGTGTAAACGCATGCTCAAAACGAACACCGGTGTCCGCTAACCACTGCATCACCGGGGTGTGCAGTTCGCGGTTTCCATACGCCGAAGAAGCCCACTGGCCATGGTCATCGGTTAGGAAAACAAGAATGTTGGGACGCTACACGACGACGCTACGCAGCCTGACCCAGGGCCGCGGCCAGTTCAGCATGCTGTTCGACCGCTTCGACCTGGTCTGAGACAGGCGCGGCAGGGACGAAAGTTTTCCCCGCAGCGATTCCTTCCGCGTAACCAACGCCTCCACCTCTTGCGCTGTATCCTGACCCGGTCGCGGCATCACGTACACCTCAGCGATGTCCACAATCTCCTCCACCCGCACCCAGCGGTCAAAAGTACTCAAACTGTCCGCTCCCATTAGAAAAAACAGCGCCGCCTCAGGATGCAACGCCTTCACTTCGCACAGCGTATCCACCAGAAACGAAGTTCCGGACCGACGCACCTCCAGATCACAGGCTTCCATCCGCGGTTCATCCTTCACCGCCGCCTCCACCATCTGCAGGCGCAAATCCTCCGAAGCCAATTTCTCCCCCTGACGCAAAGGCGAACGCGCATTCGGCATCAACAACAAGCGGTCCAGGTCCAGGGACTCCATGGCCTCACGGGCAGGAATCAAATGTCCGTGATGAATCGGATTAAAGGTCCCACCCAGTATACCTA
>CAZVCO010000365.1:0-2319 GCA_964625795.1 uncultured Verrucomicrobiota bacterium | reverse complement strand
ATGATGTTCTCCAGTTCCCGCACATTACCGGGCCAGTGGTAGGAGTAGAGCATATCGATCACCGGACTGGAGAGACGGCGCACGTTTTTATTGTTCTGCTTGCTGTAGCGCTCCAGAAAGAAATCGGCCAGCTGCAGGATGTCACTCTTCCGTTTCCGCAGCGGGGGCACCCAGATGGGAAACACATTCAGTCGGTAAAACAGATCTTCCCGGAAGGTTCCCTCCGTCACCATCTCCTGCAGATTCTGGTTGGTGGCCGCGATGACCCGCACATTCACTTTGATGGTTTTCGTGCTGCCCACCGGTTCAAATTCGCGCTCCTGCAGCACCCGCAGCAGTTTAATCTGGATGGCGGGGGGGATTTCACCGATCTCGTCCAGAAAGAGAGTGCCGCCGTCGGCCATGGCAAACCGGCCCTTGCGGTCGCCGGTGGCTCCGGTGAAGGAGCCCTTGACGTGTCCGAAGAGTTCGCTCTCGATCAGATTTTCCGGCAGGGCGGCGCAGTGGGCCTTGATGAACGGCTTGTCGGCGCGGTCGCTGTTGAAGTGGATGGCATGAGCCACCAGCTCTTTGCCGGTGCCGGTTTCGCCTTCGATCAGCACACTGGTCTGGCTTTTGGACACCTGGGCGATCTGGTCGTATACAATCTGCATTTCATGGGAGTTGCCGATGATGTTGGAGGGACGGAAACGGTCTTTAAGCTCGGCCCGGAGGCGTTCGTTTTCGGACTGCAGTTTCTCGCCACGCTCCTGTGCGCTCCGGCGCAGCCGCACGGACTGGGCCAGCAGGGAGGCGACCAGTTCCATCAACTCCATGGCATCGTTCAACGGAATCGCGTTGTCATCGCAGGGACGGTCGGCACTGAGAGCGCCCACCACGGTTTTTCCCGTTTTGATCGGCACGCAGATGAAGCTGGATTCCTGACTGCTCATGCGCTGAGTGCGGTTGAGGAAGAGGGGTGATTCGCCGGTGCGCTCCACCATGATGGGTTCGCCGGATTCGATGACCTGTCCGGTCACGCCTTCTCCCAGTTTGTACCGGCCCCGCTGCGCCTGCTGGGGAGTCAGGCCGTGCGAGGCATCGATCAGGATGTCATTGGTCTTCCGGTTCAGCAGGGTGATGGTGGCGTGTTTCATTCCCAGATGCGTGGTCATGGCATCCATGATGGGATTGACGATTTCGCGGACATCCAGGCTTCGTTCCAGAATGTTGGCGACGTTGCGGATGAAGTCCAAATCTTCGTGAATGGAATGGGGTTTGGTGCTCATAATGTCTCCTGCGCGGGTATAGGTCTGAAATGGTTGGTGATGGGGACCCGCCGGTCCCGGCCAAAGGCTTTGGGGGTGGTTTTGACGCCGGGTGGGGCCTGGCGCCGTTTATATTCGTTGCCGTCCACCAGCCGGATGACCCGGGTGACGGTATCGGGATCAAAACCCTCGGCCACGATCTCGTCCCGGCCTTTGTCCTGTTCAATATAGGCTTTCAGGATGGCGTCCAGAATTTCGTAGGGTGGAAGGCTGTCGCTGTCTTTCTGATCGGCCCGCAGTTCGGCACTGGGGGGGCGGTCGATCAGGCTTTGTGGAATCCGGTCGGTGCCGGCCTGCTGGTTGATCCAGCGGCAGAGGTCGAACACCGTGGTTTTCGGCACATCTTTGATCAGGGCATATCCCCCGCACATATCGCCGTACAGGGTGGCATATCCGGTGGCCATTTCACTTTTGTTGCCGGTGGCGACCACCAGGTAGCCAAATTTGTTGGACAGGGCCATGACCAGCGTGCCCCGGATTCGGGATTGAAGGTTCTCCTCGGTCACATCCGGTTCCCGTCCGGGCCACTGGGGCTCCAGGAGGGTGAGAAATTCATCCACCAGAGGCTGAATGGGCAGCATGGGCATGTCGATGCCCAGACGGTCGGCCAGGAGCACGGCGTCACTGCGGGTCCCCTCCGAGCTGTATTTGGTGGGAAGGCTGACCCCCTTGACCCGGTCGGCGCCCAGCGTGTCAACTGCGATGGCGGCCACCAGAGCGGAATCAATCCCGCCGCTGATCGCGATGAGGGCCTGTTTGAAGCCGTTTTTGTCGGTGTAATCCCGGAGGCCCATGCATAGGGCCTGATAGAGTTCCGACAGGGGCTCGAGTGCGGGTTCCGCCGCACGTGAGGGCAGGGTGATGCGGTCCCCTGGCGGGCGGTCGGGCAGAAGGAGTCCGTCCACCCGGGCGGGTCGGTCGGGTGGAGGCCCTGCCGGGGCGTCCAGATCGAACAGCAGGAGATCCTCCTCAAAGCGACGGGCCTGCAGCGGCGGGGAGGCTTCCGGCCGGA
>CAZVCO010000364.1:0-2321 GCA_964625795.1 uncultured Verrucomicrobiota bacterium | reverse complement strand
CATCATAGCTGTCGCAGGGGATCTTGTGAAGAGGGGCTTCCGGTGACGCTTACAGAGTCCCAGCTGAAACGCTGAAATCGTGAAGGTACAGTCATTGTGTTTGTTCCCAGCCCATTTACGACGATATCAATGCAAATGCATTGATAGTTACTTAACTATTGGTGGTTTTAACTTTTCATGCGGGGTTTTGTTGTATATCAATGCAAATGCAATGAATATCAGTGAATTAAGCATCTTTATCGTAAAAGCACGCAAGGAGCAGCGGCTTACTCAGAAGGACCTGGCGGAGTTAGCCGGGGTGGGAATCACGGTGATCTACAAAGTTGAAAACGGGGATCCGGGTGTGACGTTGAAAAGTTTTCTGTCGGTACTCACATCGCTGGGTTTTGATGTGCGCTGTCGAAGTCCATTAGGCGGGGAGGTCTCCCTTGGCCGGTAAGCTTTGGGTGTACGTGGGTGGAGAACTCGCAGGGCATTTCGAACGTTCCGGTGAAGCGACACAGTTCACCTATTGGTCCGGCTACACGGGTCCCCCGGTTTTTCTCAATCTGCCTCTGGCCAAAAAAAAGAAATCCTGGGACCACTTTCCGGCTGTGTTGGATGGGCTGTTGCCGGAAGGCGTATTGCTGGAGCAGCTTCTGACCACCCGAAAGCTGGATCGATCAGATAAATGGGGGCAACTGGAGGCGGTGGGCCGAGACCTGACCGGCTTCCTGTCCATTGTGCCGGAAGGGGAATCCCCGGACAAAGACGTCCTGGAGATTCAGGTGGCTCAGAAACGGATGTCCCGTACGAAAATTAAGCCGGGAGCCCATGCCTTGCCATGCCCGGTGAGTGATCTGGTCACCTTCCACTCCCGGGTGGCGCCCAAAATGTCGCTGTCCGGGGTACAGCCGAAGGTCTCCGCCGTCTTCTCACGAAAACAGGACGGCTTTCAACTGGTGGAAAAACGCGGGAGCTATATTCTCAAGCCGAGTCCCCAAGCGTATCCGCATGCGGCGGAGAATGAAGCTCTCACCATGTACATGGCCGGACAGCTGGGCCTGGATGTGCCGCATTGTGGTCTGGTCTGGACGTCCGACCGCCACCCGGTTTTCTGGATTGAAAGGTTTGACCGACAGGGTGCGGGAAACCAGACGCGTTTAAGGGTGGAGGATTTCTGCCAGCTTCTGGAGGTCCCGGCTTCCTGGAAATACCATGGGAATCTGGAAACGCTGGTACGGGTGATTCGTGATCTCACCACCAACCCGGTCCTGCAGCTCGCCCGGTTCTTCGAACGGGTGGTGTTCAATTGGGTCGTGGGGAATGGTGACCTGCATTTAAAAAATTGGTCGTTGATGGAGAATGGTTCCCTGATCGAACTGGCACCGGCCTATGATTTTTTGAATACGGCAATAATCATTGAAGGAGAGCAGGAAAGTGCGCTGGAACTTCATGACAAGAAATCAGGTTGGGATCACCAGCTGTTGGTCGAGGAGTTTGGCCTGGAGCTCTGTGAAGTTCAGATGGGTCGAATCGAACGATTCATGAAGAGGCTCTCGAGTGCAGACTGGCAACATTGGATTGAAGAGAGTCATCTGCCTGTCGACCAAAAAAGCCATTATTATGACGGGATATCCGAACGGTTACAGCGTCTGGAACTGCTCTGATCAACCATGCCAACGGCTGGAGAATCAGTAAAAATTCCCGAGCAAAATTCTGACTTCCGCAGGTCAGAGCGAAAGTGGTTGCCCGACTAGGATTCGAACCTAGACAGAGGGAGTCAGAGTCCCTAGTGCTACCGTTACACCATCAGGCAATGTTGATGGTCCTTTTAGGTATAGATTTCGGTTTGGTCAAGGAGGGAGTGTGCGAAACTGAGGGTTTGGGCGGATCCCGGAATTGATGAAGCACTTTTGCTTTGTGAAAGCTGCTTTCATTAAAAAAGCCCGTTTGCAGAAGCAAACGGGCTTTTGGATGTGAAGGGTTGGAATTAGCCGACCAAGGAGGGGTCTGCTCCGAGGGTTCCTTTGAGTTTTTCAAGGTAGGGAGCCGGATTCGCTTTCAGCGCATCAGCTTTGGATTGGATAGCGCTGAGTTGGGAACGGAGGCCGAGGCGTTCTACGTCTGCCGGATGTTGCTTCTCGATGTAACGGCTGAGGTAGGCCGCTTGTTTGTCGAGAGAGGCAACTTCCAGGTCGTATTTGGCCTGAAGGCGGGCTTGATACCAATCGCTTTCGAGAATGTTCTCGAGGGAGAACATGTCGCGGATTTCCGGATCGTCCAAAGTTTTATCTTCGTAGGTTCCGTAGGCCATGATGTGAAGCAGGGCTTTGAGGGGC
>CAZVCO010000363.1:1869-2338 GCA_964625795.1 uncultured Verrucomicrobiota bacterium | reverse complement strand
CCGGAAAAGTCTAAAGATGCACTTCCGGCTCCACCGGATTTTTCAATCACCGTGGGCTGAGCCATCACCGGCCCGCCCAAAAGCAAAATAAGATAAACGAAGGATAGAATAGATTTCATAATGAGAAGATTATTTGATTCTGAAGGTATAGTCAAAGGTTTCGCCACTGCCGGAATATTCAGAAGGGAAGGCTCGAACCCTCCGCACGAGTTCCAACGCCTTCCTTACTGAAGCATCCATCTCGGGATGTCCAGAGGCTTTCAGGATTCTGGCCGCAGAAATTTGTCCATCCGGCTCCACCCGAACCGAAACATCCACCGTAAGTCCCAAAGCGGAACTCACCGTCGGCGGTTGGGTCCAGGCCTGATACAACCGTAAATCCAATTCCTCCTTCACCGTGCCAATCGAAACCCGGTTCCCCTGCCCAGTTCCGGGCAAGCTGCCTCCACCCGAGTTTCCTGAGGGCAAT
>CAZVCO010000363.1:806-1859 GCA_964625795.1 uncultured Verrucomicrobiota bacterium | reverse complement strand
CCACTCCCCATCTGGGCCGCTACTTCTTCAGCCGTCAATGGACGACGGGTGGCAACGGGCTGGGGATTTTGATTTTGCTCAATCCGTCTACGGATTTCTTCGGGAGTCAACAAGCGGCTTTTCGGAGTGGGCGTCGGCTGCGGTTTCGGGGTCGCTGTAGGTCGTGCCGTCGCAGTCGGTGCAGGAGCCGCAGTAGGCTCGGCTTCGGGAGCCAGAGTAGGGGTCGCCGTAGGCATAGCGGTGGGCACGGGCGTGGCATCCGGTATCACGGCATCCTCTTCGGGATCCACCTCGGGCTCATCCGGTTCAACCGGCGGTTCCGGCAAAGGAGGTAACGCACTTAAATCCACCGACATGGTCTGCTCTTCCACGGGCTTAAACCACTGACAACTGCTCATCAACGGAAACACTGCCAATGCCAGCACAAACACAACATGTACCAGCACCACCTTTAAAAAAAGGACTCTGCGGTTCATGATCCGGGCAAGGCTCCTCCGGTTTGCGTGACCAAACTGATTTTTTGGATTCCCGCCGCTTTCATCACCTGCATCACCTTAATCAAATCCCCGTAAGGCAATCCTTCATCCCCGCGCAACAAATACAAGGCGTCCGCGCGGGAGGTTTGCAGATATTTCATTTCGGCAGCAAATACGTCTTCCTCCATCGCCACGTTATCCACATACCAACGCCCGCCTGCATCCACGGTGATGGAAATCGTATCCGGATTTTCAATCGGATTTCCCGAAGCTTTGGGCAACGAAACCGGCAATCCGCTCTCCAGCAGCGGAAAGGTAATGATAAACGTGATCAACAGAATAAAGGTCAAATCCATCAGAGGCGTAAGGTTGATCTCACTGATGATCTGATTCTGAAGCAAATCCGTTTTTCGCCCCATCTCAGCCCTCCTTCACGTAGGCATAATGAAATTCACCCACCAATTCCTGCACAAAATTATCCATACCCACGGTTTCATTCCGTAAACGGACACTGAGAACGTTGTACCCGATCACTGTCGGGATCGCGACCAGCAGTCCAATCACCGTGGTCAATAAC
>CAZVCO010000363.1:0-796 GCA_964625795.1 uncultured Verrucomicrobiota bacterium | reverse complement strand
TAACGCCGCCGAAATCCCTGAAATCACCGCGCTGGAGGTTGGCGACGCCGACGCGGCCATCCCGTTAAACGCCTCCATTACCCCCCACACGGTTCCCAGCAGACCCATAAACGGTGCCACGGTCGTCGTGGTCGCCAAAATGGTCATATCCTTTTCCATCAACAAAATCTGATCCGCCAATTCGCGCTCCGCCGCTTCGCGGATGACCTGTAATTGCGAAGACGTCAACATATGAGACGAATGCGTCCCGGCCAGCAAATCACTGATATCCGTTTCACTCATCCCCAGCGTCCGGGCCGCAGAATGACAACTGCGTAAATAGAGACGATAGGTCGGACTGTCCGCAAACCGTTGTTGCTTCAGGAAAAGGACAAACGGATGACGTTCCTTGCGGAATGCGGTTACGAAACGCTGATTTTGTGAGCGGATACGTGCAAATTCACGTGATTTGAACAGCATCGCGGTCCAGGCCATGATCGAAAACAGCATCAAGACAACGACTACCGCCTGCCCCACAAAACTGGAGGAAGTGAAGCTTTGCAACAACGCGAACTGAGGAGGGAAAACAAGGGTCATACCTGCTTCTACTCCAGACCCGAACACGGAATCAAGGACAAGCACAAAAAGAATGGGTCAGGACCGATTAACCTGCAAAAAAGGAGGGAAATTCCTCAACTCTCTGTCAGGATCGCATACAAAGCATCCACGCTCTCCGCAGCCAACAACTGATTTCGGATGTCCTTGCGGTTCATCAGACGGCTGATTTCCGCCAGAAACTGAATATGGGGTCCGGCCC
>CAZVCO010000362.1:0-2371 GCA_964625795.1 uncultured Verrucomicrobiota bacterium | reverse complement strand
TTCCATCTTCCAGGGCGATCAGGGCAGGGGGGCGTTCAGTCATAAGTATCGTGTTCCTCGGGTTCGGGATGTCATATGCATTCAAGCCGGTCATGCAATCGTAAAGCGGAAACGGATTCCCTCTGGTGTGCCTTTCTTGACCCCGGAGACCTATTCAGATAGGAATCCTTTATGTTCCGAATCTGCCCTGCCTGTGACAACGAAACCCTGCATACGCTGGAAGCGGTGTATGACGGTTTTGTGAAAAAAGGGGAGGCCTGGACCTGCAGCGTGTGCGGTACGGCCGGGTCGTCCGGGAAGGCGGAAACTGAAAGCAAAACCGATCCTCTGGCGGCGCTGTTTGGGGACGACCCGGCCAGCGAGGATGTGGATCTGTTTGATGTGGAGGCGGAAACCGCCCGTTCCTGTCGAAAGTGCACCCATTACGTCATTCATCCTTTTACTCAGCGCTGTGCCCTGCATGACAAAGAGGTTGCGGCCACCGACGTCTGTCCCGATTTTACTCCCGGAAAACGGAGAAACGCATGACATCCGACTCCGAAATGGACGCCCTTTGGGGGGATCAGGCAGAGGGGCTGAACGATCCTCAGCGCGGCCAGTGGTTCCGCCATGACCGCTATTCCATGTTTATTCACTGGGGATTGTATTCGTATCTGGGCGGACAGTGGAAGGGGCGGAATGTTTACGGGATCGGGGAGTGGATTATGGACTCCCGGATGGCGGGCATTCCCGTGGAGGAGTACAAGGCACTCGCAAAAGAGTTCAATCCCACCCGATTTGACGCGAAGGCCATTGTTCAGTTGGCAAAGAAGGCCGGGATGCGGTGCATCGTCTTTACGGCAAAGCATCACGAGGGCTTTGCCATGTATGATTCCAGGGTGAGTGACTTCACCATCACCAGGGCCAGTCCCTTTGGCCGGGACCCCATGGCGGAGTTGGCGCAGGCCTGCAGAGAGGAGGGGATCCGCCTGGGGTTTTACTATTCGCAGAACTTCGATTGGACGGAGCCGGATGGCGGGAATTCCCGTTGTGAGATGCCGGAAGGGTTTGAACCTGATTTTGGACGGTATTTTGAGGGGAAAGTCGTGCCTCAGGTTACGGAGCTGCTCACCAACTATGGAGACATCTCGGTGGTGTGGTTTGATACCCCGGGAAAAATGGGCGCCTCCTATTCTCAACGGCTGGTGGATCTGGTGCACGAACATCAACCGGACTGTCTGGTGAACAGCCGGGTCGGGAATGGTCTGGGGGATTATTCCACGCTGGGGGACATGGAGCTTCCGACGAAAACGCCTGGAAAAGGGCTGTTTGAATGTGTGGACACCACCAATGACTCCTGGTCCTACTCCGCGATGGACAGCAACTGGAAGTCGCCCACACAGATCGTCCAGAATGTGATCCGCACCATGTCCCGTGGCTGCAGTTACATGCTGAACATCGGCCCGGACGGGCAGGGTCTTGTCCCGGCTCCGGCCGTGGAGGCCCTGGAGAAAGCAGGTGAATGGATTCAGGTGCATGAAGAAGCTCTGAGAGGAGTTACGGCTTCACCGTTTCCTCCCTTCCACTGGGGGGAGTGCACGGTAAAGGGCAACCGGCTGTATGTGCATCTTTTTTACGTTCCGCCACAGAAGCTTCTTCGCCTCGGCGCCCTGGAAATCTGTGTGCGTCATGCGACGCAGCTCTCCTCTGGTCAGGTCGTGCCGTTCATCCAGGAAGGGGGCGTGGTCACTCTCGACCTCGCAACGGTCAAAGCGGAAGCAGGCGCCACGGTGATCCAGTTGGAATGTGAAGAAACTCCAGCAGCTGCCTATCAGGATCTGTGTGTGGATGGGCTGACACCGGGTACTTTATTGGCGGAATATTCCGAAGGGAAGGGGGTGGAGGTGAAGACCGCCCGTTGGATGGAGGAGTTCGGGGCCTGGAAAAAAGCGGAGCATCTCCAGGGCTGGGAAGAAGAATCCACGGCAGATGGCACATGTCCGGAAGCGGTCTGGCAACTGGATGTACTAGAGGCGGTTCCGCACGCTGTGTGGGTGGAGTACGCCTGTGATGAGGAAAATGAAGGCAGTGAATGGCAGGTTCGGGTGGGGAACGAACAGGTGATCTTCTGCGCGCTGTCCACCGGTCAGAATCCGGAGGTCCGCCGCATGCGGTACCGTTCTGTTTTCTGTGGGGTGTTGTCCTTCGCTGCGGCAGGCCGTCAGACCCTGAGTCTCTCTCCGCTTCAGGCCGGAACCGGAACCATCTCCGTGAAACGCATTGCGCTGGAACCCTGGCGATAATGCCATGAATCCCGAACGCACCATGTTCCGGGGCTGATCTGCGGCCGCAGCGCCGTGGCGCAGATCCAGAGTTCTTCTATGACCGGATC
>CAZVCO010000361.1:0-2397 GCA_964625795.1 uncultured Verrucomicrobiota bacterium | reverse complement strand
CCCAGGCCTCTGAGGCGCCGAAGCCAGGACCTGCTCCGGGAGCCGTTGATCCAGATTTCGGTCTGATCCTCCAGACGGATGTAGAGTTGGTTCCTGTCCGCTGTGCCACTGGCAAGGGCCTCCGCGAGGTCCACAAAACCCTCTCCGTTCCAGTAGGCAATCCGTTCGGTGGATTTTCCCGTAACTGAAGCCTGCAGTGCCAGCAATAATCGGGTCGCATGGAGCCGTTTCTCCTCTGACAAACCTGAGGACGGCAGACGGCCGGGCGCCCCGAAAGCCAGCTGAACCGCCAGAGAACGGTCCACCCAGCGTGGGAGATCAGCATCCGTTTCACCCCCGGCCCGGAAATTTCCGATTTCCCCCATTCCCAGCAGGGTGGAGGCCGGAGACAGCGCCCACCAGGCCAGATGGGGGATCCAGGGATCCTGCCAGAAACCGGGAGTGGTCCATTCGGGTACAAAACCGGAGACCAGACCCGCCCATAACAATTCCGCGCCGCCTGCACCGAACATCGGACCGCCCCACTCCGCCTCGGCCTGCTGCAGCAGAGCCCCGATTTCCGCGTAGGTCTGGGCAAAGGTTCCCGCCCCGGTCACCCGGTTGTCATAATCGGTAAACCGCCAGGGACCATGGGAAGTGACCTCCGGCAGCAGCAGGATCGGACGGGAGTCAGGGGTCTGGAGCTCAAGCAGACGGGGAATCACCATCTCATCGGCCAGAGCGGTTTTCACCACCGCCCCGGTCTGTCCGGGGTAGAGCTGCCATTCACCATCGGGCTGTCGTGCAAGGGCATTGTCCTGCCAGATCTCCTCCACCGGCCGCAGCTGGAAGAGCGGATGTTCCACCAGGCTCTCCGGAGGCCACAGAAGTCCGGCGGCCTCCTGTTTGTACATGGCGGGTGGAGTGGAAACGGTGGGAAACACCTCTCTCAGCCGGGCGGAGGCGGTAAAGTAGACCCGCTCGCGGAAAAGGTTCCGTGAGCCTCTCCAGCGGGGAGCATAACGCAGTTGACCAATATCGCGGTCGCCCCTGCCCGGTTCGAAACGGCTGGCCATGGAAAACCACCAATCCGGAAATGCCCCCAGAAAAAATGCGGCCGTTCCCGCCTCCGCAAAGGTCACCGGCAGTGGCTGACCGGTTCCGGCCTGCAGAAAAGGCACATCGATCCTGTCCCCAAGCTCCAACTGACCCAGATCGAGACCCGCCAGATCCTCCCGCATGGATTCCACCGAAATCACCAGCGTTTTATTCTCCATCATCAGCGTAAAGGTCACGCCGTCCGTGTACTGAAGAATCAGTTTCTTGTCCTGGATCCGGCTGAACCGGATTTCCGGATCCTGATCGATTCCCATAACGCGGGGCCCACTCCACGCCTCCAGCCATTTGCCATTGGGATGGAGCAGATCCAGTTGAGGGCCGCCCCTGCCCGCCCGGATTCTATAGGAAACCGAGGAAGTCGGTGTGGTGCAGGTGAACTGATATTCATCACGTTTCAGAGCCTGCAGATCCACGATGAACCGGTCTTCGAAACTTTCGGGCCGGAAGGCAAAAGGGGTCGACGGAAAGTTCAGCGTCACACTGTTTTCACGCAGCGGCGCGAAGGCCGGCGCGTATCCAAAAGGTCGGATATAACTGACCCGGTTGGGGATACGGGAAAGCACCTCCTGATAAAGGGTGAGATTCTCAAGCAGAATCCTGCGCGGCGAGGTGGTCTCATCCGGAAGTTCCCACAGAATCCGTTCGATATGAACCGGAAGCGGCAAGGCGTCAGGGATACGGAGATGCAGCATCTGCCACTCTGAGGATGGCGTGTAGGGAAAGGGCAGATGGTGAAGGCGGCCGTCCTGATCCCGCAGATGAAGGACGATCCGGTGATCTCCCTCGGCTTTCCCCTCACCAGTATCCCGGATCCAGAGCGACACCGTATCAAAAAGAGAGGGCATGCGCCAGACCGTCTCCGGCGTGACCGCCACGGAATGATTCCGTTTTTTTTCCGGGATATAACGAATCTCTGCCGCGGCTGCCCCCCAGACCGCCTGGTTGGAATTTTTGGACAGAAACGCCCGGCCGGAAGTGGAGGAGACCTGCAGGGTCGAAATCCGCTCAAAGTCCTCCAGAGGGCGGCGGCGTTGAGGCAGCCGCAGGGGCTCTCCCGGAAATGCGGGAAACTCCGGAGGACGTTGGTCGGGCGGGAGAGGTTTAGGCCCCCTGCCCGTCCGGCAGCCGGTCAGAACCAGTACGACCGTCAGAACGAGCAGGCTTCCGGATCGTTGGAGAGTGCGTGTCACAGTTATCCTTTGAAAACCAAAAATTTACGACAGACGTAATTCATCAGAACCGCGGTGATAATCTCCGCCGCCTTGGCCACATAGGTATGAATCCCGTGATTCACCGCAA
>CAZVCO010000360.1:1523-2407 GCA_964625795.1 uncultured Verrucomicrobiota bacterium | reverse complement strand
ATCGCCCTGGTCAAGATCGACGCCGAGGGGCTGCCGACGGTCAAGACCGCGGCGGTGGACGAGGTCGAAGGCGACGGGGTCGTGTCCGAGCAGACGAAGAATGGCGGCGGAGAAGAAGCCGATAGGGCCGAGGCCGACTATGGCGATGCGTTCGGTGGGCAGGGGGGCGGCCATGCGGATGCCGTGGCGGGCGATGGCGGCGAGTTTGGCGAGGGCGGCGAGGGGAAGAGAGGTGTGGGGAGGCAGGCGATACGCCTTGGCGGCGTTGACGATGGCTTCAGAGCAGTGCCCACCCCATAGCCGGGGACGTTCGCTACGCTGGGTGCCGGTGGAAAAGACCAGATCTCCGGGGACAAAGAGACCGCGATACGGATTTCACCGGGTTGTAGGGAAAGAGATGTTGACTCCATGAGACGAATGGAGTCGGGAGCATCGCAAAATAAATGCATGTATGAAGGCATGCTTAAACTTTGCCTTTATTTGGGAATGAAGACCAATGAGAAAAGAAGGGGAGAAAATTCAAACTGTTGAAAATTTGAGAGGATATGATGCTGTAAATCGATGCTATCCGTGTCGTTTAGAGGGGGTAATTTCAACAGATTGAAATTTGTGGAGGAGTTTTCGGATTGTTCTCACAGCTTCATGAGTGAATCCTAGGAAACCTTTGCAGGTAAATTTGTTAAACTTTTGGTCAGGAAATGGTATGCTAAGACAGCACAGATTTCACAAAAAACTTCCCCGGGCAGGATTGTTTTCGGTAAAACTCAACAACAAGAAGGCGGATGTGCTTTCCACCGAATGCGCGGAGTTCGTTTCTGCGGAGGCGGATGAACAGGTGGAGGTTGAAATTAAAGCGAAAGACGCTTGGGTTTCTCCCCGGATTT
>CAZVCO010000360.1:0-1507 GCA_964625795.1 uncultured Verrucomicrobiota bacterium | reverse complement strand
AGATCCTCTGCACGGTCGAAGGAAAAATACTCCGGTTTACGGTTCCTGCGCCGATGAATGTGCTGCTGCAGTCAGACAATCATACAGATCTATTTCTGTACTTGAGCAAACCCTCGCAAGTCCCCAGGGGGAAAGATGCGGAGGGGTGCACGGTAATCAAAGCGGGGGAACGGGTTGATGCGGGGGTGTTTGAGTTGAAGAGCGGCGAATCGCTGTATCTGGAGGGAGGGGCGGTGCTTGTGGGCCGAGTTCGGGCGAAACGGGCGGAAAATATCCGGATTTATGGTCCCGGGATAGTTGATGGCGAGGATCGTTCGCGGGAAAACCATGGCGGGGTGGCCGTAGAGTTGAACTTTTGTACTAATGCAAGGATTGAAGACGTGTTGATGATCCGTCCGTCGACCTGGATGTGCCGTCTGGGGGGATGTGACGGAATTATGGTGTCAGGTATTAAACAACTTTCTAATCGGGGCGGAACCGACGGGATTGATATTGTGGGATCGAAGAGTGTGGAAATCCAAGGCTGTTTTCTGCGTAATGGGGATGACAATATTGCCATCAAAGCCATGGACCGAATGGTGATGTCCCCATTTGTGATGGAGAGGCGGAAGGGAGAAGTTTATGAAGAGGACAACGAAAATTTCTGTTTGGATGTGAAGAACATCACGGTCAAGGGCTGTGCATTTTATAACAGCCATGGGGGATCTGCAATGGAGATCGGATATGAGACCCGGTGCTCTGAGATCTGTGATGTTTTATTTGAAGACATCGACGTGATTGCGGTTCATAACATGGGATCCGTATTTGGGATTCACAACGGAGATGAAGCTGAGGTTCACCATGTCACCTGGAGAAATATCCGGGTGGAGCACCATTACGATAAACTGATCGATTTTCGAAATCTGTTTTCGCGCTGGAATACCTCAGAGGAACGGGGACGTATTCATGATGTGATCCTGGAAGACGTTTCCATCACGGACTCTCCGTTTAACGCGGGGTACACCGTCAGTGTGATTGCCGGTTGGTCTGCCGATCAGCCCATCAGGGGGATCCAGCTGCGTCATTGGCGGCGTGGTGGCGTAAAGATGCGGACGGCTACGGATTTTGAGCTGGTGACGCGTCATGCCGAAGGCGTCGATATCCTTTAGGACAGCCGGTTAAAGTAGAAGAGTTTGGGGTGGGGGGTATCCAGATGGAGGTGGGTGAGCCCGGTGGCAAAACTTTCGGGTTCCACAGGACGAAGGGGTTTGTTGTCGGCAAAATGAAACGGAAGTCCCTCGAAATCCTTCAGGATGTCGGTCTGGATGTATTCCGGAGGGGTTTCGGGTTCGGACCGGGAACACGATCCCCAACAGGCTTCGGTGAGGTCGGGCAAAATGTAGACGGGTTTCCGCGTATGCGCGACAAAAGGAGCGATGGTTTCCAGAGCGCGTTTCATGGGACTGCAGTAGAGATGGGTCAGGGGGGGGCCTGGAGGCGGGGAATCAGGGCTTCGGCTTGTTGCTGG
>CAZVCO010000359.1:1166-2431 GCA_964625795.1 uncultured Verrucomicrobiota bacterium | reverse complement strand
AGAACTCGAGGGACCTCACATGTATTATGTCTACCGTATTCAAAGTTTGAATAACTCCGACAAAACCTACATCGGAACCACCCGGGATGTCAAAAAACGCTTGGCAATGCACAATACGGGTAAAGTAAGTCGTACGGAAGCGAATGCGCCGTGGCGGATAAGTTTTTATGCAGCCTTTACCCGGAAAAAACGTGCGGAAGCCTTTGAGTCTTTCCTGAAAACAGATGAGGGCCGGTCATTTGCCCATACTCATTTTTGGAAAGGCTCCCGCAAATCCTCTTCATCCACGTCTTCATGATTCAAACTGAAAATATTAATTTAATCTGGGCCTCGTTGATCGTGGAAGAGTGTCTCCGAAAAGGTGCGGACACATTTTTCCTTTCCCCGGGGGCCCGCTGCACCCCTCTAACTTTGGCGGTGGCCCGCCATCCGGAGGCCCGCACCGTACAGCATTTTGATGAACGGGGGCTGGGGTATGCCGCGATTGGATTTTCCAGAGCGACCGGACGCCCGGGCGTGGTGATTTGCACCTCCGGTACGGCAGTGTCTAATTTAACTCCGGCTGTGGTCGAGGCCTCCTGTGATGGTTTGCCGATGATTTTGTTGACGGCGGACCGTCCCTTTGAATTGCGGGAGTGCGGGGCCAATCAATCGATTCCACAGACGAAGGCGTTTGATCCCTATGTTCAGATGTCGATGGATTTATCCGCACCGGATGTTTCGGTGAGCCCTCAAGTCGTTTTAACCTCGGTCGACCGCGCTTTTCAAGCTGCGGCCACGGGTCCTGTACATCTTAACTGCCCATTTCGTGACCCCCTTGATGCCTCACCGGATCGGACCGATGCCGAAGCCTATCTCATTCCAATTCACGAGTGGGTACATGGACATAAACCTTACACGTCCGATTATCCCCAGGTTCAACAGGCGGATGAGGTGAGCATTTCCGGTTTCGCGATTGAAGGGGATGCTGCGACCCTGACACAAAATATTCCAACGTCTGGACGGATTGCCGAAGGCGTCTTGTAGCGCGGCCTGCATCGCCCGGGCAACGGCCGGGGCGATCGGTGTGCTGGCGTTGTAGTCGAGATAGATCCGGGTCAAAACACCAAGACCCGATCCGCCGCCAAGGTCGCCTCGGCCAGTGCGTCCATGGTGCTGCGGCGCGTGCCCTCGATCAGCTCGGCATCAGTGATGCCGCGCGCATCCAGACAGGTGCCGCAGAGCAGGACATCGCCGCCGCGCGCGACCGCCTTCACCATCAGCTC
>CAZVCO010000359.1:0-1156 GCA_964625795.1 uncultured Verrucomicrobiota bacterium | reverse complement strand
GGCGGAAAGTCGGGGGTGGCCCATTGTCAGCGATATCACGTCCGGTCTACACTTTGGTCCGCGCCGACAGGGAGTGGTCCGGCATGTAGATGCGTTGGTTTCCTCAGCCGGTTTTCCTGAGTCACTGGAGCCAACAATCCTCATTCAATTTGGAACACGGTTTTTATCCAAGAAGCTTTTACAAGCTCTGGATGTTACCGCCTTGCGGGCCTGGGTTCAGGTCGCTTCCCTTAGCGGACGCTTTGATCCTCTCCACCGGGTCACCCATCGCTTTGTGGCCGATATTGACCGCTTCTGTTTACAACTAGAGCAGGAGGCCGCAAATGATCAGGGTTCGGACTGGAAGTTGGCCTGGTTGCAAGCCGATCTGCAGGCCGAACGGGCGTATGAAGAACTTTTAGATGAATCGGATATACTCTCGGAACCGGCGGTGGCGCGGAACCTGACCCGCCGGATTCGGAATTTACAGGGCTTGGTGTTGGGGGCGTCCATGCCGGTTCGGGATGCAAATCAATTTGCGGCCCGGAATCCCAACCGGATTCATGTCGCCAGTAACCGGGGCGCGAGCGGAATCGACGGAACAATCGCTACTGCGGTGGGATTTGCCAGGGGGTTGAATCAGTGTGTGACGGTGCTGCTGGGTGATTTATCCGCTTTACATGACCTGAACAGTCTGGCCATGGCCTCCTTGTCGCGGGTTCCTGTAATTGTCGTGGTGATCAACAATCATGGTGGCGGTATTTTTCACTTCCTACCGCAATCGGGAGATGAAGACTTTGAAAAGTTTTTCGGAACCCCCCATCCATGGAGCTTTGAACATGCAGCGGAACAGTTTGAGTTGCCCTATGCCTACGTGAACAACATGGAAGAATTTGATGCCACGTATGAGGAGGCCTTGGATACGCGGACGTCCTGTGTGATCGAAGTCGAAACCGATCGCGAAGAAAATTTTAACCTGCACCGCATGCTGGAGGAAAAACTGGATCTGCCGGTTTAAGCCTTTTGGGATTATGTTTGTTCATCACGTAAATGACTATGAGGGTTCAACGGGGTTGTGGATTCATGGATGGATGGGGAGTGGGGAGGAAGGACAGAATTTGGCAAACGCTCTGGGACAGAATCTGATGTGTCCGGATTTGCCGGGGCATGGTCAAAC
>CAZVCO010000358.1:0-2488 GCA_964625795.1 uncultured Verrucomicrobiota bacterium | reverse complement strand
TGAAAGCCCTAGACTTAAAGATTCATGCCGAAGCAGTGGCTTAGTTCAACAAAAATATTCAAGGTGAAAATGCTGGGATCGTTGATTATGAAGACTATCATTGAGGTGAAAATATGAAAATGCACTATGACATCTGGCAGGCCGAGAAGGCTCATAAAGATTTGAAAGACCAAAAACTGGCCGTGGCCTAACGATTCACTCGTCCGAACCTCGGCCCGATCAGGGAATCCGTTAGATGAGAAAGAAGAAAAAGAATTTGGACGGGATCACAGGATGAACAGGAAAAGAAACCATCCAGAAAATCCTGTTATCCAGCCAAAAACAAATAGACTACATCGGACGAAAGAAGAAGAATTCTAACCACTGATGAAGTGTATTTTTGACACCTCGTACGATCATCATACCGCTGCCGGTGGCTTTTTGGTCGAGAAGGATTTTCTGGGAGGACATGTCTGTATGCCCCGTCAGCATGCGCGGTTTGCCATTCAGGACGCGGAGGCATCCATCTGTCCGGAACCGGTCGGAATGTGGTGTGATCTTCCGCATGGCGGTGTGCGCATCGAGGACTGCTACAATGGCGAAGACTGCTGGATGGGACCCTACGGAGGAGCATTTGCGCACTGCGGTCTGGACATCAACATGCCCCGGGGGAGTATTCTCCGGACACCGATTCCGCTGGATATTCAGTATTACTACAACACCGTGGCGGCCGGGTTTAATAACAACCGCTGGTGCGGATTCCGCACCTGGGAAGACGGATCCATCTGGAGAATCTCCTCTTCTCATCTGATTGATCCTCTGGTGGATGAGAATATTGCGCTGCCCAAAGGGACGGAATACGCGACCACCGCCGGTACCGCCATTGGTGCACATGAACACACGCATTTCAACCTGATCATTACCGAGCAGGGCGGGACCTATCTGTTGGATCCGTGGATTCTGTTTTGGCAGGCCTTGAAGGATAAGTAGGTGCCGGGTGTTTTGGTTTGACGAACCGTGAACCTGTGCTTTGAAGTCCCTCGGCGTGAACGCCGGCGTTGTGAAGCTTCGTGAAGGGCGTGTTGATTTGTTCAACCACTGATGGACACTAATACACACTGATGGCTAATGCGAATCGAAAATTAACCTTCCGGGCCGAAGGTCCTCCCAAATATCATCCCGGTCCGGTCAGGGGGACCGCGCGAGCGGAATCCATGACCGGACCGGGATACCGTTGAAAGCCAGAGTTGCGGGCCGCAGGTCCACACAGATTACCGAGGCCATAGCACCGGGTGATTTGCGCAGACCTACGGCCTCCGGACCTAGGGAGGCGACGGGGTCCCGGCCCGCTTCGGGCCTTCAGCCCGAAAGCGGACCGGGCTGGTATTGGCGCGGACCTTCGGCCCGCAGAATTCTGTCCAATGATGCATGTGAATCTGCGATGCCGATCTGGAATTTCAGGCTCTAAACTGAGTTCTGGTGCCTGGTCCTTGACGTTACATGAACCAACTACAACAATTCTATACGTTCATGATTCGGGGTCCCTTGTACATATTCTTGGCTCTCGTAGGAATATACATAGGGTATACCTGATTCATGGGGCCACTTGAGATCATCGTCGAGGATAAGAGCGACCTTTGGGAAGTGATGAAGAAGAAACAAAATTATCGACTTTCAGCAGAGAAAATAAATATTCCACCGAATCTGAGGCATCACCTCAAAGGAAGTGAGATGAGCCAAATAGAATTTTACCCACATAATACTCCGACACCTGGCGGGTTTGCCATGTTCCTCCCAACGAGGCGATTAATATACATCACATGGCTTGGAGACGGATAAGTCAAAAAAGAAGCCCGTATAAATTCTTCCCGTTTTTATATTGTCAAAAAGGAATGTCTTTACGTATCTTTGTCCTACTTGACACCTATAACACCGAGGGGATATGATATATCTGCATAAACGTCATCTTTTATTGGCCATCACCGGCTTGGCCGTTACATCGCTTTGGGCTCAATCGGCAAGAGAGTTAATGCAGGAGATCGGTGGAGAATCGGTTTCCGCGTCGTCAGCAGAGGAAAAAGAAGGGAGTTCACGCCCGGTTCTTTTTGAAAATGCACCCGATAACTCGGCCGGCTTCAGCGTCTTTAGCAAACGAATCCCTCCCCTGCCCGAAAACGCTCTGCCGGCAAAAATCCTCTACAGGAACGGACGATACAATCAGCCGGTGATGATGACAAATTCCGCAATCCCCCATGTCTGGTCCGGCACCAAGGCCGACGGAACTCCGGTCGTCGTCTCCTACATCCGCGAGAATTCGGAAGGGATTCACCTGTCCAAACCGGTCAAGGATGCGAACCGATCCTCATTTAGCGGGGACATCCGCGATGCGTCCATCGCGGCCCAACCCGTTGAAATCGCTCCTTTTCTCGATGAGTTATTTAAAAAATTGGCCAAATTGCATACCGACCAGAATTGGGAAGCCCGCTCGATCATGGCCAACCCCGGTCAA
>CAZVCO010000357.1:0-2501 GCA_964625795.1 uncultured Verrucomicrobiota bacterium | reverse complement strand
CAGGCTGTCCTGGATCTCCTTCACAATCTGACGTGGCGTAATGTTGTGCTCCTCGTTGTAGGTCAGCTGTGCCTTCCGGCGTTCCTGCGTGATGTCCAGCAGTCCCTGCATGGCATCCGTCACCTTGTCGGCATACAGGATCACTTTTCCATTCAGATGCCGGGCGGCGCGTCCCGCGGTCTGAATCAGCGAGGTGTGCGACCGCAAAAACCCCTCTTTGTCCGCATCCAGAATCGCCACCAGCGACACCTCGGGGATATCCAGTCCCTCCCGCAGCAGATTGATGCCGATCAGACAGTCGAACTCCCTGCGGCGCAGGGCCCGGATGATCTCCACCCGTTCAATCGCATCGATATCGCTGTGCAGATATTTGGTGCGCAGATCCAGGGCATCAAGATAGGCGGATAAATCCTCGGCGGTTTTCTTGGTCAGCGTGGTCACCAGCACCCGCTCCTCCCGTTCCGCATGGGAACGGATTTCGTTCATTACGTCGTCGATCTGACCTTTCAGCGGGCGGATCTCCACCTGGGGATCCACGATCCCGGTGGGGCGGATAACCTGCGGCACCGTCTCTCCCCCGGCCATCTCGACCTCCAGAGCGGCCGGGGTGGCAGAGACAAACACCATCTGCCCGGTGCACTCCATAAATTCGTCAAAGGCCAGCGGACGGTTGTCCAGCGCGGAGGGAAGCCGGAAGCCGTGCTCAACCAGAACGGATTTGCGCGCCAGATCCCCGTTGTACATCCCGCGGATCTGGGGAAGCGTAACGTGCGATTCGTCCACGATGGTGAGAAAATTCTCCCGGAAGTAATCCAACAGGGTGTAGGGACGGTCCCCGGGCTTGCGCCCGGTCATGTAGCGCGAGTAATTCTCCACCCCGTTGCAGAAGCCCATTTCCTTCAGCATTTCCAGATCGTACTCGGTGCGCATGCGGATGCGCTGGGCCTCGATCAGTTTCCCCTCCTGCTCAAACGCCTTCACCTGCTCCTCCATTTCCTGCTCAATCGCTTTCAGCGCCGCCTCCACTTTGCGGTACGGGGTCACGAAATGACGGGCCGGACTGATGTGGATTTCGGTGAAATTCTCCAGCACCTCACCGGTCAGCGGCTCAAAGCGCTGAATCCGCTCCACCTCGTCGCCCCAGAAGCTGATCCGCACCCCCTCCTCGTTGTAGCTGGGATAGAGTTCGATGGTGTCGCCCCGCACCCGGAAGGTTCCCGGCGACTTCTCGACCTCATTGCGGGTGTACTGAATGGCCACCAGCCGTTCCAGCATTCCATCCCGGTCGCAGGTCTCCCCCACCTGCAGACTCACCAGCATATCGTGATAATCCTCCGGTGACCCCAGACCGTAAATACAGGAGACGGAGGCGATGATGACCACATCCTTCCGGTTCAGCAGCGCATCGGTGGCGGCCAGCCGCAGACGTTCGATCTCCTCGTTGATGCTGGAATCCTTTTCGATAAAGGTATCGGTGGTGGGGATGTACGCCTCCGGCTGATAATAATCGAAATAGCTGACAAAGTAGGAGACCGCATTCTGCGGCAGAAACTGCTTCATCTCCGCATACAGCTGGGCGGCCAGAGTTTTGTTGTGGGAGATGATCAGGGTGGGACCGCCCCAGTGCCGGATCAGATTGGCCATGGTGAAGGTTTTGCCGCTGCCCGTCACCCCTTCGAGCACCTGAAAACGTTTCCCTTCATCCAGGCCGCTGCACAGCGTCTCAATCGCCTGCGGCTGGTCTCCCGCCGGGCTGAAGTCAGAGGAAAGGTGGTAGGGGGAATCGGTCATACGTGCAGCTTGATGAAATCGAACGTCGAACATCCCTGGCCGTCGCCGGGCGACAGCTCGGGCAGGCGAACGTCCAACGTTGAACATCGAAGGCCAAAGGATGGTGACATTTCGACGTTCGAAGTTCGATGTTGGACGATCAACGTTCGCATATAGATTTTTTCACGGAAGTTTTCCAAACAAAAGCACTCCCTCCCGCGCAATCCGCTTCCACAGATTCATAAACTCCGGATCATCCATATTCCGTTTATCCATAAACGTGACATTCACCTCCAGTCCATAGCGGTCCTCCACCCGTTTCCGGATCCGCTCCAGACACTGATAGGCCTGCAGCCGCTGTCGACCGGTGGTGAACAGCAGATGAAGATCCAAGACTCCCTCTTCCGATGACTCATCCCGGGCCAGTGGACCGGTGGCCATCGCCGCTTCAGGACGCGGCTTCACCGAGCGCATCACCAGTTTGCGCACATCCTCCCAGAACCCCTCCTCCCCCTCCAGGGCCGGACGCACCGCCTTGGCCCAGAGGAAATGGCGGCGGTTGATATGATAGAGATATTTCGACGCGGTCACCTCCACCCGCAGAATCCGCTGCTCCGCCAGCGCATCCAGCGGATTCTGCAAGCCGTCATAGACCTGCGACAGGAGGCCCGGTCCGAGTTCCACCGCGAGGAGGTCGCCGGTGAACTCGACCTCGTCCCCGATCGCGACTC
>CAZVCO010000356.1:0-2509 GCA_964625795.1 uncultured Verrucomicrobiota bacterium | reverse complement strand
CCTTCCCCCTCCGAGTCGCTTGAGAACGGGTTCGCCACCGTGGCCCGGTTTTTCCCGGGAGTTCATGAAACCCTGGGCACGCTTTATGATGACTGGATGGAGCAGGTGCTTGGACCCCCGGTGGAGGGAAAAGCGCAATGCTTTGAGGATCAGTACATCAGTTCAGGTGGACAGCTGGCGGAACTCTTGTGCGGTCATGACCGGGTGGTGGCGGATCTCCGCCCCTGGGTGAAGCGGAAGCGCGCTGCCTCCGGGCAGGTCACCGGGCTCTGCTCGCATCCCTACGATCTCTGCACGGAACTGATTGCCCGTGAGGCCGGCGTGGTGGTGGTGGATGAGCAGGGCGCTCCCCTGCGGAATCCTTTGGATGTCCACTCCGACGTCAGCTGGGTCGGCGTGGCAAATGCAGGGCTGTTTGAAAAAGTCATGCCCGCGTTGCGGCGTGTAATGAAGAATGACGAATAGCCAATGCAGACCCCCCATCAGTCCCCTGAACGGGGGATTGCTTTATGGACCGTTTCTGCGGCATGGATTCCGGGGTTGAGCCGGACCTGCGGCCCTCCGAATGGATGGGTTGACGAAATAAGCCGGTAGACAGGGCCAACGGCCCGGCTCAACCATAGCCCGGCCCGTGAGGGCCGGGAACCGGGGTCCCGAAGTAAAGAAGAGGGCCAACGGCCCGGCTCAACCCCGGAGCCCTGGCCCTCAAGGTCTGGGCTTCGGGGTAATGGTGAGCGTCTGGATCTGACGCGCAGTGGCGGCGTTCACCCGGATTTCCCCGTCATCGGTCGAAAGCGTATCCCCCACCCGGGGGATCCGGCCCCAGGTCGCCAACAGATAGCCGGCGATGGTATCGTAATCCTCATCCTCCGGGATATGCAGGTCAAAAGCATCATTGGCCTCATCGATTGAAAGACTGGCCTCCACCTGATAGACCCCGCTGCGGACTTCGGTCCACGCCTTCAATTCCTCGTCGTGCTCATCCTCGATTTCCCCCACCAGTTCCTCGAGAATATCCTCCAGGGTGACCACGCCCGCGGTTCCGCCGTATTCGTCCACCGCAATGGCGGTGTGGATTTTTTTCTGTTTCATCATGCGCATCAGGTCGGAGATGGGCATGGATTCCGGCACAAAAGTGGCGGGCTTCATCAGATTGCGGAGCGGGGCATCCATCTGTCCGTCCGCCACCGCCTCGATGAGGTCTTTAATGTGGATCATGCCCAGAACCTCATCATAATCCTCATGAAACATGGGGAAACGGGAGTAGGGGGAGTCATGGACCTCCTTGACCGCCTCCCGTACCGTGAGGGTGTCCTCCAGTCCCTTCATCCGCACCCGCGGGGTCATGATTTCCCGGGTAATGGTTTCTCCGAACTCCAGTGCGGAGCGGATAAAGGACCGTTCATCCGCATCCAGCTCGTGGTCGCGGGTCTGTTCCACCAGGGTGAGGATTTCGTCGCCAGCACTGGGACGGTTTCCTTCATCATCTCCGGCGGAGAACTGACCGTGCAGCAGTTTCTCCACCAGGTAAATGATCAGCGAGAAGGGGAAAAGGATACGGTACAGAAACCAGGCCACCGGCAGTCCGGTGAGGGTGATGCGGTCGGCATAATATTCCGCCAGGACGACGGGGATGCTGGTGCAGACGAAAATATGGAGGAGTCCGTACGCGGCCAGGGCCAGCAGTGCGGGCAGGGTCACGGCCTCGGTCCACTGCTCAAAGAGCAGGAATGCAGAGCCGATAGTGGCCAGCTGAAACGAACCGGCAATAAGGGTGAGAAGCCCGGTGATTCCCAGCCAGCGCAGTTCCCAGAGCTCCGCCTTTTTTTCGAAGGTGGAGGATTTCTCCCCCAGACGGGTAAATCCCGCTTCATGACTGTGGCGAAGCGAGCGGAGCAGAGTATTGAATACGGAGGTCCCTAAGAGACAGCCAATACAGATGCCAATCAGAGGGTTCACAGAAAAAATCCTCCGTCCACGAAGGGGGAGTTCCGGACCCAGTCCTCTTCAAGTTCCAGCATCGCATTCTTCTTTTCCGTGCTTCCTTCCCCAAAGTGCATCACAATAGGAATTTTCAACGCAAGCTGGAGTGCATGAAGCATGCAATTCATGACAAAGTAAGGCGTACAGCAAAGTTTAAGTGCATCCATTGCTTCGGCAGTAAAACCGACTATATTTTTTCCCAGGGCGGCCATCAGTTTTTCGAGAAAGTGGTCCAGGAGGTAGCGTATGTCTACTCCTCTCTCTCGCAGTGGCGGCAGATGAACATAGAGCACGTTCAAACGGTAAAAGAGATCTTCCCGAAATTTCTTCTTTTTCACCTGCTCCCGGAGTGAGCGATGGGTGGCAGCGATGATTCGAACATCAACGCTGATAGTCTGCTCACCGCCAATGGAGTAAAACTGTTTGTCGTCCAGAACAGAAAGCAGTTTCACCTGCAACGGAAGAGGCATATCTCCAATCTCAGTCAGAAACAGAGTGCCCCTGTCAGCGAGTTTAAACATCCCTG
>CAZVCO010000355.1:0-2539 GCA_964625795.1 uncultured Verrucomicrobiota bacterium | reverse complement strand
TGCTCGGCGCTGAAAAAACGCTGGTTCAAAAAAGCGGATATTACAGTCGCGCCGCCCCCAGTAACGCAGCCGACATCGAACTCATCACCCGCTGCGCCCACCTTGCGGCGGATTGCGCTCTTCGCCGTGAAACCGGCGTGGTCGGTGAAGACGAGGAGCAGAACAACGAACTCCGCGCCATCGAATTCCCCCGGATCAAAGGCGGAAAACCCTTTGATATCGATGTGCCCTGGTTCGGAGACCTGCTGTCCGCTCTGAATCAAACCAAAGGACCCAAAGTTGAGGTTAGTCACTAACCCTTCTGCCTCTCCCCAAAACCGACTGCGGATTTTTTATCCGTCAATTTCGTCTTCGGGTTCAGGTGGTCCAAGAGCTTCGGAAAGCCCATACAGAAGTCTTCCAACAGGGACTCCCCTTTCGCATCCAGGCGCAGTGACAGTTCGTGCCAGAGATTTTGGGCCACCAGAGTTTTGAATTCAGCCCACAACACCTCCCGAAGTTTCGAGGAGATCACCATGGAATGCGTGGACGCGTTTCCGTCGTGGCGAGAGAAATTCGCACATCTCGTCGTTCAAGCTGTAGGCCCGGTTGGATCCGCGGCGCACCGGCGCGTCCTCGTCCTGAGGTTTCGGCGGACCCAGCACCTGGCCGGACAGTTGCATTTCCAGAAGCTGAATCTGCAGGGTGCGCGGACTGTATCCGGTGGCTTCGGCCACTTCCGTGGCGTGGGAGGAACCTGGGGTTCCGCCCAGGTACAGCAGAATTTCCACCCGAGAACTCACCCCCATTAGCGAGCGCAGCACCGGCATCAAATTGGCCGGATGCTCGGGATCAGGCGATCGGCCCATGCGGCGGGGCTCAAAGCGGTTCCTTTCCAGACCGTACCGGGCAAACACCGGATCGAGATTTCGGGCCCGCACACCCGCCTGCTCCACAAACAGAGGGTTCTTCTTATCCAGAGTTTCATGCTCCTTCGAATCCACAAACAACTTCCATCGCGGCTGTCCAGCTTCTTTCCAAAGCCAGTCGGCCATGGCCGACAATACATCCTCATCCCCCAGCCCCACTCGCTTGCGAAGGTTTTTTACCCTCTGCAGGCTGACCAGAAAGCCGAATTCGCCCAGCCAGTCCAGGGCCTCGTCGAACAGACGCGGATCGCGGCGTCCCAAAGAGCTGGTGGCCAGCACCAGCGCGTCAAGGTCGATCAGTCGCTCCCCGGTAACCATCGGCGCATTGCCCGCCACCCCCAGGGTGCACCATTGACGCCACAGGAGATCGAGGACCGCGTTTCGGGTTTGTTCTCTACAGCTGGTCAATAAGGTGTGCATGACCCAGCTCCTTCAAGGTTTGATTGACGATCATGGGGAAAACCTCGCCCGCGGCCCGATTTCCCTAGTCGTCAACCGGGTGAGAAAGCCTTCCGGCAGTCCGGTGCGCAATTGGTCGGCTGGGCCCGTGTTGAGCCACTTTCCGTCCAAATCCAACTCCATCGCCACCTGCCGGGCGGCTCTTTGCAAGGCCTGCGACATCGGGCGCGGATCCACCAGGCCTTTCTCAGGATCCACATCCGCCATGATATCCACGTCCCGGGTGGAGGGACTCACCAGGTCAAGAGCGATCAGTGCGGAACCGCCAATGATCACCAGATGCTCCGGCTCCGCGCCTTCCGCATCCAGCAGTTTAGAGAGCAGGCCCAGTGCCTCACTCAATCTTTTTGTATTAAGAGAATTCATGATAAACGAATATTATATTCGCACTGTGCGCAATTATTCAACGTTTATTTGGAAATAATTTAAATTCTTCAATATAGCCTTTTTTCATCGTCCGCACCTCTGCCAAATAGCCCTCCAGATTTGTATGTGGCTTTTAACTATAATGTACATGCAGGAGCTCGTATTTTGGAGTCTTTTCATTGCAGATTGCAATTGAGAGTGAAAATGACTATGGACTACGTCCGCATTTTTGATCACTTACAGCACCGGTACCGCTATGACTCTCGACGAACAACTCGACATCCTGACTTCCCGCACCGTGGATCTCCATTCGCGTGAAGAACTCGCGAAAAAACTCGACCGATCCATCAAAACCGGAATCCCGCTCCGCATCAAATACGGTGCCGACCCGTCCGCACCGGATATTCATTTGGGTCACAGCGTCGGCTTGCGTAAACTCCGCGAATTTCAGGACTGCGGTCATACTGTCGTCTTTATCATCGGTGATTTCACCGGCATGATCGGGGACCCCAGTGGAAAATCCAAAACCCGGAAATCCCTGACCCGCGAAGAAGTCATGGCCAACGCGGTGACCTATCAGGAACAGGTGTTCAAAATTCTGGACCGCGAAAAAACCGAGTTGCGCTTTAACGGCGAATGGTTTCATCCCATGACCTTTGAAGAGGTGATCAAACTCAGCGCCAAAGTCACCGTCGCCCAGATGCTGCAACGGGATGACTTCTCAAAACGCCACGCCGCCAATCAACCGATTTCGATCGTCGAATTTTTATATCCGTTGGTCCAGGGATACGATTCCGTGATGGTGG
>CAZVCO010000354.1:0-2555 GCA_964625795.1 uncultured Verrucomicrobiota bacterium | reverse complement strand
GTCAAAGGCGGTCAGGGTGTCCTCGTTCAGCCGTTGCATGCCCTCCCGCAGTCCCAACAGACAGGCGGCGCGCAGGGACTGCTGCGCGCGGCGGATGCGCAGCTGGGTGGCGGAGGAGCGCAGGGAGACCTGGGCACCGGTGATCAGCACCAGGCACACGGTGAGAGTGCCGATCACCAGCAGGGACGCAGAACCGCAACGTGAATAAGGCCGGCCTCGATTCACCACGGAAACCGCTTAGTACTCAATCGGAACCCGGATGCTCTGGGTGCGGCCGAAATCCTGGATAATACGGGGCAGTTGGCCTGCAGCGTTCGCGGTACCCTCAAAGAAGCGGTAGCGCTGCATGCCGTCATTGGAGATGGTGGTGATGGAGATTTCCGCTGCCACCAGTCTCTCACCACCGGTTCCGTCCGGCACCACCAGGGTGCCCGCGTCGTTTCTGATTTCAAGCCGATTGCCCAGGCGCACTTCGAAGGTTTCGTCGTAGCGTTCCAGTTCCGGTTCCTCCGGATCCCGCACCATCCAGGTGACCGCAAAACGGACCACGTGCGGCATGAGAAAACCGTCGGTCTCGATATCACGCAGATTGGTGGTCGTCGTGGTGTCGCCCCAGTATCCTTCACCGGAGGTGCTGCCGATGAGCTGATAATCGGATCCGAAGCGGAGGATATCGGTAAACGTCACCCGGGGGGTTTCCATGTCCTTGTACAGTCCGAACACCTTGTAGTCGGAGGTGGGATCACTGCTGGCGTTGCTATCGCCGGTGAGCGGATCGAAATAGGCGGTGCGGTAGCTCAGCCCGACGATACTGCCATCTTCGTCGGGATCGCGGTCGATGGAGGGAGAGAGAAAGGTGAGCCAGGTATTGGTGATGGTATTTCCGCTGCCGACGCCCCACTGGAATTCGCCGTTGTTATCGAGATAGTAAGGGCCGCTGTAAAGCCATTCCTGGTCGTCCTGGGTCTGGCGGACAATCATGCCGCTCAGGTCGGACCGGAGCGTATCAAAGGACAGTTGCATGTCGCTGCTGGCCTCCAGCTTGCTGGTGGCCCCCTCCCAGGCGTCGATGGTGCCGATCAGTACGCTGAACAGCATGCCCAGAATCATGAGGGTGAGAAAAGAACTCACCAGGACTTCAACCAGAGTGAAGCCCTGGCGGGAGGCGGAGGAATTGGGAGCAGAAGTTTTCATCGGCGTACCGCCAGGTTAAAGGCAAACACAGGATCGGCGTCAGCACCAGGAGTAAAGCCGAACACCGGAATGGGTAAAAATTCCGCGTAGATGACCAGCACTGCGGAGTCGTAGACCACAGAGCTACCCGACGTGGCATTGGGATTGGGGGGAAGCACCTCACCAAAGGGGTTGGCAGGGGATACCGAGAGTCGCACGTAGAATAACCTGCCCTCCCTCGCCTGGTCCTCCGCATCAAGTTGGGCCTGGGTGATATCCGGATCGTCCGGGTCCCGGATGGCGGGGGTGATGTCGTAATCGATTCCCAGTTCAGAATCCGGCTGCAGCGTGTGGGGAGCAAGGCTGCCGTCGGTTTGCAGGGAAGCACCCAGATCACCGCGGTAGCTGTAAGCGTAGAGGAACCCGCGGTCTGTATCTCTCACCAGATCATAGACGTCGATAAACGCCTGATCGGAGAGATAGGCATCGAGCGAGCTGCTGAGATCGATGGCCTCATTCTTGAGGACAATTTCATCTGCGGTCTCCACTGAGCGGGCCAGGAGAGCCAGAATCGTGCTGATGGCGATGGCGAACACCAGCATGGACAGGAGAATTTCCGCGAGGGAGAATCCGGAACGGGAGTGAGACGAGGTACCTTTCATAACTTAGTTCCCCCGGATCTGGTCGGCGTCCTGAAAAAACATGGGCTTGCCGGAGCGGAAGATCACAAAGCCCCGGGCCATTTCGTAGGGATCCACATCCGGATCGGTGAAACGGATCTGGTCGTCCAGCAGAAGTCCGGCCGCCAGCACCACCCGCGACATGGGGCGTTCCGCTTTTCCATTAGAGAGAAATTCATACATAAACCAGGTGTTGGTTCCCGCATCAGTTACCGGATCGACGTTACCGGAAAATGAGGAGGCGCCGGCATTGGAGACACTGCCAGGGCTGCTGAAGACCAGTGTATCGGGATTATAGGCCAACGTCCACACCTGCAGGTCGGGATCGGAGGTGCCGCTGCCGGTACTCATGGCGGGAGAGAAATAAATACCGTCGGGCAGGAATTCCCCCTGAGTGTAGGGCAGCCACTCGCCGGTATCCTCATCCTCATACACCAGCGTGAAAAAGCGCAGGAAGCGGTCCTCATCGGCCGGATTGGCGTGGATCAGCACCCGGATGGGCTGCTTGCGGGCAATGGCGGCGGACTGGCCGAGTGAAAACAGACTGCGTACCTGGGACGACGCAGCATTCAGTTTGGTTTCCTCATTGCCCCCGCCCATGGCGGTCAGCACAATGCCGGAGAGGATTCCAATGATGAGAATCACCACCATCAGTTCCACCAGAGTGAATCCGGCTCGAAGGGGGTGAGGACTGGAGGGAGA
>CAZVCO010000353.1:1790-2558 GCA_964625795.1 uncultured Verrucomicrobiota bacterium | reverse complement strand
CATTGGTCATTGGTCATTGGTCATTGGTCATTGGTCATTGGTCATTGGTCATTGAATGTGGATGTTCCCCTCTTCCCTAATGACAAGTGACTACTGACCTCTTCTAATGACTACAAAATTCTGTCAGCACACCATGGGTGGATTTGGGGTGAAGAAAGGCGACCTGTTTGCCCCCGGCTCCGGTCATGGGGGTTTCATTGATCAGACGGACACCGGCACCGGCGGCCAGTTCGAGCTGACCGTTGATGTCGTCCGTGCCGAGCGCGATGTGGTGAATGCCCTCGCCGTTTTTCTCAATGAACTTGGCAATGGGGGATTCCGGAGAGGTGGGCTCCAGCAGCTCGATGTGGGTTTCACCCGCTTCAAAGAATGCGGTTTTCACCTTCTGGGATTCAACCTCCTCGGTCTTTAACAGAGTCAGTCCCATCGCTTTTTCGTACAGCGGAATGGTCTCTTCGATGGAGCGGACGGCGATGCCGATATGGTCTACTTTTTGTATCATAACAGAGTTGGGTTCAGGTTGGATCGGGAAAATGACCGGCCTCCAGAAGCTCCAGAGCCGCAGTGGTGACCGGGAGGCGTCCGAGGGAAACGGCCTCCTTCAAACCGGGCAGTGCCTCTTTGACAGACGCCTGACTTAAAAAACGCTGCTGCACCTGTTCCAGCACCATGCCCATCATCCACTCCACCGACTGATTGGCCCGCCGACGCTTGCGTTCCCCGTTCTCAGTGGTGAGGGTACGGAACTCCTCCAGCATGGCCCAGACC
>CAZVCO010000353.1:0-1780 GCA_964625795.1 uncultured Verrucomicrobiota bacterium | reverse complement strand
CCTCCAGACCGGTTTTCTGCAGCGAGGACACCAAATGTGTGCCGGGCGTCCATCCAGGCGTGGGTGTGTTGAGATAATGCAGGGCGTGGTTCAGTTCCGAGGCAAACCGTTCGGCCGGCCCCCGGTTATCCCCGTCGGCTTTATTCACCACGATGGCATCGGCATTCTCCATCACCCCGCGTTTGATGCCCTGCAGTTCGTCACCCGCTCCGGTAAGGGTCAGCAACAGGAAAAAATCGCTCATGGAACGCACCGCGGCCTCGGACTGTCCCACTCCTACCGTTTCAATCAGAATGACATCAAACCCGGCCGCCTCACAGATCAGCATGGTCTCCCGGGTTTTCCGCCCCACCCCGCCCAGCGTTCCGCCGGAGGGTGACGGACGGATAAAAGCGTTTTCATCCCGTGACAGGTTCTCCATCCGGGTCTTGTCCCCCAGAATACTTCCCCGGGTCATGGTACTGCTTGGATCGACCGCCAATACCGCCACTTTATGGCCTTTCGCGGTCAGCATACTGCCGAAGGCATCAATAAACGTGCTCTTCCCCGCCCCCGGAACCCCGGTAATGCCAATACGCAACGCCTTTCCGGTATGCGGCAGCAGGTCTTTGAGAAGTTTCTGCGCCAGATCCATGTGGTGGGGGGCATTGCTCTCCACCATGGAGATCACCCGCCCCAGAATGGTGCGGTCTCCGGCCCGGACCCCGTCGATAAACTGCTGTTCGGTAAATCCCGGACGTTTGCGGCGGAATCGTTTGGGATCGAGCTTCGCTCCCGGCAGTCCGTCATGTCCCCCCTTGACGCCCGGCATCACCCCGCTCGACATGGTCTTCCCGGCCTCCGACCATTCGGGCGGACGGTTTCCGGGGTTCATTCGATTGGGAGGAATGGACATCATTCGGACTCAAGCCCCTCCAGAAGTTGCTCCAGAAGATTTCTTGCGGCCACCGGAATCACCGTGCCGGGACCAAAGATGGCCGCCGCTCCGTGCTCGCGCAGATAATTGTAATACTGTGCGGGAATCACGCCGCCCACAATCACCAGAATGTCCTCGCGTCCGCGTTTTTTCAGCTCCTCGATCAGCTCCGGCAGCAGGGTTTTGTGTCCGGCCGCCAGTGAACTCATGCCCACAATGTGCACGTCATTCTCCACCGCCATCTGGGCGGCTTCGGCTGCGGTCATAAACAGGGGCCCCACGTCCACATCAAAACCGAGATCGGCATAGGCCGTCGCCACCACTTTGGCGCCTCGGTCGTGGCCGTCCTGTCCCAGCTTAGCGATCAGGATACGCGGACGGCGTCCTTCCAGCTCTTCGAATCGGTCGGCCATGGCCATTACGTCTTTCATATCGTCATTCTCTCCGTACGCGCTGCTGTAAACACCGGAGATAGACCGGATCACGGCCTGATGACGACCAAAATGTGTTTCCAACGCATCGGAAATTTCACCCAGTGAGGCCCGGGCCCGGGCGGCATTCACCGCCAGTTCGAGCAGATTTCCTTTCCCGCTTCCTGCCGACTCTGTCAGCGCATCCAGCGCGGCCTGACAATCGGACTCGTTCCGTTCCGCCCTGAGTTTTTTCAGTCGTTCAATCTGCGAAATCCGCACCGCGGAGTTGTCCACCTCGAGAATTTCCAGAGGATCCTCGTGTTCCAGGCGGTGTTTGTTCACGCCGATGATGGCTTCCTTGCCGGAATCGATGAGGGCCTGACGGCGGGCGGCCGCCTCCTCGATACGCATCTTGGGCATTCCGGCTTCGATCGCTTTTGCCATGCCGCCG
>CAZVCO010000352.1:1292-2569 GCA_964625795.1 uncultured Verrucomicrobiota bacterium | reverse complement strand
ATAAAGCGGTATAGATCGCGTCAATCACCGGGAAGCCGCCTCTTGGCAGCACCACCGCCTTCCGGTCATCCTTTTACGAACAGAAACGGCGGGGTCGGAATTCAAAGGGGGATGTATCTGAATAAAAAGCATGTCTCTACTTAATGCCACTCCGCACGGTGCACAATCCCCGGATGGTTACAGTTTGCTGTTTAGATAAACGTAAGCCACTCTGGATACGTACAACCACGGACATCGCGGACCACGCGGACCCATGCAGATTGAGTATAGGTTCAGGTGCGATGTCTGGTGTCTCCGTCCAATGAATATGGCTGCAACCTCTACTCATTACCGGTTCCTCTGCATGGGTCCGCGTGGTCCGTGCGGTCCGTGGTTATAAAGGCACCTATGATAAAACTCCGCGCAACCCTCGAAGCGTCTCCCCCCCCCAAAAAAAATCTTGAAATGCAATGGGGTCATATCCTATTCGTTATGTTCAACCCAAAAGGAGACTACTATGAGAGGCAAGAACATACTCACCCTGATCATGACCGCCGGCACCTTCTGTGCCTATGGACAATCCCTGACCGAAGCCTTCCCGAATCTACAGGGACTGTCCTACGGATTCGGTTATGAATCCTATGAGGACACCATTACCATCAGCGAATCATTTGCGGGTGGCAGCACCAATCTGGTGCAGGAGGAGGAATATCCCTACTACGTGTTTGAAATGGGCGTGGTCCAGAATCAGGACCCGGTCTATTTCAATATGGACTTCCGCTTTGGCTGGAGTGCCGATGCCACGGCGGAATACCTGGGACAGACGAATGCCAACGGCCAGCTGACCCAAAACCGCACCATCGATTTTGAAAATCCCTGGCTTATGGAAATCGCAGCCGATGTCGGCTACAACATCCAAATCGGAGAGTCCTTCCGCATCCGGCCGGTAATTGGTTATCGGATTGATTACCGCACCTCGGACGTCGAAAGCCAGGGAGGACAGACCGGCTCTTTTCTTGTCAATGCCTCGACCCTGACCCAGGAATACCTCTGGCATGGCTTCACCTACGGCGCTCAGTTCGACCTGATTCTGGGAGATGTGCTCCTCTACGGGGGAGTAGAAATGATCGAAGCTTCTCCGGACATCAGTTATTCAGGCTCCTCCCAACTGGGGATCACGTCGGATGGACGCGACTGGGACGGGGACGGCACCCAGGTGGAAATCGGGCTCCTGTTCCCACTTGGAGATGCGGGAACCTTTTACATCAGCGGCCATGCCCAGTCTTTGGAAGGCGAAG
>CAZVCO010000352.1:0-1221 GCA_964625795.1 uncultured Verrucomicrobiota bacterium | reverse complement strand
ACTGACGCCCCGTTTCCGAACGGGGCGTTATCTTGTTGATAGTGAGACATTTTTGTCTTTCTGCGGGAAAATCCTCATTTTCGTCGAACTCCGCCTTGAGCCTTTGCGGTCAGAAAGCACAATCAGGGCATGGCAACTCCACAGAAGGTGATGCATGACGAGAAGGGCCGGATTCTGTTCGGCCGCTTTGAATATGTCTTTCAGGCTCTGATTCTTCTGAGTCTGGTCTCCTTTGCCATGGAGACCCTGCCGGACCTGTCCGAGACCACACGTGAACGCCTGCATGCGTTTGAAGTGTTCTCCGTCGTGGTCTTCACCCTGGAATACCTGCTCCGCCTTGCCCTGGGCCGCCCCCGGATGGCCTATGCCTTTTCGTTTTACGGGGTGGTCGATCTGCTGGCCATTCTGCCTTTCTACATCACCACCGGTCTCGATCTGCGCTCGCTGCGGATCTTCCGCCTCCTCCGTCTCTTCCGACTGCTGAAACTGGTCCGCTACAGTGCCGCGGTGCAGCGCTATCACCGCGCCTTCCGGATCGCCCGTGAGGAACTGGTTTTCTTCGGCATTATTTCGCTCATCCTGCTCTACCTCTCCGCAGTGGGGATTTATTATTTTGAGCATCAGGCCCAGCCGGAGACCTTTGGATCAGTCTTTCACTGTCTGTGGTGGGCGGTGGTAACCCTGTGCGCGGTGGGCTACGGCGATGTGATTCCGATTACTGTCGGAGGCCGCATCTTCACGTTTTTTGTCCTCATCATCGGCCTGGGCTTTGTGGCGGTGCCCAGCGGACTCTTTGCCGCCGCTCTCTCCAAGGCCCGGGAAACGGACTGATGCGGAATTGGCAGGATTTTCCATTGCACCCTCCCGTTCCTGCAGGATACTCACGGCGTGATGAACAAACGCACCTGGCTGGCAATCGAATGCGTGATCCTGTT
The DNA here is from genome assembly GCA_964625795.1 of uncultured Verrucomicrobiota bacterium. Classification (GTDB taxonomy): domain Bacteria; phylum Verrucomicrobiota; class Kiritimatiellia; order SS1-B-03-39; family UBA6053; genus UBA6053. The sequence goes on along the minus strand of CAZVCO010000352.1, from coordinate 286 downwards.
CGGAGGACTTCCGATCGGGCTTACCCTGCTTCAGCTTCGGGGGGGATTTCCCTTTTTTCCCATTCTGCTGCTGTTTGTTGCCATCACTCTGATCATCACCCTGCGGGATCCCGACCTCTCCCTCCGCCCCCCCTCCATTCCCGTCGCTCTGCCACAGTTCTGTCTGCGGATCGCCGGGGTGGCCGCCGTCCTTTTTATCGCCGCGGCCGTTTTCACTCCCGACAGGTTTCTTTATCTCCCCCGCGAACGGCCCGGTCTGTGGCTCCTTATCCTGTTGCTCTATCCA
>CAZVCO010000351.1:733-2594 GCA_964625795.1 uncultured Verrucomicrobiota bacterium | reverse complement strand
TTCAGCAGCAGCTTCGCCACCTGCAGTTTTCCCGCAGGGGAGAACGAGATTCCTTTTCCCTGGGCCCCGTCCCTCAGGGTGGTGTCATACAGACAGATAGGGGCACTCATTCTGTATCCGGGGCTTTATCCAGTCCAAAGGCGTTATGCAGCTGAAGCGTGGCGCTGTCCGCATCCTCCTCCGCGATCACCACGGAGACCCGGATTTCCGAGGTGGAAATCATCAGAATATTCACCCCCAGCTCGGCCAACGTGGAGAACACTTTGGAGGCCACCCCGGTATGACTGCGCATGCCCACTCCCACCAGACTGACCTTGGCAATGGAGTCATCCACCAGCGCCTCGCGGTAATGATCGTCAGGCTGAGCCGCCAGACAGGATTTCACCTTGGCCACATCCTCGCGCGGAACGGTGAAACTGATGTCCGTGTGTCCCTCCACGCTTACATTCTGCACGATCACGTCCACATTGATTCCGGCCTCAGCCACAGTAGTGAACAGCTTGGCTGCCACACCGGGAGTGTCCGAAACCCCGCGGAGGGTGACTTTTGCCTGATTTTTGTCTGCGGCCACGCCGCGTACGAGTACATCTTCCATCTGTGCGGTCTCCTTTACGAGGGTGCCGGGCCTGACCTCAAAACTGGTCAGCACCTCAAGCTCCACCCCGTGTTTTTTTGCAAATTCAACGGATCGCGACTGCAGAACCTTGGCACCCATGGACGCCAGTTCCAGCATTTCATCGCAGGCAATCTCATTCAGTTTCCGGGCCATGGGCACCACCCGTGGGTCCGAGGTGTACACGCCGTCCACATCGGTGAAAATCTGACAGCGGTCCGCCTTGAGGGCGGCCGCCATGGCCACGGCGGTCAAATCCGATCCTCCCCGGCCAAGAGTAGCCACATCGGAGGAGGGATTCAGTCCCTGAAAACCGGCCACGATCACCACCCGGCCCTGATCCAGATTCTCCCGCACACGCCAGGGATCGATATTGGTAATCTTGGCTTTCGTGTGCGAAGCATCGGTTTTAATCCCGGCCTGGGGTCCGGTCATGGAGACCGCTTCGATCCCGATATGATGCAGCGCCATGGCAAGCAGGCTGATGGTGATCTGCTCCCCGGTGGAGAGCAGCTGATCATATTCGCGGTCGTTGGGATCGGCATGCACCTCACGGGCCAGTTGGATGAGACGGTCGGTGGTCTTGCCCATTGCACTGACCACCACCACAATGTCCCGGCCCTGTTTCACATCGGCAGCCACCCGGCCGGCCACCCGGCGCAGGCATTCGGAATCCGCAACAGAGGATCCGCCATATTTTTGTACGTAAAGGGGTTTTGTCATAATCATTTCCTCAATGTCTCCAGCAGGGAGGACCAGCGGATCATGCCCAGCCGGCCTTCCATGCCCGCGGCCTCGGTCCATTCGGACACCGGATCGGGTGACACCCCGGTTCCCCAGAGGAGACAGGGTGCCAGCCCCCGTTCCGGGCGGCCCCGGTGCCGCACGCCGGCAGCCGCAAGTAACAGTCTGGCCCGTTCCTCTTCCTGCAGAAGGGAGCGGATCGGGCCGAGTAGCCTATAATCCATCTCCACCATACGTCGAACTTTTTCCTGTGCTTCCTGAAAGTCTTCCGACGCAAAAGGGGCCGGAATCCAGATGAGAAGTTCATCATGCGTTCGCAGCAGTTCCTTTACCTCGCGGGTTGGAAAAGAGGGGCCGGAGGCATGATACGGATCCGGCAGGGAAAGGAACGGTACCTGCCCGTGTACGGCAAGTCCTTTGATAAAGGGATCGGGGCTCAACAGCGCACAGCCCGTGCTGCGGACGGGCGGGGCCGGAAGCCGGTGACCGCCACTCCAGCACCAC
>CAZVCO010000351.1:0-723 GCA_964625795.1 uncultured Verrucomicrobiota bacterium | reverse complement strand
TCAAAAAGCTTTACCAAGGAAATCTGTGATGCGGCGGGCGCCCCACACGCCGGATACGGGCATTTCACCGAGATCACGGCGCAGTTCATTCACCGAGTGCTCATTCAGCGTTTTCCGAACCTGCTCCAGAATCGAGCGCAACACCGGATCGAGGCGCCGGAGAAGACCGGAGTGATGATAGACGACGGGTGGGGCACTCAGGCGGCGGGAAGAGGCGGAAAAGGTCATGACAAACCGTCCACGGGACAACCCAAGGAATGCCGGATCGGTTCCGGGCAGTTGTTTCCGTACATCTGATTCGAGGTCCTGCAGCAGTCCTTTCTGCTCCTCCTGGGATGCCGGGGATACGGGATGCTGCACGCCTTCGGAATCGATATGAATAAAATGAGCAAGATAGGCCACCCGTCCCTCATTCCACTCGCCGCCGTGGGCCAGCACCCCCAAGGGTCCCCAGCGCAGTTTGGCGGCCGCTCCGGGGGCAAACCCCATCGCCTCGGCCAGCAGAGATCTGGCGGAATCTGGGCCGGGTCGGCGCAGTCGCATGCCACCGACCTGACCCTCTTTCGCAAAAGCTGTGGCCGCAGGCAGCCGGGCACAGTCCAGCGGAGTCCGATCCCCCAGCTCCGTATAGGGAAAATCTGCGGCAGCATCGACCAGCAGGACTACGCGTTTCATGTCGTGGGTAAAAAGCAGACTCCGGAACATGTCCGGCGTTCTGCTTCT
>CAZVCO010000350.1:0-2597 GCA_964625795.1 uncultured Verrucomicrobiota bacterium | reverse complement strand
TGGGCGTTGATGCCCCAGGTATCGGAAAAATAACGGTATTCACCGCGAATTGAGGCGCGATACGGCAGATAGTAAAGCGCTCGCATGGCCACGGAGGTACTTGTTCGGGTTTCCGGATAACGCTCCGGTTGATACAGGAACGCTGTGGAATCGTTCGGGTCGATGTAGCGGTTTTGTCGGTAAGGGTTCTGCAGGAAGCCCTCATCCGTAACCACCTCCAGATCCAGGCCTACCAGACTGTTGCGAGTGACGACCTGGCTCAGTCCGAGCTGATAGTTTCGACGATCGGCTTCCTCACTGAAAGAATCGTTACCAACCCGGCCCACTTCGTCCCAGCCACTGGCATAGCCCATGGTCACCGTGGACATGCCCCCGAAGAATTCCTGACTGACCGAAAAATAGACGGTATTGGCCTCATAGTCGTTTTCGGTGCTGTTGGTGAAGCCGAGACTGAGAATGGATTTGTCGTGAAGGTAATCGACACCAAAGGTGTACTCGTTACGCTCTTCCTTATAGGGGCTGGCCGTGGCCAGAACGTCGACCGAGGCGGCCGAAACGGAATCGACATAATACTGCCCCGACAGGGAAACCTGAGAGCCGATACCCTTGCGAACCAACACTGACGGGCCGTCGATGACCATGCCACCACCATCGTAGCGGTGGTAGAGAACATCCACGTTATCCACTGGCAAGGTCGCCGCATTGGCCTGCTGCCCAGCCACCGTGAGCGCGAACAGAAGGAAGGCAGAGCGCACTAACCTTTTACCGTTAGTTGCAGCCACAACCACCTCCCGAACCGCCTTCCGCTCCCCGTGCCGACTCCCGGGACTGATAGACGTGGTGCATGTAGGAATCCGCTTTACCATGCCGGCTGAGACTCATGACGGGATCCGCCAGATTATCCCGCTCGTACGGTTTCACCCAGGGCTTGACTGAGCTGCATCCAGAAACCGCGAACGAGGCGACCAGAAGCGCGGAGATACTGAAGATCGACAAACTACGCATAATCGTCCCGTCCGAAAATTACTCGCGCACCAGCTCACGAATCTGCTGTTCGTACTCGTCTTCGTAACCCGGCTGATAGCCGTAGTGGAGATACCGGGCATTACCATCGCGATCGATCATCACGGTCGTTGGCATGGCCTGGACTTCATAAAGCTCGCTCACCGAACTCTCCGGATCGTAGAGGATCGGGTAATTCACGGGTACCTTGTCCAGGAAGCGATGAGCCTCTTCCCGATTCTCATCCACATTGACCGCCAGAATCGTGAAGCCGAGATCCTTGTATTGGCTGTAAAGCTCATCCATCAGCGGCATTTCCTGGCGGCAAGGGCCACACCATGACGCCCAGAAGTTCAGCATCACCACTTCACCACGGTGGTCCTCCAGCCTCAGGTTTTCGCCGGAACGGCTTTCCAGGGTGAAATCCGGAGCTGGCACATTGATGGCCTCAGCGCCCGCCATGGGGCTAAGACAGGCCAGGACGCCCGCCACCGCCAGTGATTTTATGGATGCTTTCATAACCATTGCTCCTGTAATCAGAAAAAGACCGACAGGCCAGTGCTGACCTCGGTGTTCATGGAGGTCTTCTCGGCTCCCAGAACATCAATGCGGTAATAGTGCTGACGCACACCAATGTGGACTGCGACGCTGTCCGTCAACAGGACCTGATAGCCCGCACCGGCATTCAGTGTGAACCGGGTATCACCGCCAAAGTCGGTGGCTCCCGCCCCTGCGATCAGGTAGAAGTTGGTGTTGAACGCGTAGTTCTCGGTGAGGAAGGCCTCTCCGGGGAGCACGTTGTAACCCAGGTTGATGTTGTAATAGCTGTAATCCCGCTCACTGTCGGTGAGCACCTCCACGTTACCGGCCAGCTTCTCGAAGCTGGTCTTACCACCCTCCGCGAAGCCCACACCGGCCTCGAAAAAGAAGGACTCGCTGAGGTGGTAGGTGAGCTTGCCGCCATACAGCAGCGACGACTCGAAATCCTCGATATTGATCACGCCCACAAAAGCGCCAATTTCGAAGTTCTCGGTGTCAATCAGCGCCTCGGTGACCGGCACGGGGGTAACATCCGGCTCGATCAGCGGCCGATCATCCTGGGCCTGGGTTGCCGTGGCTATGCATAGCCCTGCCCCGAGACACAGTGGTTTCAGAAAAAGATGCTTAGTCCGATTTTCCATTCTGTCGCTTCTTCGTTGGTGGACCGGGTAGTGAACACTTTGTAGTCCTTCACTTCGGCACGGATGAAATATCGATCGGTGATGTAGGCGCGGATGCCAAGCCCTGCATGGCCAATGCTGTTATCCCGTTCTTCGGGCTGAGCCAGAGTGGCCTTGGGATCAACCCAGATATGCCCGACCCCCAGGGTAAAAAAGGGTGATACCCGCCAGTCAGGAAATGGCTGATGCACCAGATTCGCATTAACCATTCTAATTTCCGAGGCGCTGCCCAGAATCTGAGAAGCCCAAAGCTCGGCGGACAGGTTTCTGGTCATCCAGAAGCCGCCGTAGCCTGCCGTGACAGCGGCACCATCAAACTCCCCCATCATCAATCCGGCTTCCACCCGCCGGCTTCCAAAGGCCTCAAAATCCGGC
>CAZVCO010000349.1:0-2618 GCA_964625795.1 uncultured Verrucomicrobiota bacterium | reverse complement strand
GCTCCTCCAGTCGTTCCTGCAGCGATTTCAGTTCAATGGGGGTAAAGGACTGCTCCCACAGGCCGTCAAAGTCATCACGATCCACCCGGCCGGGATCCTCGCCAATCAGTTCCAGAAGCGCCCGCATCAGGTCGCGATACCCCTTGCTGTTCTCACGCAGGTCCACCCGCATCAGTTCCAGGCCGAAGACCCGGTTCCGCCGCCGCCAGTTCTGCACCTGACTGTACCAACTGCCCTGTAATCCCTCGATCTTCAAGGCCCGGGCAATACGTTTGAGATCCTGCTCCAGCTCCTCGCCGTCCCGATAGCGCATCCCGTTCTCCTCCAGCCGGACGCGGATGGATTCCAGCGCCCGCCTGAAATGCTCTTCCGGGTGCTTGCGGTCCAGGCGTCGCTGCAGTTCGGGACAGTCGCCCCCCGCCGTCACGGCCTGCAGAAGTTCCACCGTCTCCACTTCGCGGCAGCGCACGGTCAGCCGTTCCAGCAGCCGGTCGCATTCCCGGAGATGAAATCTCAGAGCCCGGTTCCGCAGTCGGTCCATGGTCTCGCGGGTCACATCCACCGTGACATGGGGATGCCCGTCACGGTCCCCGCCGATCCAGCATCCGAACCGCAGCGGACGCGCTTTCTCGCCCAACACTCTGTCCAGTGGTCTCACCAGCCGGGAGGCCGAGCTCCACAGCGTGTCGCTCACATACATGGCCCGCTCCAGCTCCTCCAGCACCTCCGGACGGTGGGGATGGAGTGGATCGGTACGCAACAGGGTCCGCACATCCTCACGCAGGGAACGCAGGAGCTTCCTCCGGCGGGAGCGCGGGGTGCTGTCCAATTTCCGCAGGATATGACGCACCCGTCCCAGAATACGGCGTACGGTCTGACGCTTGGCCTCAGTGGGGTGGGCCGTGAAAACAAATTCCGCCTGCAGATTCTGCAGCAACGCCTGCCGTTTGGCCGCAGGCAGATCGGAAGCCTCCAGCGTGTGGAGGCGGGCTTCCAGCCCGTCGGTCAGCCGGTTCTCCCGCCGCCGGGTGGCCAGAACCCGCTCCCGCTGAAGATCCTCGGAAACGTTGGCGAAATCAAAGAAAATTCCCAATATCCTCAACATACGGTCAAGGCGCTCGAGCGGAACCCCCTGGAAGAGACCGGACAGTTCCACGTCCGCCGCCTCATCTCCGGTTTCATGCCGGACGGCCAGCCGCCTGAGCTTGACGATTTCACCCCACAGCTCCTCCTCGCCCTCCAGCCGGAGCTCATGCCGCAGCATCCAGCACAGCAATCGGAGATCCCTGCGCATATGGGTATCGCCCAGCATCCATGGTTTTGTCATACTTCCAATCATTTCAACGTGTCCTCCTGCTCCAGCCAGTGCAGAGCTTTTTCAAACGCCTGCTTACGTTCAGATACTTCCTCCAGTCCGTCCAGCTCGAAAAAGCCAAAATCATCCAGCCGCTCCCGGGCGCGCTCTCCGGGACTGACCACCAGCACCCGGGCGCCCGCCCCCACCGCATCCAGCACCATGTTCTCCAAGGCCAGAGCCACCGTGACCCCCAGCAGCGGCACATTGCGGAGGTCCACCACCAGAACCCGGGCGTGCTGCATGGCCGCATGCTCCCGGGCAATGGCTTTAGCCACCCCGAAAATCATCGGTCCATTGAGCTGAAACAACAGCACCCGGCCGCCTGCGCGCTGCATGAGTTCCTGCTCCTCCGGGGGGAGTTGCTCCCCGCTTTCGCTCAGCCCGATGGTACGGACCTCCTTCGACGATAAATCCGAAAGGCGTTTGATGGTAAGCAGGTTGGCCACAAACACGCCGACGCCCACCGCCATAATCAGATCCACAAACACCGTCAGCAACATCACCCCGTACATCATGAAGGTACTGGAGCGGGAGAACTGATGCACCCGCTGCATGAAACTCCAGTCCAGGATATCCACCCCAACCTTCAGGGCAATGGCCGCCAGAACCGCCATGGGAATGGGTCCCACCAACGGAGCCGCCCCCAGCAACAGGGTGAACAGCAGCAGCGCGCGGATAATGCCCGACAGATTGGTTTTAGCACCGGTCTGAATATTGACCACCGTTCCCATGGTGGCCCCGGCTCCGGGCAGTCCGCCGAACAGTCCGGACACCAGATTTCCAATTCCCTGTCCCATCAGTTCGCGGTCGCTGTCATGATACTCCCGGGTCAGACTGTCCGCAATCATCGCGGTCAGCAGCGAATCAATACACCCCAGGACCCCCAGCACCAGGGCATCCAGCACGATACGGTTCCACATCTCCGCGGAAAAGGTGGGGGTCTGCAGACGGGGAAGCCCCATGGGAATTTCACCGATGCGCCGAATCTCCTCCGGTCCGAACAGGAACATGGAGATCAAGGTGCCCACCACCAGGGCCAGCAGTTGCGGAGGACAGCGTTTCCGCCAGGCGGCGGGCATGCCGAACAGGATCACCAGCGCCACCACGCCCAGCCCCAGCTCCGGCAGAGAGACGCTTGTGAGCATGGCCGGAATGGAGGTCAGCACTCCGATCGCGCCCCCTCCCGGGTTGTCGACCCCCAGAAACGGTGGGAGCTGCATAAGAATGAGCAACACGCCGATCCCGGACATAAAGCCTGAAA
>CAZVCO010000348.1:0-2633 GCA_964625795.1 uncultured Verrucomicrobiota bacterium | reverse complement strand
CCTGGTGTTCCGGGTCGGTGCTGAGGTAGGGCTCTTCCAGAATGGTGTTCAGGGCGGTGAGTCCGGCCTGGACATATTTTTCACCCGCGTCTCCCAGATAGCGTCCGTAACGGATCAGGCCCTGAGAGGAGATGGCGGCAGACGAACTGTCGACCGCTTCATGGGGGTTGTAGGGATCGGAGGTCTGCTGGGTGTAATCTCCGACCTTATGCAGGTTGGGGGCGCCGGTGTCCCAGAAGGGAATGCCGTCTTTGGTGGTATGGGCCAGATAGAAGTCGCAGACCGCGGAGGCGGCTTTGGTGAACACCTCCTCGATCTCTTTCCGGCCGCCGTAGGGCTCCAGTTCCTCATCCTTCAGGGTGGCGAGGAACTCAAGCTGTTCGGGGAATCCGGCCACACACCAGGAAAGCCCACGCGTCCAGGTGGTGAAGGGGCTGAAGCCCTGCTGGCTGTTTGGGGCGCGGAAATTGCCGTCGTTGATGTTGAACAGACTTTCGTGGGCGGTGCGTCCGCGCACGTCAAAGGCATCGCGGCCCTCGCCATAGAAAATGGAGTAGTCCGCAGTGGTTTTGGCGTGCTGGATGAGACGGTCCAGCAGGGAGATCGCGGTGTCGTTCTCCTCCATGAGGGGGTGACCAAGCTGATAGCCCACCGCGAGCGAGCGGAGAGAGCGGATGGTGTCCGCGAAAAGGGACTGCGGTCCATTGAAGGAATAAATGTAGCCGTTGCCGTTGGCGATTTTCGTCCAGCGTCTGGCCTGGGCGGCGCCGGAAACCTTCAGGGCCAGTTCGTAGAAATTCCGTTCCCATTCGTTTTCCGGAATCCGGCCCTCATTCATCAGCCGGAGCAGGTTTCCATAGGTGCTGATGTTGTTAAAACCGTGGTCATGAACCCCGAAGTGGGACAGGTGGGGGGCCATGGACTCAACCGTATGGGTGCGGCCGGCCTCGAGAAAGGAGGTGTCGCCGGTGGCGTCAAACTGGAGGATTTCCGAGCCGTATTCAAATCCCTGGGTCCATTCGGTCCATCCCCGCGTGGTGTACTTTCCGTCATAGGTGTAGACGGGGGAGCCCTGACTGTGATCGTAGTTGCGTTGGAGGTTCTCGATTTTCTCGCCGGAAATCTGCCAGAACCGTTCTAATTTGGGAAGGAGGTCTTTTGGTGTCATGGGCAGATCATATATCATATATGATTTACCGTCAAGGAATGAAGGTGCTTCAGTTTTTGCTTTTGGCATGAGTGGTTCAGGTCAAGGATTTGCCACGAAACGTCACAAAAAAACGCCTCCCTTATACCCCCGTTCCGCAGGTGTTGTGTTTGATGCGACTATTGTGGTTCCCGGTTTCAGAACCTGGGCATTTTCCCCGGCTGAGGCTCCCTGGCCGTCGCGAGCGACAGCTCGCCTGCCCGAGCCTCGACGGCACGGAGACGGCCAGGGGGCAGGCGCGCCACGCGCGGACATGCGTTCGCTATCGCCATCGTCATCGCTATCGAAACCGATATGCCCGGTTCAAGGCGAGTGACTGTATTCAACAAAGCGATGTTTCAGAACCGGGTGTCGATACCGATTGCGATACCAATATCGACACCGATTTTTTATTCTATGAGCGTTCAGCCTATTCGCTTCGGCTGATATCCCGGAATTAGGGCCTTTTAAACTGTGGTATAGCCACAAGAAGGCACAAAAAAGCACGAAGATTTAACCTGTAGAAACTACGCAAACTATTTAACACAAGTTTTTTGTGTGTTTTTGCGCCTTTTTGTGGCCGTAAAAGAATTCGGCTATGGTTTTGTTTTAATTGCTCCAGGGTTCCGGAGTCGTCCTCGAAAGAAAACAACCACGGACCGACACGGACAAACGCGGACCCATGTCGGAGATGTTGAGAGCGTCAATCTGGAGGGAATCCTGTCTGCTTCCAAGTGCCACGGGAGCAGCAAAATCTGAAAAACAGTTCCGAATGGGTCCGCGTCGTCTGCGAGGTCCGCGGTTGTAAAAAACTTGAATATCCCTCAAATAAGGGAGGCGAGCCATTGTACACCAATCCCCGGATACGCTTCCGCACTCCAACCGGCAAGGTTCCGGATTGTCATTCCCCCTTCGATTCCCTACACATCCCGTATGTCCACTCCTGATCTTTCCACCACCTATCTGGGTCTGGAGCTGCCGCATCCCGTGGTGGCCTCCGCCTCCCCCCTTACCGGTAAGCTGTCCACCCTGCGGCAGATTGAGGATGCCGGCGCGGCCGCGGTGGTGCTGCCCTCCGTCTTCGAGGAGCAGCTGCAACAGGAAAAGGACTTCATGGACCACTATCTCACCGCCAAAGCCGACAGCCTGTCGGAGGCGCAGAGTTTTTTTCCCGATCCGGATCTGTACGAATACAAATCGGACGCCGCCCTGGAGCGGGTGCAGCAGGCCAAACAGGCTATGGATATTCCGGTGATCGCAAGCCTGAACGGCGCCACCCCGGGGGGGTGGACGGAGTTCGCGACCCGGCTGGCCTCCGCCGGAGCCGACGCTCTGGAACTGAATCTCTACGAGGTGGCGGCCGATCCCGGTGTCCCCGGCCACGAAATCGAAAGGCGTCAGCTGGAAACGGTGGAGGCGGTGGTGCAGGCCGTGTCCATTCCGGTGT
>CAZVCO010000347.1:0-2649 GCA_964625795.1 uncultured Verrucomicrobiota bacterium | reverse complement strand
CCCGCGTCCAGCTGGAGGCGCCGCATCCCTGCGGCGGGAATCAGGTCCGTTCCGCTTGCGGAACCGGTGAACCGATTGACGCAAATGCGGAAGGGACAGAGATGCCGGGACGGAGTAATATGTTTTTCATAGCCTCTTGAGGAAGTCCATCGAGATAACAACAACTGGATCCACCATGAATGACCATTCGTATACCCGCACCTTACCTGCCGATGATTCCTACGATGTGGTCGTGGCCGGAGGGGGACCTGCGGGAACCGCCGCCGCGATCCAGGCCGCCCGCCTGGGGGCGAAGACGATGTTATTGGAATCTACCGGGTGTCTGGGAGGCATGGGGACGTCGGGTCTGGTATCGCACTGGTCCAACACCTCCAACGGCGAGCAGAGTGTGATCGGCGGAGTGATGCTGGAGGTGGTGGAGGCGATGTATCGTTCCGGATATCTGGCTCCGGATGCGGGGCCTCATTCCTGGACCACGACCTATAATCGCGGGTTCGGATTTCAGGCTGAAGCCTTGCGTCGGCTTCTGGACCGGATGTGTGTGGAGTCCGGAGTCGAGGTGCGTTTCATGACCCGGGTGGTCGATGCCGAAGTCCTTGGCAAGCGGGTTGAGGGGGTGGTGATTCACAACGTGGAGGGATTGCGGTACGTTCCGGCGAGGGCCTTTATTGACGCGACAGGAGATGCGGTCCTGGCCGCCGCCTGTGGAGCGGACTGCGTGCGGGCGGGCCGGGATACGGAATACATCATGCCGCCGACTCTCTGCGGATTGGTGTCGGATGTGGACTTTCAGCGGTTCCGCCGGGCCGAACATCAGCAATCCGCAGTGGAGCGGGCGCTGCAGGACGGGTTTTTCTCACAACCGGACCGGCATGTTCCCGGATTGTTCCGTATCGGTGAAACCACGGGCATTCTTAATGCCGGACATCTGTTTCATATGGATGCCCTTGAGGTGGAGAGCCTGACCCGGGGACTGATCCGGGGGCGGGAGCTGGCGGAAGAATACACCCGGTTTTTCCGGGAGTATCTGGATGGATGCCAAGAGGCGGAGTTGATGACCACCGCCTCGTTGATGGGGGTTCGGGAATCGCGCCGGATCGTGGGGGAGGTCGAGGTGGTTTATGAAGACTATTTGAATCGCCGGATGTTCGATGACCGGATTGCGTTGTATTGCAAGCAGGTGGATATTCACGTGTACGACTGCAGCGAGGAGCAATATGCCCGGTACGAAGCGGAATTCGAACGGGATGATCTTCTGAAACCCGGAGAAGCTTACAGCATTCCTTACCGGGCTCTGGTGCCCAAAGGATGGGAAAATCTTTGGGCGGCCGGGCGGTGTAACTCCAGTGACATCAAGGTCAGTGCCGCCATCCGGGACCAGCCCGGATGTTTCATGATGGGACAGGCGGCTGGTGCAGCGGCGGTGCAGTCGGTGCGGAAGCACGAACCGGCATGCGGATTGGATATGAGGGCGTTACGTGCCACGCTGCTGGAGCAGGGTGCCCGGTTGGATCCCTGTGCGGTGTGAAGCCGATCAGACTTCGTTCAGGGATTTCCGGAATGCGGAAGGCGTCTGGCTGTAGACTTTTTTGAAGTGCTGCCAGAGCAGGCGGGCATCGCTGTATCCCGTCTCCTCCGCAACCTGGTCGATGGAGAGGCGGGTGGAGCGGAGCAGATCCCGGGCCCGTTCCAGACGGAGCTGGGCGAGGTGCTTGGCGGGGGAGCGTCCGGTGCAGTTGCGGAAGTGTATTTCCAGAGTGCGGCGGGGAATGTTCAGGCGGTCGACGAGATCGTGAATGCTGTGAATCTCCGTGAGGTGTTGATCCATCACCTCCAGCGCCTCCACCACCCGGGGGTCCTCCACCTCGTACACATCGGTGGAGAGACGGCTGTGTATCCGGAGCGGGGGCACGCGCAGGACCTGATCCGGTTTGTCCGGATGCGCAATGCGGTCGAGCAGCAGACGCAGGGCAAGGCGGCCCACCTGGGCACCGTCGAGTTCGATGCTGGAGAGAGGGAGGACAGAAAGAGAACGATGCAGGGAATCGTTGTCCACCCCGAGCAGGGCGATGCGGGCGGGAATTTTTTCATGGGGGTCCGGGATCAGGTCCATAAAGATCCGGGCGACGATGTCGTTGGCGGCGAAGACCGCGCAGGGGACGGTGAGTTCATTGACGAGTCGCGGGATGCGTTTATGACGATCCTGCTCAACTGCGATAATCGTCGGTGCTGGCATGTCCGCTTCCCGCAGGCGCGCCTCAAAGCCTTCTCTCCGCTCACGGGAATACTGGTGGGAGGACGAATCGAGATACGCGAAGTTCCGGAACCCCCGTTGAAGGAAATACTCCGCGCCCATCCGCCCGACCTCCACATCGTCGGTCACCACAAAATCCCCTTCTGTAATGGGGTGCCGGTTGGACATCGCCACCACATGAGGGTGGAGTTTACGGACCTGCGGCAACCCTGTCTGGGCGGTAAAGGCCAGGATGCCGGAAAGTCCCTGCGGTGGGATAAATCCTTCATACAGCTCCCCATTTTCTGAAAAAAGATGCAGTTTAATGCGGGGATCGTCATGGGCCCCCTCGCTGATGCCCGACAGAATATGCCGGGCATAGGTGAGACTGGCCGGAAGAATCAGGCCGATGATCA
>CAZVCO010000346.1:0-2670 GCA_964625795.1 uncultured Verrucomicrobiota bacterium | reverse complement strand
TCGGTCTGCTCACGTGAACTCAGGTCGGGCCGGTGAAGCTGAAGGAGTTCCCTCAACTGATTGCCCACCGTTTTCAATGGGGACAGGGCCGTCATGGGTTCCTGAAAAATCGCGCTGATGCGTGATCCGCGGATCTTCCGCATCTCCTCCACCGGCAGCTTCAGCAGGTCTTCTCCCCCGAACAGAATCCGGCCGCCCTCCACCTGTCCTGGCGGACTGGGGACCAGCCGCAGAATGGACATTCCGGTCACAGTCTTCCCGCTGCCGGATTCCCCCACCAGCCCCAGCACCTCGCCCGGACGGATCTCAAAAGAGACGTCCTTCACCGCCTGCACCCGGCGTTCCTCGGTTTGGAAAGAGACGGAGAGCTTCTTCACGGTCAGAATGGGATCCTGGGTCTTCATGCGTCCCACCGGACCTCCCGTTTGGGGTCAAAGGCGGTGCGGAGTCCTTCGCCGATAAACACACTCAGCAGAATAACCACAAAGAGCATGGCAGACGGATACAGGATCAGCCACCAGGCGTAGCGGTAATTCTGCCCCTGACTCAGCAGGTCCCCCCAACTGGGGGTTCCCACCGGCAGCCCAAAACCCAAGTAATCCAGCGCGCTGAGACTGCCGACGGCCCCCACCAGGCTGAAGGGAAAAAAGGTGATAATGGGTATAAGCGAATTCGGCAGAATGTGCCTCCACATAATCCGTCCGGTGGACAGACCAAGCGACTGGGCCGCCTCGGTGAAAGGCTGACGGCGCAGACGGAGAAATTCAGCCCGCATGTAATAGGAGATGCCAATCCAGTTGAAGATGGCGTAGACAAACAGCAGCAGACCGAAACTGCGGCCGAACACCGAGCCGAGGAAAATCATGGCGTAGAGAAAAGGGATGGAGGAATAAATCTCGATAATCCGCTGGGCAAAAAGATCCACCTTTCCGCCGATGTAGCCCTGAATGCCCCCCAGCACCGTTCCGATCACCATACTGCAGATCACCAGAATAAATCCGAACAGCAGGCTGATACGGGTGGCGTATAAAATGAGCACCAGCACATCGCGCCCGCTCTGATCCAGACCGAGAGGATGATGCCGCACCGGCCGGAAAGGGAATTGAACGGTTTCTTTGCGGATGACCACCGCCCGCCGCACCCCCTCATCATCGGTGAATTCAATAGGATTCACCGGTACGGTCAGGGCCTCCTCCATCGCCGCCTCCGCCTCTTCCCGGACGGTCTGTGGCAGGGAGGCCCACCAGTCGGGACGGATGTCGTCTCCCACCGGAATCCGCTTCACCGGGGTGGCGTCATCGTCAGGAATCCGCTCCCGCAGCACCAGGCGTACACTGCGAGGAGCACGGGACCGGGGTTCATAGGCGGACAGCGACCACGCAAAGGCCCCGGACGGATGAGGCACCGAAAGCGCGGGCGCGGCCATGTTCTGAAAGCGGAGCTCCATGGCCGCGCGCAGTTCCGGCGGAAGCTCATCCGCACCCTGTTCGCTGAACCAGTCAAATCCCAGACCGGGGCGGGTCGCGCCCCGGGACGACACCCGGAGATCGGTGACGCGCTGACGGCGTTGCAGTTGAACCTCCAGCACCTCCTCCAGTTCGATCTGCTCCGGACGGACAGTGTCTTCAGGACTGAAGCGGATGGGTGCCCACAGCATCCAGTTCTCCGTGCCGTCACCAAACAGTTCGTGATTCTCCTGCAGAAGCCGGTAATCCGGTTCGGTCATCACCCCGTCAGAGAGAAACACATCCCGGGCCACGGTCTGCATCCGGGGAAAATAAGTCTTTCCTTCAAACCGAACCATCCAGGGGGTGCCGTGGGCAATCAGTTCGCTCACCAGACTGATCACAAAAATACCGGACAGCAGCAGAAAGGAGATCCAGGCCCGTCGGATGCGTCGGAAACGCTGGAATTTTTCGATGGTGGCGGGAGAAAAGCGGAACATCAGCCCTCCCCTCCGAAATCAATGCGCGGATCCACGATCATATAACAGAAATCGGACAGCACCCGCCCCAGCAGCCCCAGAATGGACTGCACACAGACAATCCCCAGAAAGACAGGATAGTCCCGGGTCAGAATGGCATCCAGACTCAGTTTCCCCAGCCCCGGAATGTTAAAGACGTTTTCAATCAGCACGGATCCCGCAAACATCACGGTGAGAATGCCGCCGATTCCGGTGGCGATGGGGATCAGGGCATTCCGCACTGCATGACGCCACACGGCATGCTGCAGGGTCGCCCCTTTGGCCAGCACCGTGCGCATGTAGTCCTGACTGATCTGCTCCAGAAGCGAATTTTTCATCAGCAGCGTCATCACGGCAAAGTTGCCGATCACATAACATAGCACCGGAAGAAACATGTGATGGGCCTGATCCACCACCTGACCCCATAGGGTGAGGTCGTCAAAGTTTGCGGAGCGGAATCCGCCCAGAGGAAACCAGTCCAGCGACCAGTCCGTGGTGCCGGAAAACACCAGACGGAGGAGCATGCCGAAGGCAAACGCCGGCAGAGCATAGAGCACAAACACCACCACGCTGGTGACCAGATCAAACACCGTCCCGTTTTTCAGAGCCTTGGCGATGCCCAGGGGGATACAGATCAGATAGGTCAGGATCAGACTGGGAATCCCGAAAGTCAGCGACACCGGGAACCGTTCGGAAATGAGCTGCCA
>CAZVCO010000345.1:0-2671 GCA_964625795.1 uncultured Verrucomicrobiota bacterium | reverse complement strand
CCCGGGCGCGGTCAACACCGATATGCTCTGGCGCACCATGCACGATTCCAATGAGGCCTTTGAACACCTCAAGCACATGCATCCGCTCGGCCGGGTGGCGGAACCGGAGGATGTGGCGGAGGCCGTGCTGTGGCTGTGCTCGGATGCCGCGGGATTCGTTACCGGTCATGTCCTGAACGTGGACGGCGGATACACCGCACAGTAGCATGACCACTCCGTTGATCCGACCCGGGCTGGTCTCGATCAGCTTCCGCAATCTTTCCCCGGATGAACTTCTGAAGGAGGCCGCTTCTGCAGGACTAAAAGGTATTGAATGGGGCGGAGATGTTCATGTCCCGCATGGAGAAATCCAAAAAGCGGAAGCCGTTAAAACCGCAACAGAGAACGCAGGCCTTGAGGTTGCCGCATATGGCTCCTATTACCGGTTGGGTGAAACAGAGGATAACCCGGACTTTCAGGCAGTACTGGACAGTGCGGTCGCTCTGAACGCCCCCACCATCCGCGTATGGGCAGGCCGAACCGGATCGGCAGATGCCGACGACGGTGTCTGGAGAAACGTCACCGAAGACGCTCACCGGATCTCTTCCCTGGCGGAAAAACAGGACATCAGAATCTGCCTGGAATATCATGGCGGCACCCTGACCGACAGCATCGACGCGGCGGTACGGCTTCTGGACGAGGTGCCACACCCGAATATGGACACCCTCTGGCAACCGCCAAATGGTCAGACCGACGATCATTGCGAAAAGAGTCTTACATCGGTGCTTCCACGGGTCTCAAACCTGCACGTTTTTCACTGGGGGCCGGAAGGATTTAAAGACCGGCGCCCGCTGGCGGAAGGACGGGATCGATGGGAACGGTTTTTCAGTATCGCCAACTCCAATCCGAAACCCCGCTGGGCACTGATGGAATTTGTGAAAGAAAACGCACTGTCGCAATTTCATGAAGATGCCAAAACCCTGCGGGACATCCTTTCCTGACCGCTCAGCGGTGAAGTGAGATCTCAGGGAATATCATGACCTGGTGTAAAGACATTCTTCACGGACTCGCATTTGGAGTGGCCAATATCATCCCCGGGGTTTCCGGGGGCACGCTGGCGTTGGTGCTGGGGTTTTATGAGCGGCTGTTGAAATTTTTGAACCGCCTGACCCTCCCGCACTTTTTGGAACTCATCCGGTTGAAATGTCACTGGTTGCGTCACCCCCTTGAACCAAACAGCCGCGCAGCGTTCTGGGGCAGACTGGCCGACGAAGACTGGGGTTTCATGTTCAGATTGATTCTGGGCGCCGGGGTGGCGGTGGTTGGTTTGGCCAGCCTCATGGACACCCTCCTCAATGAACAGTTTGCGCTGACCTATGCGTTCTTTTTTGGCCTCATCCTGCTTTCGATCCAAGTGCCCTGGAAGGAGATCCACACAAAAGGGGCGGCAGTATGGATAAATCTGGTTCTGGGGCTGGCCATCACGGTGGGGATTGCTGCAGCGGTGAATCCAGCGGAGAAGGCCCAACGGAAATCAGACACCTATCAGGCACAGGCCGGGCTGAATTCCCCTCAATCGGAGGACCCGCAGGAACAAGAAGCAGAGGTCGGTATCTTTGATTTCACCGGAAAATATATCTTTTCGGAATACGTGATGATCTTCGTGGCCGGCGGGGTCGCCATCTCTGCCATGGTCCTGCCCGGAATCAGCGGATCACTGATGATGATCCTGATGGGCCAGTATTTTATTCTGATTCGGGCCATCTCCAGCTTCACTACTGACTGGCTGCTGGATGACCTGTTGTTTTTGACCGCTTGCGGTCTGGGGATGGCGGCTGGACTTCTGCTCACCGCCAGACTGGTTGAAATCGCCCTGATAAAAGCTCACGATGCGACGATGGCCTTTCTCACCGGCCTTATTGTTGGCTCACTCTACGCGCTTTGGCCTTTTAAAGAGATGCGGGTGCTGGATGAGGTGCAACGGGATGGCAGCATTCTTACGGGAAGGACGGTCGCCTCAAACATCAACCAGTTTCCCACCGAGCTGTCCACCTGGCTGCCGGTTCTGGCCGTTATGGCCCTGGGAGCGGGAGTCATGTGGGGTGTAATGCGGTTAGAGGCCCGATCAGAGTAAAAATCTTACTCTCCCAGCCTGCCGGATTTCCCCAATCAAAAATCCCCGGTTCGCAGCATGACCAGGGTGCAGGCCTCCAGGCACTCCACACCGGCGGCTTCAAGTTTTTTCATGAGTTCCGCGTTCTCCGCGCCAGGGTTGAAAATTACCCGCTTTGCGGAGAGGTTCAGTATTTTATCCGCCAAGCCGGCAGAACGGGTGGAATTGACGTATAGGGTAAGCGTATCCACCTCTCCCCTCACCTCTTCAAGGTCCGTCAGAACATCCGCTCCTAACAGGCTGGAGAGAGCTGGATGAACCGGCAGCACCTCATGTCCGGCCTCCCGCAGCTCTTTCACCGCCTGATAGGACATCCGGGCCGGATTGGCACTCGCCCCGAGCACCACCACGCGTTTGGAGTTTGCAACGTTCATTTCAGACAGAATAACCGAAACAGGGGGAAACCCAAATCATTCAGTGACATTCATTTTCCAGGAAGGCATCATGCAGAGAGTGGCCGTCGTGCCTTTAGGCCACGGACCGGAACCCAAGGCCCAGTTCCAATGCCCGGTCGTCCGG
>CAZVCO010000344.1:0-2672 GCA_964625795.1 uncultured Verrucomicrobiota bacterium | reverse complement strand
GGGCAGAGCTGAAACATCGCCCTGGGCGATGAGGCGTTCATGTTCCGCATTTTTCTGTTCGACCCAGCGGCGAATCTCCTCCCCCTCCACGGGCTGATCCAGATCGATCATCCGCTGCTTCAGACAGCCGAATGAATCGTATGCCATGTACCGCGCGGCATATTCGTCGTAGGAAAACCCGAACCCTTTGGGCTCAAGTACCTTCTGGTAGGAGGCATAGTGGAGGTGTTCGGTGTCTGCGATAACCCCGTCAAAATCAAAAATCACCGCTTCAATCATGATGTTCTTTCACCCGCCAGTGTCTCAAACGTCACGACAAAAAGATAAAAAGCTGTACCTAACCCACTAAAGCTCTTTTACCCGACCCAGATCACTCACTATCTTGACCGGTAACATATAGTATATTTCAAATATACTATATGTTAATGACACACGTATGTGTGGGGTTTGGGTATTGGGTGCTGGTTATTTCGGCCGGATTTTAGACGGCGGAGGTCAGAGCGTCGACTTTGTCGGTGCGTTCCCAGGTGAAGGTTTCGAGATCCTTTTTGCCGCTGCGTCCGAAATGTCCGTAGGCGGAGGTGGGTTCGAAAACCGGGCGTTTCAGATCCAGTCCTTCGATGATTTCGCGCGGTTTGAGTCCGAAGACCTTGCGTACGGCTTTGGCCAGCTTCACTTCATCCACCTTGGCGGTGCCGAAGGTGTCGACCAGCACGGAAACCGGTTCCGGATAGCCGATGGCGTAGGCCAGCTGAACTTCGCAGCGGGTGGCCAGCTTGGCGGCCACAATGTTCTTGGCCACGTAGCGGGCCATGTAGGCGGCGGAACGGTCAACCTTGCTGGGATCTTTTCCGGAGAAGGCACCGCCGCCGTGACGTCCCATGCCGCCGTAGGTGTCGACGATGATTTTCCGACCGGTAAGGCCGCAGTCTCCCTGCGGGCCGCCGACTACAAATTTGCCGGTGGGATTGATGAGGTACCGGGTCTTTTTGGAGATCAGGCTGGCGGGGATGACTTTCTCCACCACCTCGGAAATCAGTCCGGCCTTGATGTCCTTCTGTTTGGCATCCGCCGTGTGCTGGGTGGAGAGCACGATGGTGTCGATAAAACTGGGTTTACCGTTTTCATAGACCACGGACACCTGGGATTTTCCGTCCGGCAGCAGGAAGGGCAGGCGGCCGGATTTGCGGGCCTTGGCCATTTCCCGGGTCAGCTTGTGGGAATACATGATGGGGGCGGGCATCAGCTCGCGGGTTTCATTACAGGCATAGCCGAACATCATCCCCTGGTCTCCGGCACCCTGTTCTTTGTAAGCCCCTTTGCCTTCGCTCACGCCCTGGGAGATATCGGGAGACTGACGGTCCAACGCGACCATCACGGAGCAGCTTTCCGCATCAAAACCGCGGTCGCAGCCGGAATAGCCAATTTTTTTGATCTTTGCGCGTACGATGTCCGCATAGTTAACCTGAGCTTTGGTGGTGATCTCACCCGCAATCACCACCAGCCCAGTGTTCACCAGAGTTTCGCAGGCCACCCGGCTTTCGGGATCCTGGGCCAGGAGGGCATCGAGAATGGAATCGGAAATCCCGTCTGAGATTTTGTCGGGATGGCCCTCGGTGACAGATTCAGAGGTGAACACGTGGGTTTTGGAAGACATGGAAGAGCTCCTGGGTTATATATTCGGTTATCCGGATAAACGGGTTGATAGGGAAATTGTTAATGAAAACAAGCAAAATCTTCTACGGAAGGGTGCGTGGCCAGAGTTGCACGGAGTTTTACTATAAGTGCTTCGTCCAAAGGTTTATACAAAATTTTCGTAGTGAATACGCCCTCGGCGTGCACGTCGGGTTCGCTATCGTCATCCCAATCGCTATCGAACTTCATTTCTCCGATTCGTAACGAGTAAAGCTTGCCCAAATCCGATCTTCACCGAGATTATTGCTTTCGCCTACCCGAGACGGAGCTCGGCGACGGCCAGGGATTGCGATAGCGATCCCGAAAGTGATAGCGAAATACCCTATGCGTAAATTTAGCTAAACTATTCTCTTGGAATGAATTAGTTTCAAAAAATTCTCAGCCCCAGGTGCGCGGACACCCCGGATCCTTCAGCTCCGGAAGGAGTCGTCTTCGGCGGGAATGTCCATCTGCAGGGGGCCGGTGGGAACCGGCCGGGCCAGATCGCGCCAGTGGCGCATCAGCAGAAATCCGATCAGAGCCCCGCCCAGATGGGCAAAGTGGGCGATGCCGCCGCCGAAGATGGAGAATCCGGTCACCCCGGAGAAGAGATCCACCAGCAGGAGGGCCGGGATAAAATATTTCGCCGCCACCGGTACCGGGAGAAAAATCAGCGCCAGTTTGGCATTCGGAAAGAGGATTCCAAATGCGGTAAGCACGCCGTACAGGGCGCCGGAGGCCCCCACCACCGGGGCGTTATAGGCCAGATAGACCTCAGCCAGTTCTTTTCCCACAGTTTCGTTCACCGCACGGCCTGCCCCCTGGATCATGGTCATCAGCGCCGCATTTCCATTCCGTATGTCGAGGCCGGCTTCCAGAGATTCCCGGTTAAATCCCTGCTCAACCAAAGCGTTCAGTCCGGCATTCACTTCCCAGGTGGTGACGGCGGAGTAGATGAGTCCCGCTCCCAGTCCGGTCAGAAGATAGAAGAGCAGAAA
>CAZVCO010000343.1:0-2677 GCA_964625795.1 uncultured Verrucomicrobiota bacterium | reverse complement strand
ACGCTGCCACCGGAGCTGACCCCGACGGAAGGTGTTCCACTGCAGCCTGATCTCATCGCCCGAGGCACACCGGCCGGCCTGGTCTCATCTGACTCCTCATGGACCACCGGGGAAACCGCCTCCCTGCAGGGCATTGGATTTGAGGTACTGGGGAAAACCGATCTGCCCGGAGGAGCATCGGCTCTGCTGCCGGCTGTCCTTTCCTTTCAGCAGAACCCCGGCCCTCTTCAGATGGAGATCCGCGCGCCACTCCGCGATATTCTGCCCGTTCTGGCCGACCTTCCGTTCTTCTCCGAACTCTCATTGACCGACCATCAGCAGAAACGCACCGAGGCCCGCAAGGGGTTTCGTCGCCTGACCCTTCAACTGCTGACCGCCGCCGGAGCGGCCGCGCTGCTTACCGCCCTGATTCTGCAATCGCTGATCCGGCTGGAACTGAGAGAGAGGCGGTTCGAATTCGCTCTGCGCCGTTCGCTGGGAGCCATGCCGTCCGACATCCGGCATCAGATCCTGACCGAGACCGTTTTCATCACCGGCCTGCCTTCTCTTCTGGGGGTCCTGCTGGTGGTGTTCTTCAGTTCTGCCCCAGGCT
This sequence comes from uncultured Verrucomicrobiota bacterium, assembly GCA_964625795.1. Classification (GTDB taxonomy): domain Bacteria; phylum Verrucomicrobiota; class Kiritimatiellia; order SS1-B-03-39; family UBA6053; genus UBA6053. The sequence goes on along the minus strand of CAZVCO010000343.1, from coordinate 2,085 downwards.
GGCTCCCTGCTCTGGTGGTGCCTGGCTGGTTTGTGCTCTGCGCCCTTCCCCCGGCCATACATGCGGCCTCCCTTCCGCCACACGAAGCGCTGAAAGAGGGCTGAAACTACACCGTTAGAATCTTGCCATCCAGTGCGGAGCGGATGCGGCGGGACAGGGTGGCCAGACTGTAGGGTTTACGGATGAGAATCTGCTCCGACCCATCCGCACCATGTTCTTTGAGTTTATCCATGGTAAACCCGGAGACATACAAATGCGGAATGTTTCCGATCGACAGGCGGAGCCGGTCGATCATTTCCGGTCCGCTTAAATTGGGCATTACCACATCGGTGACAATCAAATCGATTTTTCCGTCGTAATTCTCCGCCACCCGCACCCCCTCCTCCCCGTCCGGGGCGACCAGCAGGGTGTAGCCCAGAGATTCAATCATTTTGCAGGCCATCCGCCGTACCGCATCCTCATCCTCGACCAGCAGAATGGTTTCCGTGCCGGTGGGAAGCACATCCGCTTTGGCATCGGCCGGCAGATCCAGCATCATCTGCTCTGACCGTTCCGCCCGGGGGAGGAAAATCTGAAATTCTGTCCCTTCTCCCGGTTCGCTCTTGACCTGGATTCCGCCGCGGAACTGTTTGATAATGGCATACACGGTCGACAGCCCCAGCCCGGTGCCGCGACCCGATTCCTTGGTGGTGAAAAAAGGTTCAAAGGCGTGCTCAAGAACTTCCGGATCCATACCATGCCCGGTGTCCCGGATGATCAATCGCACATAATCCATATTCTCAAGCCCGTCATGCAGAGAAGAGGCCTCCTGATAGCTCAGCAGATCGGTACCGATGAACAGACGTCCGCTTCGGGGCATGGAGTCCCGGGCATTCACTGCCAGATTCAGCACCACCTGTTCCATAGAGGTGGGATCGGCCTGAATGATACAGGGTTCAGGAGCGAGCTCCACATTCACCTCCAGGTTTTCATGCAGGGTCACCCGGATAATGTTATCCATCTCCATCAGCAGCTTATTCAGGTCAATGGGATGACTGGCCGGCACATCTTTCCGGGAAAGCGCGAGCAGCTTCTGGGTCAGATTCTGGGCGCGTTCGGCGGCCTGAATCACTTCGTGGAGATCCGCATGAACATCGCTTCCCTCCTCCACCTCCTCCTTGGCCATGTTCCCGAATCCCAGAATCGACGTCAGCAGGTTATTGAAATCGTGCGCAATTCCCCCGGCCAGACGTCCGATCGCCTCCATCTTCTGACTCTGTTGAAACTGAGTAAACGTCTCCTGCAGAGCCTCTTCCGCCCTTACCCGCTCGGTGATATCATGCCCCTCCAGAATCAGGAGTTCCACTTTCCCCCGGTTGGTCACCGGCTTCAGCGACATGGTGAGAATATGGGACCCCTTTCCTTTGTCCTCGGTTGTGACCTGGAACTGAACGGTTTCACCGGCCGCCGCCCGCTGCAGCGGTTCAAGAAACACTTCTCCCCCTTCCCCAAATGCATCAATCCCCGTCAGTTTGTGTCCGCGCAGGTGCTCCGCTTTCTTTCCCAGCAGCTCAATGGCCGACGCATTCACATCCAGAATGTTACCGATGACGTCCAGAAAGGCGGCCGGGTGGTTCAGTTGATAGAACACCTCCCATAAGCGATGGGTCTGCTGGCGTGAATGCGATTCAGCATCGCGGGCTTCTTTGGCCATAAGCTCAAGCCTTTCCCTTTCCACATCCAGGTTGGCGAGTTTCCGCTTCATGTCCTCCAGCGCCGCATGATCGGTTTCCACTGTGGTCTCGACCACTTTCTGATAACGGCGGCTCACCAGCAACCCGGAAACAAACAGCAGGATCATCAGCCCAACCGGAATCATGGCCCACGCCCCCCCACGGCTTTCCTTGGCAAACAGGGAAAAAATCACCGTCACGGCCAGCCAGCTCATCAACCAGATCAGCTGGGAAATACGCGCCCATGATGTGCGATTAAAATCGGCCATACGATACGGTATGAAATCCCGACCGGATCTGCCACTAAAAAAACGGGGTATGAGTCCGGGGGAATCAGGGCGGAATGGCAGTAAGTTAAGGGGGTTCAACATAA
>CAZVCO010000342.1:0-2679 GCA_964625795.1 uncultured Verrucomicrobiota bacterium | reverse complement strand
CCAGACTACGACAACTATGACCTTTGCAACAAGTGGGGCTTCCGGTGACGCTTACTACCGACGTGATGGAGGTGTGAACGGATATCTCCATAGATCCAGGCCTCCTTTTCGGAAAAATCCACCCGAACGAAATCCTGCAGCAGGCGGGCCACCCGAAGACGCTCCGAATCCCGATCGGACAGTCGGGCTCCAAAGGCCAGCTCTCCCACGCTGATGCTGCACACGGCAACTGTTCCCGGAGGCTTTGTGGTCAGGTGCTGAAGGATTCTGTCCCCTTTTCCCCGTAACAACTGGATGCACACATTGGTGTCTATCAGATGAGACACCTTTACCATGTAAGATCTCTTTTCTGGTCGGGTGCTTCCGGCAACGCTTCAGGATAGGAGGAGGATTCTTCCGCTACCGCTTTGACGTGCGCCCATGCACCGTCTTCTTTCGGAATCACATAGAGACCTTTTCCCACAGAAACGATCTCCACCTCATCGGCATCAAACTCCATTTCTTTTGGAATTCGAACCGCCTGGCTTCTTCCGTTTTTAAAAAGACGTGCTGTTGTCATATGCCATATTGTATATGACCAAAGGGTGCTTTGTCAATGGGTTGCGGACAGAAGGGTGCGCTGAGGAGCCGGATGGCCTTCGATGGTGCGGCTGGCATCCTCCGGGTCGAGAAAATCGCGGAGGGAGTGGAAGGTCATCCAGGGGGTAGAGCGTTGTTCCTCAAACGTGGTGCGGGTGGTGTCGACGTGCTCCATCCGGGTGAACCCGGCGTCACCGACCCAGTCCAGCAGGGTATCCACGGTGGGCAGGGCGTGCACATTCCGCATCTGTGCGTACCGTCCCGGTGGATGAAGTACAGGGCTGAATTCGTCGGGGACGGTAAGTGTCTCCAGCACCAGTTGACCGCCTGGGCGCAGGGCTTTGCCAAGTAGCTGGAGGTGAGCTGCAGGATCTTTACAGTGGTAGAGGACTCCCATCGAAAACACCGTATCAAAATTCAAATCGTCCCGGATCGCTTCAGCGCCCAGGGGGAGGACAGAGATGTTCGGGAGCGGGATCCGTTTGTGCACGGCAAAGAACTGATAGACATAGAGCAGAAATGGATCCAGACCGACCGCCAGGTCGGCGCCTTCGCCCAGCATGCGCCAGAGATGGTAGCCGTTGCCACAGCCCACGTCCAGACAGCGCCGGCCTTTCAGCGGGTCGAGTGCCGGCAACAGCCGATCCCATTTCCAATCCGACCGCCATTCGGTATCGATCTCCACTGACCCCATCCGGTATGGACCTTTCCGCCAGGGATGAAACGCCTTCCACACGTCCGGATCCAGTGGCTCATCTGATCCATCCCATACGATCGGACGGTCAAGTACAGGTGTCGTGCCTGAAGGGGCTTCAATCGCATCAAGCGCCGCCTGCCAGGCGGAAATATGCCCGTTTTTCGCCGGGTCCATCGCACTTCCGATGTTCGGAAGCAGGCCGGTGACCCAGTTCCGAAGTTCGGAAGGAAGGCTGTTGGCAAAAAGGTGGAGATCCATGGTGCTCCTGTAGTCGCTGCGGGGCGCATTTGGAAGCTTCGTCTTTCTCACGCCAAGGTGAGGCGGCACGTCGACTGCCGGGTATCACGCCATGACGCCAGGCAGGTCGACTGTTGGGTATCACGCAGAGACGCGGAGACGCAAAGCCATGCTGGTTGTGTTTGGGTATATCACCAGAAAACACAAAATCCAGAACCCCATTCTACTTGCTCTGCGTCTCCGCGTCTCTGCGTGAAAAAACCCGGACAATCTGCCTGGCGTCATGGCGTCCTGGCGTGAGAAACCCCATCTGCATGGCTTTCCCCTTTATTCATTTCTGCATTCAGCCACGTGGGATGCGGGGTATACTTGGCAAGCTTGGCGTGAGATGATACCGCGTTGGGAATTATGACCACACGTTGCGACTGGTGCACAGACGATCCACTTTATCAGAAGTACCATGACGAGGAGTGGGGTGTGCCCGTTCACGATGACCGCACGCTGTTCGAATTCCTGATTCTGGAGGGGGCGCAGGCGGGGCTGAGCTGGCTGACGATTCTCAGGAAGCGGGAGAACTACCGGAAGGCGTATGATGACTGGGACATCGAACGTATTGCCCGCTATACCGACCAAGACCGGGAACGGCTACTGGGCGATGCGGGTATCGTGCGCAACCGGCTGAAGATTGACGCCAGTATCCGGAATGCCAAGGCGGTGCTGCAGATCCAGAAAGATTTCGGTTCACTGGATCACTATCTGTGGCGGCTTGTCGATGGCGAACCGATCCGTAATGCCTGGAAAACTCTGTCGGATGTTCCAGTGAAAACCGGACGTTCGGATCGAATGAGCAAAGATTTGAAAGCACGGGGATGTAATTTTGTGGGGTCCACCATCTGTTATGCGTTCATGCAGGCGGTGGGGATGGTGAACGATCATACCACGGATTGTTTTTGTTTTAACCACGGATGAACGCGGAGAGACACGGATCCGGTCGACGGCCGTTTTTTGACAGGATGAACGCGATGTACAGGATTCAGGGTTTGTTTTCAGAAATCACATGTCCCGATTCCACATCGTATCCCGACCATCCTGTGAATCCTGTCTGAAATAATCACGTCGCTTCGGCGAGTGAGTCATTTTACCGCGATCAGCGACACAAAGTTAAA
>CAZVCO010000341.1:0-2680 GCA_964625795.1 uncultured Verrucomicrobiota bacterium | reverse complement strand
GCCCGGAGCAGCAGTTCAGCATACCGCAGGCGGAACTGAAGATTGCCTCCAAACAGATCCAGCAACTGTTCGTATTCCCGGATACCGGCCAGAATCCCGAACCGGTTCAGGTTCATCTCCGCCCGGAGCCGTAGGGCCTGCAAATGGTCCGGATCCAACTCAAGAACTTCGTTCAAGGTCTGTTCCACCATCTCAATATTCTGGTTCTGCAAGTGAAGATTGATCATCTCCAGCTTGGAGGGAATGTGATCGGGGTTGATCTCCAGGGCGTTATCCAACAACTCCCGGGCAGCCTCCGGCTGTTCAAACAGTCCCAGTTCCAGCCGGGCCGCAAATGACATGATGTCCGGATTTTCACCGTCACGCGCCAGCAGAGTGTCGAGCAGCGGACGTACCGCCTCGGTGTCCCGCAGATTCGCCAGCTGTCCGGCATTCAGGCGAATGGCCTGGAGGTTGTCCGGCTCGATCTCCAGTGCTCGGGCCGCAAGTTCGCGTGCCTCTGTGGGATTTTCCTGACTTTGAACCAGTTCCGAGAGCAGCAGCATGGCCTGTACATGCTCAGGTTCCCGCTCCAGCGTCTGACGCAGACTCGACTCGGCCTGACGAAGCTGCCCCATGCCCAGAAAGGCACGGGCGAGATGATAATGCAGTTTGGCATCGCCGGGATTGGACTGGATGGCGATTTTCAAATCCACCTGGGCATTGGCGAATTTACGTTGATCCAGATAACGGATGCCGGAGAGATAATAGCGTTCCGCCCGTTCCGGATTCAAACGGGCCTCCCCCCTTTCCAGAATCATCTCCTCGCGGTCCCGGGTCTCCAGCGAGGAGGGATTGAAGGTGCTGATAAAGTTGCGGCCAAAGTTATCAGGATCGGAGGAGACGGATTTCAGGGTTTGAAACACCAGGGTCGACCAGCCGGTGACCATTAGTAAAAACAGCAGTGGCACATACACCGGAGGCCGGAAATAGCCCCCATCACATTTACAGAATCCAATACGCCGTTTCCCGTCTCGTTTGAAGGTAATGCAGGGAGCCAGCAGTTTCACCAGCCATTTATTCTGATACTTCAGGACGGTGCGGACCACGTGGGGGGACTCCCCGTTGTCCTCACCTTCGCAGAAATGGTTTTTCTGGGCCTGCTCACGGGAAAAAATACGTTTCAGGAAGCGCCAGGTAATCACACCGGCGTCCAGAGTGAAATAAATAAGGTCCAGCGGGAAAAGAATGACCGTTAACAGGATCTGCTTCATAAGGGAGTGTCTCGGTTGGCAGAAAAAGGGGATGAACGAGCTCCCATTCTGCAGAGAGCTCAAACTGGACTATTAACCGTTTCAGGAAGATATCAATGAAGAATAAGTATTTTTCAAGCACCTCCGCGCCACGGGATACGCTTGGAAATACAACTGGCCAGATGGCCCCGTGGTGAGGCGACACCTCGAGCCCCAGCTCGAAGTGCGAAGGCTTGAGTTCCCCTGGAGCCAAGGGGAAAATACTGGATCTACTCGACGATTGATCGGAAAATAAACCGGGTGCCTGTCATCCCCAGCCGGCCTTCAGGGTGTCTGGTACAGCACACCCTCCCCCGCATGTCCACAGGTGAACCCGGGGCCATACAACCCGGTCAACACGCTATGCATATTAGCGCGGGGCAGAGAAACAGGACAATCAATTTTGCTTTATGACATCTGCGGGCCTGGAGGATTCCAGAACCTCACGGATTTTCTCCAGCATGGTTGACGCCTGATAAGGTTTGTTAAGCAATTGGTAGTGTTTGTCCTGAATAAAGTCGTTGTGTCCCGCATCGGGGCTGTAGCCGCTGACGAAGAGGTGGGGGAGATCCGGACGTTTCTCCAGAATTGCCTCCATAGCCTTTTTGCCGCCCATGCGTGGCATCACTACATCCATCATCACTAAATCGATCTGATCGGCATTCTGTTCAAAAAGGTCAACCGCCTCCATGCCATCCCTGGCCGGAATAACGGTATATCCCTCCTCTTCCAGAAACAGGCGGGTGAGGTTGAGGAGCATTTCCTCGTCTTCCGCCACCAGAATGGTTTCAGTCCCTCCCTTCATGGAATCGACTTCGTCCGATGATCCGGATTCGTCGTCGGCCTCCTCCTCAACTGCCGGAAAATAAAGCGTGAAGGTGCTTCCCTTCCCCTCCTTGCTGTCCACCGTGATATTTCCCTCGCTTTGTTTGACGATGCCATAGACCGTGGACAGGCCGAGTCCGGTTCCTTTGCCCTGTTCCTTGGTGGTGAAAAATGGTTCGAATACCTTGTTAAGGACCTCCGGCGGCATGCCCTGTCCTGTGTCTAAGATTCGCAAGGCAATATACCGGCCGGGTTTGCTTAGGCCTCCCACCTCCAACTCCTCGGCCTTGAAAACATGCTGCCCGGTCTCCAGTGTCAATATGCCCCCTTCCGGCATGGCGTCACGCGCGTTCACCACCAGATTCATCACCAACTGATTGAGCTGGCCCTTATCCAGATAGACCCGGTCAATGGAATCGTCGGGCAGAAAGCGCAGTTCGATGTGCTCTCCAATCAAACGGCCAAGTGTTTTCCGTAAAATTCCAATTTCTTTATTGAGATCGAGAATTTGGGGGCTGATGACTTGCTGTCGGCTGAATGCCAGCAGCTGAGCCACCAGGTCTTTGGCCCTTTCCCCGGCTTTG
>CAZVCO010000340.1:0-2687 GCA_964625795.1 uncultured Verrucomicrobiota bacterium | reverse complement strand
CCGCCTCCAGAATCGGGGTGCAGGCCGACCCCAGCCCGGGTTCGTCCCCCTCCCGCATCCGGGCCACCAGCCGGTCCACCACCTTCGGATCAAGAAAGGGTTCATCCCCCTGCACGTTCACCACGATCTCCGCCGAAAGCTCCTCCGCCACTTCCGCAATCCGGTCGGTGCCGCTGGGATGATCCTCCCGGGTCATGCAGGCCTCAAACCCGGCCTGCCGCACCACATCAAAAATCCGCTGGTCATCGGTGGCCACCAGCACCCGGTCCACGCTTTCGGGTTTGTGCGCCTGACGCACCGTGCGGAGAATCAGCGGCTCTCCCCCCAGTTCGGCCAGCATCTTTCCGGGAAAGCGGGTGCTGCCGTACCGCGCCGGGACCACGGCCACCACGCTCATGCGGGATCCTCAAGGGCCTGGAGAATTTCCTCACAGGTGGTGGTGGCGGTGCCCGCTTTGCCCACCACCAGACCGGCCGCCACATTGGCCAGTTCCGCCGCCTCCACAAACTCCGCGCCGGCCGCCAGCGCCAGCAGCACGGTGGCAATCACCGTATCGCCGGCCCCGCTCACATCAAACACCTCCCGGGCCCGGGTGGGAATGTGAAAATTCTGGTGCTGTGCATTGTTCAGCAGCATGCCCTGCGCGCCCAGGGTCATCAGTAAATGCCCGGGCTGCCACAGATCAACCAGCGTGTTGGAGGCGCGCAACAGATGAAGATCCTCCAGCGGATCGGTGCCGGGTGTGCGGTCCACCACGTTGGCCACCTGAAAGGTCTCTTTGCGGTTGGGAGTGGCAAAAGTGATGCCCTTGACATCCAGTTCATGATTGTCCTTGGGGTCATATCCGGAGGGAATCTCCAGCCGCCGGCTGGCCTCCAGCACATGCGTGACAAGGTCCTGCTGCAGCAGACCTTTGCCGTAATCCTCCAGGATCACCCCCTGCACCGAATCCATCCCCACATCCAGTGCACTCAGCAGACTGCTCCGCGGCAGGGTATCCAGATCGGCGGCGTCCTCCTGATCCACTCTCAGCAACTGATGCCGGCCGGAGACAAAACGGGTTTTCACCACGGTATGGATTTCCGTGGTTCTCACCACGGCGGAGGTGTCGATTCCGGCCCCGTTCAGATGTTCCAGCAGAATATCTCCCTCCGAATCCAGTCCGGCCGCTCCGCAGATGCGGGATTTGCCTCCCAGCGCCCGGATATTCAGAGCCACATTACAGGCTCCGCCGGGAACCGACCGCTCGTGCCGGGCGTGCAGAATGGGAACGGGGGCCTCCGGGCTGATACGCTCCACCGTTCCCGACACATACCGGTCCAGCATGAGATCCCCCACGACCAGAAGATCGCAACGGGCAAACTCCGCCATCAGTTCTTTCGCTCGGGCATGCGTCAGTTTCATGGCTCGCTCATCTACAGGATGAAACCGGACGGCTTCCAGCTTATTCCGAAGCCGAATCGGCGGTCTCCGGCACCACCTGTCCCCGTTCCCGGGCCAGGGCAAGCAGCTGTTCCGCCCGCCGGGTTTTTCCCAGGCTCTGCGCCGCCAGACCGCCCTGCAGCAGGGTCAGCGGAACCCACTCCTCCGGCGGGGCATTCACCTCCAGCATCGCCTCCCAGATTTCAGCATCTTTGTGTTGGGATTCCAGAATCCGCACCAGGAGAAAGAGATGAAACACGTGCGGGTCTTTCTGCATCAGAATGCGGGCGTGGTGTTCCGCCCGGCCCGGATCACTGCCCACCGAAGCCAGAGCCAGCCAGCGGTGAGCCGCCAGGGTGTCGGGATTTTTCTCCACCGCACGTTCCCAGCGCTGGACCGCAAGGTCCTGACGTCCGTCCAGAAAAGAGATCAACCCCTGCGCCACATCCTCCCGGGGAGAGCGGCGGGATGAGAGACGCTCCAGCCTGCGGGCATCCGCACGTGCGCCCTGCATATTGCCCAGCAGGAACTGCTGCTGCAAACGGTACAGATAGAGTTCAGAACGGGCGTCCACCGCATGAAACGGAATCCCGGTTTCCATCTGATTGAAAAAGTCCTCTTCCAGCGCCCCTGCCGGCCCCAGAGCACTGGATTTCTCCTTCTCCCACCGGACCAGCGCATCCTGACCCGCCAATGCTGCAACGGCGGGATGAAGCATTCCTCCCGCCGTCATGGCCACCACTATGGCCGCAATTCTCGCGGGAAGCACCAACGCCGACCCCTCGGGCATCACCAGCGGCATGGCCTGCGCCAGACGCAGACCGGACCACAGCCAGGCCAGAGGAAAGACCCACTCCGCCCAGGGAGCGGTCAGCGTCAGGACCGCTCCACGCCAGAACGCCTCTGCCAGAAAGGCATGGTGAACCAGAAGATAGGTGCTCAGGACCACCGCCAGCGGGAGAAAAGCATTCACCACGATGCAAAAGCCGTCGAATATCCGAAGCCCACCCTCCTTTCGATCCGATAACAGGGAAAGCACCGCACCCAACGCCACACTGCCCCCCACTCCTGCCACCATGGAGAGGGCGAGGCAAAGCAGAAACGTGCGGGACAGATAGACCGGTCCGGAGGTCACCACTCCAGGGCCCATCCATTCCATCAGCTGAACCGAAAGGGAAAGAGAAAGAATAAAGCACCAGCCCACCACAAAAAACCGGCTCTGATGGGCCACGGCTCCCTCCACAAAGCGGTCAAACCGGAAAAGA
>CAZVCO010000339.1:1646-2711 GCA_964625795.1 uncultured Verrucomicrobiota bacterium | reverse complement strand
CTTCTTCCGCATCCTGACCGCCCAGGAGTCGGCGGGGTCTGTTACCGTCGAGGGGACAGAGGTGGTGACAGAAGCCGCACCGGTGCCGGTGCCGGTGTCCGAACCGGTGGAGGTGACGGTGCTGGGGGACCGGGTGAATCTGCGGAATGCCCCTTCGTTGGAGAGCGAGGTGATCGGGCAGGCGAACTACGGGGATGTCTATACCGCGGTGGCCACCACAGATTTGTGGATCGAAATTCTGCCGCCAGAATCGGTGGCGGTATGGGCATATGGCCCCTTGCTCTTTGAGGATCAGGAGGTCCGTGCCCCTGAGATGAACGTCCGTTCAGGTCCGGGCGTGGAGTTTGCCCGGCTGGGAGAGCTGCTGCGGGGAACTCCGGTGACCGTGCTGGAATCACTGGGGGAATGGCGGAGGATTGAAACCCCGGAATCGGTGACCTTGTGGATCAGCCGGGATTTTGTGCAATTGCCGCCTTCGATTGAAAAACCCGCCCGGCCGGAACCCGAACCCACCGCAACTCCGGTGCCGGTGCCCACTCCGGTGACCATTGTGGAGGTCCGGACGGTGGAGAAAATTGTGGAGGTTCCTGTCGCGGCCGAACCCACCCCGGAACCGGAGATTCAGGCCCCGGCAGATCTGGACCTGGTTCCACTGCGGGGGCAGGGGACGGCGTCATCCCGCCGCGGGGAGATCAAGAGTTTTCTGTTGAAGGCGGGCAGTCCCAGCCGGTTTATGCTGCGCCGCGCCAACAGTACCCCGCTCTGCTATCTGCTGGGGGATGAGGACCAGCTGCGCGCACTGGCCGGAAGCACGGTGCTGGTGAGAGGCCGGGATTTCTGGGTGACGGGCGAGGAGCTGCCGGTCATGGAGGTCCGTTCTCTGGAAATTATGGAAGGGGCCGGGGAATGATCCAGCGCGTCTTTGCCAGTCTTGACCGGGCGCCTCTGTACTGGATTGCGGTGGGGCTTGGCCTGCTGGTGTTCGGACTCAATCAGCAGCGCCCCCCGGAAACCTGGGCGCAGGAGCGGACGGAGCAGGGTCGGCTGGATGATGCCTTTGTCGAA
>CAZVCO010000339.1:0-1636 GCA_964625795.1 uncultured Verrucomicrobiota bacterium | reverse complement strand
ACGGCGGCGGCGCATGAGCGCATATTCTTTGTGGAGGTGATGGGCCGGCACAGCGGCTACATCGCGATGATCGCGGGCATGGCCGGCGGGGCCGAGGAAATCCTGACACCGGAAGAGCCCAGCGATGTCTCCCGCCTGGTCGAACGTCTGCGCACGGAGGGCATGTCCTATGAACTTCTTCCGGATACCCCGCACACCTTCGGATCGCATGTGCTGCCCCAGGGACTGACCGCTCTGGTGACGCGGGTGACCGGCGACGCGGAACGTGCCGGAATCTGGCTGAGTCTGGTCGGGGTGGTGGGAGTGCTGACCGGACTGTATGTTCTGGCGATTCGGATCTATCCGCTGCGGGGATTTGCGGTGGTCACGGTCCTTGCGGCCGGGGCACTGGGCCCCTTGCACCGCGCGGTTTCTCCTTATCCGTCCACGGCATTGGGCATGGCGCTGGTGGTGTGGGGTATGGCCTTTTTTCTGACGGCGCTGACTGAACGTCAGCCCCATGATGTCTTTGCCTCGGGGATTGCCTTCGGTCTGGCCAGTTATATCCGGATCGAATTTGCCTTTGTCTGGGTGGTGCTGGCGGTCTATCTGCTGCTGCTTCAGTTGTTCCACGGACGGGCCCGTCGCCACGAGCCCTCCGCAGTGTCCATGGCCCTGGGAGGGGTGCTGACGGTGGGGGTGGTCTTATGGCCGCTGGTGCACCGTAATATCCGGCTGGCCGGTACGCCCCTGTTGCCGGGCCATGATGCGGAGCTGATTCTGGGTGCTCCGATGGAGGCGGGCATGCAGATTGCCACCCCTTATCTGGAACGGCTGCTGCAGGGCCTGTCCCAGCTCACCCTCAGTGTCGGCGGCCCCGGTATTTTTGCCGGATTGCTGTTGCCGGTGGGACTGGTGCTGGGACTGATTGCCGGCCGCCATGCCAAGCTGCCGTTTTTCTGGATTCCCACCCTGGCGGCCATAGTGGGCGGTCTGACGGCCCTCAGCTGGGTGACGGGTGAGGAGAGTTATCTCGAGACGCTCGGAATGCTCAGTCCCATGCTGCTGCCGTTTTCTTTTCTGCCGATTGCATTTGTGCTGGAGCAGCTCTTGCAGCAGACGGAGCGTCCGCCCGGATTCTGCCGCATCGTCTGGACGGCTGCTGCGGCGGTGTTTTTCCTGCTGGTCCAGGTGCCCACCTTTTTCCAGAAAGGAGCATCAGACGCACAGGAAGAGGTTTCCTCTCTGGCGCTTGAGTTTGCCGAATTGCCTGCGGATCTCCGAAATGCCACGCTGATGACGGATCTGCCGGGACCGTTTGTGCGGGCCGGTAAACCGAATGTGATCGGCACCCGGGGTCAGACAGACTGGACGGTGCTGGCCGCGAGCACCGCCACCGGCGGATTCCGTCCGGATGAACTTCTGGCCATTCTGGAGGAGCGTGGTGTCGAGCTGCTGCACCTGTCCCAACCTGAGAATCCTCTGGTGGACCGGCTGCGGCTGGCGGCCGGGGCTCCGGAGTTTACAGAGGTGACCCGTCTGTCTCCGCCTCACCGTCTATTTTCGATTTCCTGGCCCTGATCTCCTGAAAATATCCCCGGAGGTCCTCCCGGCATTCCGCCTCCAACACCCCGGGGATGCATTCCACCCGGTGTAC
>CAZVCO010000338.1:1810-2711 GCA_964625795.1 uncultured Verrucomicrobiota bacterium | reverse complement strand
CGCCGTAACTGGAATTCTCGACGTTACAGCCGGTGTGGATGGTGTCCGATTCCTCAAGTGCGATTGCCGCCCCCACCGGGTAGCCGGAGTAGGGGGCGTAGGCGTGGGTGCGCACCTCACAGGCGGCGCGCCACAGTTCATCAATCAATCCGGACATCATAGGGAATAAATATAAAAATAATCGGAACTTGTCACTCGTTTAGTGCTCATAACCCAAAAGTCAGGGCGGCGGAGAGGCTGAGGACAGACACCACGGTGGAAATGGCGATGGCGGAAGCGGCGAGATTGCGGTCACCGTCCATTTGATCCACCAGCACGTAGGTGGCCACGGCGGTGGGGGTGGCGGCCAGAATCAGCAGAATCAGTCGGCTGTGCCCCTCCAGTCCCAGGAAATGCGCGATCGCCAGGCCCAGGCCGAGTGAGGCGGCGTTTTTCATCAGAGTAGCCCCCAGAACCGGCAGGCCGAAATCCCCCAGGTTCAGGCCGCGGATACGGGAACCAATGGCCATGAGCGCCAGAGGAAAGGCGGTGGAGCCCACCGGGGTGGCCATGCGGGAGACCACATGCGGCATGGGCAGGCCGGAGACATTCCAGATCAGCCCGGCGAAACAGGCCAGCAATAAGGGGTTTTTCGCGGAGGAGACCAGGCAGCGGATCCAGGGATTGCCCTCCTGCTCATGACGGCGGTCCCATTCCAGCGACAGCACGCCCAGAAGGTTGTACAGCAGCACCACGCCGCCCATGGCGAGTACGGCTTCGGTGGAGGCGAGGTCCTGTTCCGCCGCCGGCCGGTCTGCCAGGGCATAGGCCAGAACCGGAAGCCCCACATAGGCCAGATTTCCCCGCAGGGCCGTCTGGCTGAAGGTGCCGCGGGAGCGGCGGGGGACCCTGAAGAGCGGGG
>CAZVCO010000338.1:0-1800 GCA_964625795.1 uncultured Verrucomicrobiota bacterium | reverse complement strand
CACGCCGCGATGGCCGCCGGGACGTGGGACCCAGGCCGGCTCACCCAGCAGCAGGGCGAGGAGCCACAGGCCCAGGGTGACCGCCTGCAGGGCCAGGCCGGTCTGCAGGGTTTGCTGATCCAGCAGGGGGGCGGTGGCCACGCGGTGGACGATGAACACCGGCAGGGCGATGAAGTAGCAGAAGCGGTTGAGGGTTTTCTCCATGGGGGAATCGAGAAACCCGATCTGTCGGAGAAGTCCGCCCAGAATCATAAGGCCGAACACCGGAAACAGAATGTCCACCAAGCGCATCATGCGGTCAGCACTCCCGTCAATAAAAGGGCCGCGGTCAGACCGGCCAGGGCAATGCGGTAGAATCCGAACAGGGCCATGCCGTGTTTGCGGAGATAGTGAACCATGCCCCGCACGGCCAGCCAGGCGGAAACCGCGGCGGTGAGCAGGCCGATCACCAGACTGTCGATCCCCAGCAGGTCAATCATCTGCTGTCCATTCAGGGCCATATCATACAGGGTGGAGGCGGAGAGGGTGATCAGTCCCAGCAGGAAGCTGAATACCACCGAGTCCTGTAGACTCAGTCCGGCCCATTTTCCGCCCAGGATGGTGACCAGGCTGCGGCTGGTTCCCGGCAACATGGCCAGGACCTGCAGGGCGCCGATGAGCAGGGCCTGTTTGATGGAAAGATCGGCCAGGGTGCTGGTGGAGGTGTCCTGTCCCTGTTTTTCTTTTTTTCCCCACAGGATGAGAGCAATCCCGCCGGCAAACCAGGCAAAGGCCACCACCCAGAGGTTAAAGAGGGAGCCTTTAATCAGATCGACGAACAGGATGCCGATCAACGCTGCGGGCATAAAGGCGATGAGAAGATTCCGCAGCAGGGTCCTTCCCTCTGCGTCCCGTCCGGCCAAACCGAGCAGCATTCGCAGGAGATGCGCGTGATATACCCAGGCCACGGCCAGAATGGCCCCCAGCTGAATGACAATCATGTAGGTGTCCAGCGCCTGTTCGGAGGCGGGATCGGTTGCGACCTGCATCACCCGTTCCGCCAGCACGAGATGTCCGGTACTGCTGACCGGGAGGAACTCAGTGAGTCCCTCAATGATGCCCAGGGTCACGGCCTGTCCGCCCGAGAGGGGGACGTCATCCGGCAGGACATCCGCCACCGGGCCGGAGGGAGTTGCCCACAGGGTCCGGAACATCAGTGCCAGAATGAGTAGGACTTTTTTCATGGCGCGCACCATGCAGGGATTCCGGCCGGGAACAATCTTTTTTCCATGCGGGGTTCTTCCTCCTTGAAATCACCCTCTGTCTCCATACCTATGCTCAAATGGAACCCTATTCTAATTTAGGCACTCCGGACATCCGTGAGGATGAGCGTCCGGAGACGGGGGAGGACGAATCCGCACTTTTTTCCGGGGAGGAGATTGAGGACGGCATGGACGGGGCGCGGTTCAGCTATCTGTTTAATTTTTTTGGTCTGCCGTTCTGTCTCATTCCGCTGCTGAAGCGGGACAATGGGTTCAGTCTTTTTCACGCCAGACAGGCCTTTCTGCTGTGGGCGCTGTTTTTTGCCTCTCTCACGGCGGGCTGGATTCTCAGCTGGATCACGCTGCAGGCCATGTGGCTGTTTATTCTGGGAGGAGGATGCAGTCTTGGCCTCAATGTGCTGGGATATCAGCGGGCGATGGATGAAAAACACGTTCCGTTGCCGCTGGTGGGCGGGCTGGCCCACTACGGGTTATGCGCCCGGAACAACGTGGTGCCGGGGGCCAGCGGCGCGTCGGCGCGCACGTCACCGCTGCAGCG
>CAZVCO010000337.1:0-2741 GCA_964625795.1 uncultured Verrucomicrobiota bacterium | reverse complement strand
CCGCCTTTTCGACGGTTCACCATACGCCCGGCCCAGGTTCGGCCGCTGAGGATGGTGGCCCACATCTCCTGATAAAACGCCTCGGACTGTTCGCCGCTTTTCAAAAAACGGGGGTTCTGTCCGATCACTTCCTCACGTGAATAACCGGTTGTGGCCTCAAATGCCGGGTTAACAAATTCGATCCGTGCCTCGATGTCGGTGATCATCATGGCCTCGGCTGCCTGGCTGAAGGCCGTGGCCAGCAACAGATTCTCCTCTTCTTTTCGTTTTCTCTCTTGGACTTCCAGTTCCAGATCCCGGTTGGCCTCCAACAGTTGCCCGGTACGGTTCTGCACCTCCTCGGTCAGGTATTCCCGGTACCGGCGCAGTTCCTCTTTGTCCCGGTCTATCTCAAGCAGGACCCGGACTTTGGACAACAGGATACGGGGAGAATAGGGTTTGAGCATGTAGTCGATCGCTCCCGTTTCGTACCCTTTGAAAATATGCTCCTGGTCCGGATACTCGGCCGTGAGGAAGATAATCGGAATCTGACGCGTTTCCGGATCTCCCTTCAGGTGCTCCGCCACCTCGAAGCCGTCCATTCCCGGCATCCGGACATCCAGAATGATCAGGGCGAACGACTGTTCCAGCACCTTCGCCAGGGCTTTCTGCCCGCTATCCGCACGTACAACGTCCGCATCCACTTCCCGCAGCACATTTTCCAACGCGAACAGGTTGGATGCCTTGTCGTCGACAATAAGAATACGCTGACGCGGAAGGTCGGAAGGATCGGGTGTTGGAGTGGTCATGGCTGGATCCGGGCGGGGGGTGGCGGTGGTGAAATTGCGGAATCCGAACCTGTGCAGGTCAAGGTGCTCAAGAGCGGGGCCACGTCACGGAGCCGGGGAACGTGGTCAGCCGCAACCGCTTCCAGAGCGGCCCGGGGCATCGTATCGTGTTCCGCGTCCTCCGGGTCCTGGACAATCACGGTGCCGCCCCGTCGCCGGATGATTTCCAGGCCGTGGGCGCCATCGTGGTTTGCTCCGGTTAGAACGATGCCGATGAGCCGGTCCGCCCAGGCCATGGCCGCGCTTTCGAACAGCACGTCGATGGAGGGCCGGGAAAAGTTGACGGCCGGCGCCACGGATAGAGACAGTGTTCCATCCCGTTCAATTAACAGATGATAATCCGCGGGCGCGAGATAGACAACACCTTCCCGGACCCGCTCTTTTTCCTCCGCCTCCTTGACCGTGACCGCGGAGCTTTGGTTGAGACTCCTGGCCAGATAATCATCACTGTCGGACGCCCGGTGCTGGACAATCAGAACCGGGCAGGGAAAATCAGAGGGAAGAGACGGAATGAGCAGATGAAGAGCCTCCAGCCCCCCGGCGGAGACACCCACCACTACCGCACACGGCCTATGCTCCCGGCGGGATGGATCGGAAGAGGACTGTACAGAACTGGGCGTGTTCATGTGCATTTCCGGTAAACTTTGGCTCTGGCATCCAAGGGCGTATACTCATCGGCGGAGGAGGAGAAGCCGGGGGTCTCCTTGGTGCCCAGACAGAGAAACCCGCCGTGCACCAGACTGTCACGGAACAACCCAAAGACGCGGTCCTGCAGGGTGCGGTTGAAATAGATCAGTACATTACGGCAGAGAATTAGATGAAATTCCCCGAAGACTCCATCCGTCACCAGATTGTAATTGGCGAACACCATGTTCTTGCGCAACGCGCTGTCAAGAGCCACCGAATAGCCATCGGCATGGTAATAGTCAGAAAAGGAACCTGTCCCGCCAGCCTCCTGATACCGTTTGCTGACATCCCGGACTTTTTCCAGCGGATAGATCCCCTGCTTCGCAATCCGCAGAGCATCGTCGTTGAAATCGGTGACAAACACGGTCGACCGGTCATACAGCCCCTCCTCTTTGAGCACCACCGCCAGTGAATACGCCTCCTCACCGGTGGCGCATCCGGCGTGCCAGATCCTGATAAACGGAAAGGTTTTCAACACCGGCACCACCTGTTCCCGCAGGCAAGCATATACGAACGGATCCCGGAACATGTCGGTCACCGTGATGGAAAAATCCCGCACCAGCCGGCTGAAAAACGAACGGTCCTCCAGCAGCCGCGCCGTCATCTCCGGCACCGAACCGCAGCCGGAACCGGGAAGGAAATGGCGGATCCTCCGCTCGATGGAGGCCCGGGAATAATTCCGGAAGTCATACCCGTACTGCTCGAAAACCGCGGCGAGCAGATCGTCGATTTCCTTCACTTCGTTGTCATGCACGGTATTCATCGGTACAACCACACTCTCATCATGGAAAACAACCGGTCGAGATCGATCGGTTTTGACAGATAGTCGTTCGCCCCCGCCTCCAGACATTTCCGGCGGTCGTCCTGCATAGCCTTGGCCGTCAGCGCAATGACCGGCAGCCCCTCGAACCGGCTGTCCGACCGGAGGGTCCGCATGGCTTCATATCCATCCATCTCCGGCATCATAATGTCCATCAGCACCAAATCCACATCCGGATGTTGTTCCAGCATGTCCAGTGCTTTTATGCCGTCCGCCGCTTTCAGGGTCCGCATGCCTTTCGCGCTCAAGGAACTGGAAAGCGCGAACAGGTTGCGCATATCGTCATCCACAATCAGCACCCGTTTCCCTTCAAACATCCGCTCGGATTCGTGCAGACTGACAATCATTTCCCGTTGGAATTCAGGCATCTTCTTCACCATGCGGTGTAAAAACAGGGACGCCTCATC
>CAZVCO010000336.1:0-2746 GCA_964625795.1 uncultured Verrucomicrobiota bacterium | reverse complement strand
CTCATAAAGGATACGGCACCAAACGGCATCTTGCCGCTCTGCGGACGCATGGACCCTGTCCGGAACACCGCCAAAGCTTCCGGCCTGTAAGGGAATCTTACAAGAGATCGCGGAGTTCCTGAATCCATCCCCCTTTCACCGCGCCCTCTGCGCCTCCGCGAGACCTCCCCCCCCTGCAGGACCTCCGTGAACTCCGCGCTCTCTTTGTGCATCAAACCACTTTCCGGATCATGCGCCCCGGCAGGCTCTTGATCTGACGCTTCATCTCCAGCATCAGCAGCGCGGTGGCCACCTTGGAGGCTCCCAGCCCGGTCGCCCGGATCAGTTCATCCTGACTCACCTCTTCCCGTCCTAGCTGGTTGAGCAGAAGTTCCTCGGTTTCGGTCAGTTGCACCCGGGGCTTGGCGATGTCCGGATCCTCCCGGCCCTCCGGCTTCGGAGGCAGCAGAAATTCAAACTCCTCGGTGATATCATCCACATCGGCAATCAGCTTGGCTCCGTTTTTGATGAGCTCATTGCATCCACTGGCAGACGGATTGTCGATGCGTCCCGGAACCGCCATCACGCCCCTGCCCTGTTCCGCGGCAAAATCCACGGTCATCATCGCCCCGCTTCCCTTTGCGGCCTCGACCACCAGAATGGATTTGGACAGGCCGGAGATAATCCGGTTCCGCTGAGGAAAGGATTGCCGGTTGGGTTTGAATCCGACCGGAAACTCTGTGACCAGGGCACCGGATTCCATGATCGACTCCGCCAGTCCGGTGTGTTCCGGAGGATAAATCTGATCTATGCCCGTTCCCAGAACCGCCAGAGTTCGGCCACCGCCCTTGAGGGCCCCCTGATGTGCCGCCGCATCTATTCCCCGGGCCAGACCACTCACCACGGTGTACCCCTGCTTCGCCAGCTGAAACGAAAGCCGGTCCGCCGACTGGGTGCCATAATGGGTGCAGCGCCGGGAGCCAATGACCGCGATGGCGTGAACGTCCTGCGCTTCCAGATTGCCCCGCACATACAGGGCGAGAGGGGGATCATGAATTTCCTTCAATGCGCGGGGATATCCCTCATCCACGCAGGTCACAATCGTTGCGCCATGGGATTCGGCCCGGCGCTCCTCTGCCGCCGGATCCGCTCCATGCAGCCGGGGGTGAATCTTTTCCGCCAGAGAAGGTCCGATCCCCTTGGCCTTCACCCATTCTTCGGGCGGGGCATCCAACAGGGCCTGGATAGATCCGAAGACCTCCAGCAGCGCCCGGACCCGGACAGGACCGATTCCCTCCACCATATTGAGTGCAATATAGCCCTCACGTTCGGTCATGCAGGGGACTCCAACCCGCTGTCATATACAGACTGAAGCCGCTCCTCCGGTACTTCCTGCGGCAGGCAGGCCGACCCGAGATCGCGGCAGAGCACGAATCTCGGCACGGCATTCTGCGCTTTCTTATCTGCGGTCATCGCCTCCAACAACGCTGGCCAGGTCTCCTGCGGCCAGCTTGTGGGCAGGCCAAAGGCCTTCAACAGCTCCACCAGCCGCTGCGTGGCCTCCGGAGGAAATTCCAGCACGTGTTCTGAAAGCCGTGCTGCGTAAACCATTCCGGCCGCGATGGCCTCGCCATGAAGATGAACGCCGTACCCCGACACATTCTCTATCGCATGCCCCAGGGTATGCCCGAAATTCAAAAAGGCCCGCACCCCGCCCTCGCGTTCATCCTGGCGGACGATATCGGCTTTAATCTCACAGGACCGCCGCACGATTTCAGACAGAGGTTTCATTTCCAGGTTGCGAACGGCCTCCGTGTTCGCCTCCAGCATAGCAAAGAGCTCCGCATCGTGAATGATCCCGTATTTGATGACCTCGGCCATTCCCGATGCAAATTCCCGGGAGGAGAGCGTCTTCAGCACTTCCAAATCCGCCACGACCATGACCGGCTGATGAAAAGCACCCACCAGATTCTTCCCCTGGGGCAAGTTGATTCCCGTTTTCCCCCCCACAGAAGAATCCACCATGGCCAGCAGAGAGGTGGGCACCTGCACAAAAGAAATACCGCGCAGAAAGGATGCGGCCGCAAAACCGGCCAGATCACCCACCACGCCGCCCCCCAACGCCACCATAATGCTGTTCCGGTCCAATCGGGCCTCCACCGCCACCCGCCAGATATCGTTGAGTTGAGTGGAGGATTTGCTGACTTCCCCCTGGGGCACCTGATGGGTGACCGTCTGATAACCGGCTTTCTCAAGTGAGGTCTGAAGCGGCTCCAGATATAGAGGGCCGACCCGGTCATCGGTGACCACCAGCACCCGGCGTCCCTCTCCGAGAGAGGCCTTTAACTTTTCCCCCACCTGCGCCAGCAGGCCGGAGCCGATGTGAATGGGGTAGGATCGTTCGCCCAGATCTACCAGTAACGGGTCAATGGAATCAGTCATTCGCTCTGTATGAAAAAAACCTGTACGGATGTCGAGTTCTTTAAAGAACTGCCTCCAATAATCTCTCCGCATCTGTCAGGTCCTGCACCACATACATTGCGCCGGCCGCACGGAGATCCTCCTCATGATAGGCCCCCGAGGCCACCCCGATGGCCCGGGCGCCGATAGCGTGTGCCGCGGTGACGTCACGGGGCGTATCCCCTATGACCCAGCCGGGCTGAGAAGAGCGGAAGGCTTTCATCACCCGGTCGCGGCTGCGGGCGGCCAGAATATTCCGGTCGGCATGTTCGTCACCGAACGCTCCATCATGAAAGGGTTCATGCAG
>CAZVCO010000335.1:0-2757 GCA_964625795.1 uncultured Verrucomicrobiota bacterium | reverse complement strand
CCAGTGATCATGCATGCTGTCGAATTCGGTGCCGGGTTCCTCCAGGAAGCTTTTCGGCCAGCTGGACTGCTGTTGGGTGAAAATGGAATACCGGGCCAGATAGTCGACGATCTGGGTGACCAGCTCTTTGACCATGGTGGTGGGGAAAAGCTCGGGCGCGGATCCGTTGGAGGAGGCGTGGGACATACATCCACAGCAGTGGGGCATGGCGGCAATCACCTCATTGAGATAATCCATATCCGATCCGAGAAAGATGGGTTCCCAGATCGCCTCCATTTCGCCGGAAGTCGTTTTTTCCAGACCGGGCAGATATTCCTGCCGGGCTACTAGACCGCCGGCAAAGCGCATGACTTTGGTCCAGTACGTCAGGTCCGCACCGCCCATGACGCCGGAACTGAGCAGTTCTTTGTCCACAAATGCGGCCAGAAATCCGATCGTGCTCTCGAGCGAGAGGGTCATGGTGGTGACCCGCCAGGGTTTGAACTCCACATTGCGGTGGGCCACCGGATTTTTGCTCAGCAGAGGACTGGACGCGATGGCGGTGTCACCGGAGGTGGGCAGCCACACAGTGTTGATCTCGGCCTCCTGACGGCGGATGGACCGGTCAAACAAGGTTTCGGTCAAAATTTCTTTAAGAGTCTCTTCACCTGCGTCATAGGGGAACATCGGCGATTTCTTGCCACGGGTCTTTGAGGCCCCCTCTAAATCGTCAACGGGCTTTTCACCCCAAAAATGTAATTTGTGATCCGCGTAACTCGCGTGCAGTATAATCATGTGTATCCGTCCCTTTGCCAGTATCTGTGCACGTGCTCCGTGCTCGGAATTTGGGCTTGGCATTGTAACAGAAATTCTCCATTCTGCGATAACAAACGTGACATTTTTTCCTTATAAACCGCTTTGAATAACTTATATAAGTTAATATACTTCATTTGAAGTCATGAACATGTCGCGTCTTGAATCCACAACGTTTCCCTCAAAAACCCAAAAGGCACCAGGGGGGATGCTTCACTTCTGGCGTTCCGGGGGAACAAATCTGGGATATCTGCTGCAGATTGAAGGATCCAACCGGGTGCTTGGGGTGGATGTGCCCAACGGGGAGGAACTCCTCGGCTATATGGACCGCGAGGGCTTCACGCTGAGCGCTCTGCTTCTGACGCATACACATCATGATCATGTGAACGGTCTGGAGGAAGTGGTCAGGCAAACCGGTTGCCGGCTCCATGCTGCGGAACCGGTTTCTTCGTTGCCGCGGGTTCATGTCACCGACCGCATGGAGTGGCAACTGGAGGGGCTCACCGTGCTGGCGCTGGACACCTCCGGACATTCTCCCCTGGATGTCAGTTACGTGTTCCCCGAATTAAACCTCTGTTTTTGCGGGGATACCCTGTTCGAGTGGGGGTGTGGCCGTATGTTCGCGGGACCGGCGGAAACACTCTGGGCCTCTCTTGACCGCCTCAGGTCTCTGCCGGATGAAACCCGCTTCTGCCCCGGACATGACTTCCGTGAGGACAATGAAGCCTTCCTGCGGGGTGAATGCTCCCGGTGGAGTGCCTGTGATCCTATACTGAACCTCATCCTGGAAAGCCGGGAGAACCATCCCCTTCCGCCGCCCTTTGAACTCAGGGAGCAAAAAGCGACCAATCCCTTTCTCCGGGCCGATGATCCGGAGATCGCGCGGCTGATGGGACGGGCAGGCAGCTCCCCTGCAGAGGTGTTCGCGGAACTCCGCAGCCGACGGAATGCCTATTGACCGGACTGTCGCCAGGCCTCCCGGGCAATTTCCAGGTAGAGTTGCGCTTCGTGATATCGATCTGAGCCCTCGCTCAGATGGCCATCCGCATCGGGGACCTGCCGCGCGTAATAGATGTCGGAGCAGAGCAGTTCCGGGGCAAACACCAGTACATCCCCCGTCCCGGCGTGGGCCCGGAAGCCCGCCATGGCGCGAGTCCACATGTCTTTGAAGTGTTCGAGATAGTTTGCGCCCACGGCCAGACGGGGCCGGGTGTCCGCAGATTCGATGGCGGCCTGGATCATACCGGGTGCGGCGATGCGGGCGTGGAGGAAGCCCACGCGGTCAAAGACCGGCTGGAGAAAATCCAGCTTGGCCTCGAAGTCCCCGTATACCATTTCCTGTCCGCAGTACCAGTGACTGAAATCCGCGTTGAACCGGATGTCCGGAAAGGCCTTCGTCAGTTGAACCGTCCGCCACATGTCCTGGGTGATGGTGGCGCGGTGGGTTTCGATAAACACGGGCAGGTCCACAATTTCCGAGGCGCGGAGAATGTCGCGCACCAGAGCATGCACCTCGTCGTCCTCCTCGATTCCCCAGCCCACGTGCAGAGTGACGCATTCGTCCCCGGCATCGCGGTGGGCGAGGAAGATGTCTTCGGCCTCTCCAACCTGATTGATCCGATGCAGACCGCAGTGGTGCAGGCGGCTGTCCGGGGTGAAGGGCAGGGGGTTCTCTCCGACCTGGATCCCCTCAAATCCGTCGGCGAGAAGTTTTTCGATGGCGTCGCTGCCGGAGGCGTTCCTCCAATCGGATGTGTCCGGAAGATCGTGCAGGTTATCGGTGTTGAGGTAGAGCGCCAGGCGGGGTGGATCCTCGGTGTTGTGATTCAGATACATATTAAAACTCGTCGAAAGCGATCTGATCGGCGGTGACTCCGAGATCGGAGAGCATGGCCGTGCAGGCCTTGATCATTTGAGGCGGGCCGCACAGGTAGAATTCCACCGCGGACAGATTGGGATGATCCT
>CAZVCO010000334.1:0-2767 GCA_964625795.1 uncultured Verrucomicrobiota bacterium | reverse complement strand
CCTGAAACCGGTGAACCGCCGGATTCTCTACGCGATGAAGGAGGGAGGCTGGAGCCACACCCGTCCGTATGTGAAATGCGCCCGCGTGGTGGGAGAGGTCATGGGTAAATTCCATCCCCATGGCGATTCGGCGGTGTATGATGCCCTGGTGCGTCAGGCACAGCTGTTTTCCATGCGCTATCCGACCATCGACAGCCAGGGAAACTTCGGTTCTATTGACGGCGATCCACCTGCGGCCTACCGGTACACCGAGTGCCGTCTGAACCGTCTGGCTGAGGATTTGCTGGCCGACATCGACAAAGACACTGTGGACATGCGGCTCAACTTCGATGAAAAGCTCGAGGAGCCCACCGTACTGCCCAGCCGGATTCCCAACCTGCTCGCCAACGGCAGCACCGGGATTGCGGTGGGAATGGCCACCAATATTCCCCCTCACAATCTCAACGAGCTGATTGAGGGACTGGTACAGCTCATCGAGGAGCCGGATTGTACCATTGCCGATCTGATGCAGCATATCAAGGGGCCCGACTTCCCTACCGGTGCCACCATCCGCGGGGTGAATGAAATCATCAAGATGTATGAAACCGGTCGCGGACTGATCCGGATCCGGGGACGGGCGGAGATCCTGGAGGATGAGCGTGGCAAAGAGACCATCATCATCACCGAGCTTCCCTATACGGTGAACAAAGCCAATCTGGTGGCCAAGGTGGCCGAACTGGTGCGCGACAAGAAAATTGAAGGCATCTCCGATGTGCGGGACGAATCCGACAAGGAGGGCATCCGGGTGGTGATTGAGATCAAGCGGAATGCCATGGGCAGTATCGTGCTGAACAATCTGTACAAGCAGACCATGCTCGAGAACACCTTCGGGGTAATCATGCTGGCCATCGACCACGGTCGTCCGCGGGTCATGAACCTCAAGGAGATGCTGAAGGCGTTCCTCGATCACCGTTTTGAAGTGATCACCCGCCGCACCCAGTTTGATCTGGCCAAGGCCGAGGCCCGCGCCCACATTCTGGAGGGGCTGCTTATCGCCATGGACAACATGGACGAGATCGTGAAGATCATCCGCGCCGCCTCCACCCGGGATGAGGCCCGGGCCGGCCT
The DNA here is from genome assembly GCA_964625795.1 of uncultured Verrucomicrobiota bacterium. GTDB lineage: Bacteria > Verrucomicrobiota > Kiritimatiellia > SS1-B-03-39 > UBA6053 > UBA6053. The sequence goes on along the minus strand of CAZVCO010000334.1, from coordinate 1,660 downwards.
GATCGAACGATTTGAGTTTACAGAGATCCAGGCCAATGCGATTCTCGAAATGCGGCTGTATCAGCTGACCGGACTGGAGCGGGACAAAGTTCAGGGTGAATACGATGAAGTACAGGAGCGCATCACCTACCTGAAATCCCTGCTGGCCGATCCAAAACTGATCTTCGGCGTGATCCGCGATGATCTGCTGGAAATGAAAGAGATCTACGGAAATCCCCGCCGCACCGAGATCGGGGCTGATGATTCCGAGATCAATTACGAGGATTTGATTGAGGACCGTCCCTCCGTGATCACCATCAGCCATAACGGCTACATCAAACGCGTGCCGGCCGATACCTACCGCGATCAGCGCCGGGGAGGACGGGGCATCCGTGCCATGACCACCCGCGAAGAGGACTTTGTGGAGAATATTTTCTTCGCCTCCACTCACGATACCCTGCTCTGTTTCACGGAGAAAGGCCGGGTGTTCTGGAAGAAAGTCTATGAACTTCCCGAATCCCCCCGCGGATCCAAAGGCCGGGCCATCATCAACCTGCTGAATCTGCAGGAAGACGAAAAAATTGCCGCCTTTATGCGGATCCGGGAATTCTCCGAGGATGAATATGTGGTCTTCAGTACCCAAAACGGAACCTCCAAGCGTACCGCATTGTCCGCCTTCAAGAATGTCCGTTCCAACGGAATTCGGGCGATTGAGATTCAGGACGATGACCGGTTGATCAGTGTGAAACTGACCCATGGGGACAATGAACTCATGTTGACGACCTCCGGCGGCATGACCGTGCGTTTCAAAGAGGATCAGCTCCGAGCCATGGGACGTACCGCCCGCGGCGTGCGGGGCATCCGGCTGAAAGAGAAACAGCAGGTGGTCAGTTGTACCGTGGCCGATCCGGACGCGACGCTGATGGTGATCTGTGAGAACGGGTACGGAAAGCGCACGCCCATCGAGGAGTACCGTGAAACCAAGCGGGGCGGACTCGGGGTGCGCACCATCCAGGTCAACGACCGCAACGGCCCGGTGGTCACCGCCTTCACGGTGGATGAAACCCATGCGCTGATGCTGATTACAGAACGGGGTGTGGTCATCCGGATGAAGGTGGAGGATATCCGCCCCATGGGCCGTAACACTCAGGGAGTACGTCTGGTGAAACTCGATAAGGACGACAAACTCGTGGCGGCCATTCCGGTGGAACGTCAGCCGGACGAAGAGGAAGAGGAAACCGTCAAACCCGACGAAGCGGCGCCGGGAGATGATACGCCCGTTGCAGACGAAGAGGAGTAGATCGTGGGCCAGGCAGTCCCTGCCTGGCAACATACGATGAGGAGGGCCAACGGCCCGTCTCAACTCCAGCCCGGCCCGTGAGGGCCGGAATTGCGAGCCCGAACCAAAGAACAGGGCTGAAAGCCCGGCTCAGGTCTGCAGGATTGATGAGCCGGACCTGGGCGTATCCCGCCCCGGCGGGCAAGCCCACACTTGGTGTTTACAACCACGGACAACGCGGACCTCACAGACCCATGCAGATAAGCCTTAGAATTTGGGTTATTCGTTGTACGGCCACTTCGTCTCCCTCTGAACAAGGTCCGCGCAGTCCGCGTGGTCCGTGGTTCTTTACCCGTGTTTTGACCGCTTGAACCAATTCCGGGCTTGCCCGCCGGGGCGGGA
>CAZVCO010000333.1:0-2770 GCA_964625795.1 uncultured Verrucomicrobiota bacterium | reverse complement strand
ACACCTTTACGCACCGGAATCGGCGGCATCCAGCCGGCGGGCGACCTGGTGGTCGTGGGCAGCGAGGTCCTCTACCTCATGAACGCGCCCTGCGGCGTCGTCACCGCGGTGGATACGGAGCTGCCGGCCGTTCCGGAGCTTCCTGCCACCGGGATTCCGCTGGAGACGCTGACCCGTCGTCCGGATGTGCGGGCCGCCTGGCTGCAGGTGCTGTCTGCCGACCGGGAGGTCGCCGCAGCCATCAGCAACCGCTTTCCCCGTATTTCGATTTCCGCTTCCTACGGAGGGGAGAGCCGGGATCTCTCGGATTTTGTGGAGGAGTGGTTGTGGACGCTGGCCGGGAATCTGACCGCGCCGCTTTTCGACGGAGGGGAACGGCGGGCGGAAGTGGACCGGGCCGGGGCGGTGCTGGAGCAGCGGCTGGCGGCCTATGGCCAGACCCTGTTGGAGGCCATGCAGGAGGTGGAGGATGCCCTGGTGAGAGAACAGCAGCAGGCAGATCAGGTACAGGACCTCATCACCCAGCGCCGGCTGGCCTCCGAAACACTGCAGCAACTGGAACTGTCCTACCAGAACGGTGTGGCCAGTTTTCTGGATGTGCTCAGTGCCCGGACACAATTACAGGAATTAGAACGGGAAACTCTCTTTGCCCGGCTCGACCGGCTGAGGTTCAGGATCGCCCTTCACCGGGCTCTGGCGGGAGGGTTCCAGCTTGAAAGGGAAACGCCATGACCACTGAAGATAAATCGAAAGAGACTCCGGACCGTAAAACCTCCTGGAAACAGGTTCTGGTGAGTGTGGCCGTGCTGGCGGGAGCGGCCATACTGATGCTGGTGATCTTCTCCACCGAACCGGAGGCTGTGCGCGAAACCGCCACCAAACGAACCGCCATGCTGGTCAGTGTGGAGAACGCCCAGGCGGGGAATTACCGTCCGGTCATCGAAGTGATGGGGACGGTGATTCCCTTCCGTGAAGTGATGCTCCGGCCCCGCATTGAGGGGGAGGTGCTCGAGGTGTCGCCGGAATTCGTTCCCGGCCGGGTGGTGGAGAAAGGGCATCCGCTGCTGCGTATTGACCCGGCTGATTATGAAATCGCTCTGCAGCTGAGGGAGAGTGAGGTCTTGCGGGCGGAGGCGGATCTGACCCTCGAGAAAGGCCGTCGGGAAATTGCCCGGCGCGATCTCGAGCGGATGGGAGAGGATCTTTCCACCGAAAACCGTGCGCTGGTACTGCGGGAACCGCAATATCAGACGGCACAAGCGGCGGTGAAAGCGGCCCGGGCCTCGGCCAAACAGGCGGAGTTGAATCTGGACCGTACCCGGATTGATGCCCCGTTTCATGCGAAAATCCTGCAGCGGTATGTGAACGCCGGCTCCCAGGTCTCCCCTCAGACCCAGCTGGCGCATTTGGTGGATGTGGATCAGTTCTGGGTGGAGGCCACTGTTCCGCTGCGGGTGCTGCCCCGTCTGGAATTTCAGGAGAATCCGGATGAGGCGGGCGTGGAGGTCACGATCCGGGACGCTTCGGGTTCCGGGGTGGTCCGGACGGGCTCGCTGGATCAGCTGATCGGCAGTCTGGATGATCAGACCCGCATGGCCCGGATTCTGGTGAGGGTGGAGGATCCTCTGCAGCTCAATAGCGGAGACCACTCAGCCCGGCTGCTGTTGGGATCTTTTGTCCGCCTGGAGGTGCCGGTGAGGGAATTCTCCAATGTGGTCCGGTTGAACCGGGACCACGTACATCCGGGAGAAACGGTGTGGGTCATGTCGGACGAAGATGCTCTGGAGATCCGTGAGGTGGAGGTGGCGTTCCGGGACCGGACCCACGCGTACATCCGCTCAGGGGTTGACGAGGGAGAACGGGTGGTGACCAGCCAATTGGCCACCGTGTCGGAAGGAGCCGCCCTGCGGGTGGAAGAAACGGATTCATCTCAGGAGACGGAGGAGTCTCAGGGGTCGGACTCGTGAGCGAAGAGCAGCACAAGCCGTCCTCTCTTTCCGGGCCGATGGCCTGGATGGTCAAAAATTCCATCGCAGCGAATCTGTTGATGATTCTCCTTCTGGCCGGAGGAATCTGGTCGGCCCTGCGGATGCAGAAAGAGGTGTTTCCCCAGTTTCAGCTGGATGTGGTGAATATCTCGGTCGGATATCCCGGTTCAGCTCCGGCCGAAGTGGAGCAGGGAATTCTGCTGCCTATTGAGGAGGCGGTGAAGGGGGTGCAGGGAATCCGGGAAATGACCTCCGAAGCCCGGGAAGGTTCCGGCAGTGTCACCATTGAACTGGTGGCCGGTACGGACCGGATCAAAGCCTTTCAGGAAATTGATCAGGCGGTGAACCGGATCCGCACGTTTCCCGAGGATATTGACGCCCCGGAGGTCCGGCTCCAGGCGCAGGAAACCGAAGTGATGTCGTTGGGAATTTACGGAGAGGTGGATATCTGGACACTTCGCCGTCTGGCCGAACAGTTCAGGGATCAGTTAATCGGAGATCCGGAAATTACCCAGGTGGTGATCAGTAATGTGCCTGAGTATGTCACCCATGTGGAGATCTCCCGTCACAGCCTGCGACAGTACGGGCTGACCCTGCAGGAAGTGGCCCGGTTGATTGAGCAGTCGAGCCGGGACATCCCGGCCGGGGATGTGGAAACCTTCAACGGTGAGATTCTCCTGCGTATGCGGGAGAAAAAGCTGCGGGCGGAGGAGTTCGACTCCATCACGCTCATCACCTCGGAGAACGGGGATGACATCACCCTGGGGGACATCGCCACCGTG
>CAZVCO010000332.1:1038-2774 GCA_964625795.1 uncultured Verrucomicrobiota bacterium | reverse complement strand
TCGGTTTTGTTCTTCAGTGCCAGCGGGGAGTGGCAGACGGGACATGAAAATTCGATTAACATAGGATGCGAATCGTTATACACGTATCAAGCCAGCTGTGCCAAGAGAATCCCTGTCTGCGTTGAGGGGGCTGTTTTCTGCAGGGATTTCCATCAGCGGCGCCTCAGGGTGGTCAGCACAGGAAAATGATCGGATTCTCGAATGTTCCTCAGCACGACATACTCGGTGATACGGAAGTTCGGATCGGGCAGGATCCAGTCGATAATTTTCCGGGGGCCTTCAGAGGGAAAGGTGAAGTCCCGGTGGGTGGCCCGCCCGCGGGCGGGACGACGCTGAAATCCGCCGAAACTTTCGAGCAGTTCCACCGTGTTCTGACCCAGCCGTGAGGTTTGTGACCCCGGGAATCCGGGAGGGGTGGAGTTTAAATCCCCCAGCAGGATCATGGGATCTGAAAATTCGCGCTGGACCGCGATCAGCCGCTGCGCCGCCTGCACGCGGTTCTCCTCACTCCGCACCTCCAGATGCACGCCGATGACGCGGAGCTGTTCGCCCCCGCCCAGCTCGATCAGAGCCATGAGGGCGTCGTGATTGCCCGCCACCAGTTTCTCCACATCCGAATACGGGGGAAGCTCAAGTTTTTCCGCCTCCAGGATCGGCAGACGGCTGAGGAGGACATTTCCGAACTCCCATCTGCGCCAGAACGGCAGGCCGGTGTCGATATTGCGCTGGTTCACCCGGTAGGGCATGCCGGCGGTCTCCGCGATGATGGCCGACTGATCCAGTCCGCCGCTCCACCAGGTATTAAAATCCACCTCCTGCAGGAAAATCAGGTCGGCCCGGGTATTCCGCAGGGCTTCGCCGATGCGTTGCAGGCGGGCCCGTTTCTCCTCGACCGTTCCTCCTCCGGTGTTGGGCGTCTGCAACCCTGGCCCCCGGGCGTGGGCAATATTGTACGTCACCAGTCTCAGGCTGTCCGGTGCCACCGCCGGAGGGGAGAGGGGAGGCTCCGGACGGATGATCTCAATGGCCCGGTCGCTGCGGCCCAGCTGAATCCAGCCCGCCGCCAGCGCCACGACCATCAGGGCGAGAAGCATCAGTCCCAGCAGCCGCCGGAAGAGCAACAGAAGGAACAAGTTGATTCGGCCTGATTTCCGGTGTAGCATGTCAAACCCTTAACCATAAAATCTCATGCCCGACAATCCGCTTCCCACTCTGAACGCTCTGCTCAACCTCACCGCTCTCACCTTTCTCATTCTGGGGAGACTCGCGATCAAGCGGAGGGATCTGCAGGGGCATTGGAAAATGATGTCCCTGGCCCTGGCCTCATCGGCCATGTTTCTGACCAGTTACCTGATCTATCATTTCGTGGTGGGAAGCCCGGTCACCTATGAAGGCAGCGGATTCCGCCGCGCGCTGTATTTCCTTATTCTGGTTCCGCATGTGATTCTGGCCGCCCTGCAGGTGCCCTTTATTCTGGCCACGGTGTGGACCGCGCTCACCAAACGCTTCACCCTCCATGTGCGGCTGGTGAAATGGGTGTGGCCGGTCTGGGTGTATGTCAGTGTCACCGGCGTCATGGTCTACCTCATGCTCTACATTTTTCCCCACGGATAAGGAGTGGACACCCGGATTCTTACCCTGTTACGCGAGGCGCGGCCGGACTGGGTGTCCAGCCGGGTGCTGCGGCAGGCCGACGGCGTGAGCCGGGTGACCGTTTCCAAACGCGTCAGCACTCT
>CAZVCO010000332.1:0-1028 GCA_964625795.1 uncultured Verrucomicrobiota bacterium | reverse complement strand
ACACCGCCATAATTGCCGGCAAACTTTCGGCCGGGGACAAGCTCCCCTCGGAAATGGCCCTGAGCGATATCTTCGGGGTGAGCCGGGTCACGGTTTCCAAGCGCGTCCGCACCCTGCAGTCGCTGGGGTACCGGATCGAATCCAGCCCCGGGAAAGGATACCGCCTGCAGGAGGAGCCGCAGGCCATTGTCGCGGAGGATGTGCAGGCCCGCCTTTCAGGCAGCACGCTGTATCAGCATCCCTTCGTCATCAAAACAGAGACCGGCTCCACCAATGACGATCTCAAAGCCCTGGCGGAACAGGGGGCTCCGGAGGGGACCGTGGTTTTTTCCGAACGGCAGCATCAGGGCCGGGGACGGCGGGGCCGCCCCTGGTTTGCCGCTCCCGGGGACGCCCTGCAGTTTTCCCTCCTGCTGCGTCCGCCGCTTCCTCCGGGGCAGGGGACGCTGATTCCCCTGCTGGCGGCTACCGCTGTTTACCGTGCGCTTACCTCTTTGGGGATCTGCGGCGTGGGGATTAAGTGGCCGAATGATGTACTTATTGATGGTAAAAAGGTCTGCGGTATTCTGTGTGAAATGAGTGTGAGTCTGGAGGGGATTGACTACGCCCTCCTGGGCATGGGTCTTAATGTTGCGACCCGTGCAGAAGACTTTCCTGAAGAACTGAAGCCCTTGGCCTGCTCGTTGGTTTCTGCCGCAGGTCAGGAATGGGATCGGTCTGAGGTGTGGGTGGCCATATTAAAAGAAATTGCCGGTCTGGTCGAACGGTTATGGGCCGGGGATGCCTCCGCTATTCTGGAGGGCTGGCGGGAAGGGGCGGTGACCCCCGGGCAACAGGTGAATGTGATCCTGAGTGATGAATCCGTAGTGAGTGGCCTGGCCCTGGGTGTGACGCGGGAAGGAGCGTTACGTCTGGAACTTCAAGATGGCTCCGAACGAGTATTTCACAGCGGGGAAGTGAGCCTTCGACAACCATAGTAAGCTAGTAATCTTCTGCTGAAAAGTGGTTCATCCGGTTTACGCCACGGC
>CAZVCO010000331.1:0-2842 GCA_964625795.1 uncultured Verrucomicrobiota bacterium | reverse complement strand
TCGTCTTCGTTGCCCACGTTACCGTCTGTGAGGAAGATCAACAGTTTCAGATGTCCGGGGTTGGCGGGCAGCGAGAGGGCATGGCGCAGGGCCGGTTGCATCTCGGTGCCGCCTCCGGAGTCGAGATTGCGGATATAGCTCAGGGCCTCGTCCCGTTTCTCAGCAGTGGCGGGCCTGAAATCCGGGGCAAAGGAAGAATAGGTATCGGCGAAACGGATAATGTTAAAGCGGTCGCCGGGCCGGAGCATCTCCAGGCATTTCTCCAGTCCGGCCCGGGCCTGTCCAATGGAATCACCCGACATGGATCCGCTGGTATCGATCAGAAACACCACATCCCGGGGCGGGGCCTTTTCAGTTTTCTGTTCCCTGGTGGGCGGAAAGAGGGTCAGCAGACCGAAATGTTCTTCCCCCTCCACCGACTCCACAAAAGTGGCCTCCGGACGGGAGCTGTCGCTGAGGCGGATGGTCAGATTGAACTCGGCGTTCGGGACCACCTGACCGCGGGCCAGGGTCACCACAAATGGATCCTGCTCCGTTGCGGGCTCCTTCACATGAATGGCGTGCGTGGTGGATTCAAACCCGGAAACCGGAATGCCCTGTATGGAAGCACGGAGACTCAGATTGGCCTGTTCCGGAAAACTCAGAGGGAGAAGAGGAGGGTTGAGCTTCAGATCCTCCTGGTCCACAGGCTGAAGGATAAACGAGCCATCCTCCTGCTGCTGCCATTCAGGCGGCAGATACCGCTGTCCCACCACCATGGGGAAGGTGACAGACATCTCACCCTTCCGGTACGGGAGGGGCTCCACATACTCAAACCGGATGGTTACCCGCTCACCCGGACCCAGATTCGCCACCGAAGTGGCGAAGAGATTCGGTCGCTGCTGTTCGAGCAGGGCGGTTTTCTTGCCCTCCACTTTGGCGGCCTCATAGGTTTTCTTCGCCTGTTCACGTTCCTGCACCACGCTGCGGATCACCCGGTCCTCCACCCGGAGTTCGAGGTCGGTCACCGCGGCCCGGGCGGGAAGTGGAAAGGTATACACCGCCTCCAGGATTTCCGGGGTGTGATTGACGTAGGTCTGAGTGACCGTCACGGCATTGATCCCCCCGGTGATGTCCATCTCCACCTCGGTGGATTCCAAAGGGAGGATAATCTTCTGATCCGGAGCAGGCCCGGATGTGTATAGGCCGAAGCGTTGTCCCTCCGTGAGAGACGGAACCGCAGCCGGCAGACAAAGAGGAAGGAGGGCGAGCAGGAGGAGGGAATGCAGAGTTGTTTTCATTAGGACCTTTCTGGTTAGCGGTTTCGTTTTGAAACCTTGAAACGATCCTGACGGATGTATGTGGAGCTGGTTTGAAGCCCGTGTGAAGTCTTTGTGAAAAGTTGGTCTATGCGGTAATATTGTTCAGACAGGGTGTCTGAGACGAACGGCAGTAAGATAAGAGATTTTAGCATCAAATACCGTCTGGAACCCGATTGCGATATCGATCACGATGCCGATATCGATTGAAGGTAGTTGAAAATTCTGAAAACAGCCGGGTACAGGACACGTCCACACTTGTGTTCTCATCGATATCGCTATCGTGGTCGTTATCGTAATCGAATTTCACATAAACAGATCTGATGACCGTTTATGTTTGAACCCCCTTAACTTACTGCCATTCGTGTCTGAGACTTATTCGTAGTTCGCCTGCCCGAGCTGTCGCTCGCGACGGCCAGGGGGACGAACTTCGCCATGCTTATGATGAATGGATCAGACCCGTCGAAAAGAGACCTATAGGCCTGATGATAACTGATACCATTTACGAATGGTCTTAGGTATTAAATACCGTAATCCCAATCATGATCGTAATCGTAATCAATTTTTCGATTATGATTACGAGAACGATAAGGATTATGAATGTCCTAAACCGAAATCGTGAGGGATATTTTAAACCGATTGTTATTCATAAAAGGTATGAGATATTTCTCTGGTAGTAAACCATCAGATTCTACGGCGGGGGCCCCATACCTCCGGCAGACAAGCGCCGAACTACGCTGAACGTCAGACCGGCAGAATGAGGGTCGCGGTGACACCCTGATCTTCATTGTGCAGCGACACCGAACCGGCGTGCAACTCCATGATCCCTTTGACCAGGGTGAGGCCGATGCCGGAGCTTCTCCGGCCTGTATCGGGTCGTGCCAGCGAATAGAAGCGTTCGAACAGACGCCCGGCGGCAAAATCGGGGATTTCCGAACCGGTGTTGTGCACCCGGAAGTTGACTCTGTCCTCTGTGCGCCGCAGTGAGACGGTGATGGCATGGTCCGGCGGTGTGAAATCGATTGCGTTCTGCAGCAGATTGGCCATCGCCTGCTCCAATAAAAAGCGTTCCCCCTTCACCTCCACTTCCTCCAGCTCTGTATTCAGCCTGATCTGTCTGCGTTCCAGTTGAGGGGTCATGCCGTCCAGCAGCTCCCGCAGGAGTTCGGTCAGAGAAACGTGTTCCAACCGCAGCTCTTTTCTGCGCTCCAGCGAGGACAGCTCCAGCATTCGGTCCACCAGCGACTGGATGCGGGTGGTTTCGTTGAGAATATTTCCCATGAAACGCTGACGCTGCTCCGGGGGCATGTCCTCTTCCAGCAGCTCGGCCGCTCCCCGGATGGCGGAGAGGGGGCTTTTCATTTCGTGGGTCAGAGTTTCGATGTACTGCTCCACGTAGTTTTTTCCTTCGAGCGCATCGCGCATTTCCTCAAAGGATTCCGCCAGACGTCCCATTTCATTGCGGCCCAGACGCGGAGCGGTCGGACGAAGGCCGTCCCGCACCGCATTGGCATACCGGGTCAGAGATTCAATGGGACGGGTGA
>CAZVCO010000330.1:2396-2847 GCA_964625795.1 uncultured Verrucomicrobiota bacterium | reverse complement strand
CGTGACGTTTACCGAGACAGCCGCCAGCGAACTGCGCGACCGCATTAGAACCGAACTGATGGCCCGGGGACGTTTGGGCAATACAACCAATCTTTTTGCGCAGGATCTTGGGGTTAAGCTCAGTCCAAGCGGATATATCCAAGTCGACGGACACTTGGAAACCGGGTGTCCCGGAATCTATGCGGTCGGCGATGTGCTGGGCGGACACATGTTAGTCTACACGGCATCAGCAGAGGCCGAGCGGGTGGTCGCACGCTTGCACGGGGAGCCTGCTCCGGGTTGGGAGCCGTCCTCGGTTCCCTGGGTAGTATTTTCAGATCCGCAATTGGCCGGAGTGGGCCGGTGCCTGGAAGAAGCGCAGGCGCAGGGGATTCCGGTTGAAGAGGCCGTCCTGCCCACCAACCGCTGGCCGCGGTTCAGTACCCTGTGTCAGGACAACGGATTTCTGAAA
>CAZVCO010000330.1:1836-2373 GCA_964625795.1 uncultured Verrucomicrobiota bacterium | reverse complement strand
GTCTCATCCTGCGGCACCGGATTCCGCTGCGGGACATTGCTGGCACCTTGTATCACTATCTCACCCTCAGCGAAGGCATTCAACGCTGCGCCGACCGTTTTTATTCTTAACGTATACGTGGAGATTCCCCTATGAACCTGCTTATGATTTGTCCCCGCTGGGGATGCGAAAACTTAACTGCCGCTGATTTTATCCGTCAGGTAAAAGATGCCGGATACGACGGCGTCGAAATTGCCATGGATGGACCTGATCCGCTATCGGAAGAGGCAATTCATATCGCCAAAGCGGAAGGACTTACCGTGATCACCCAGCATTGGGATGTGTTTGACCGCGATATGAACGTTCACCTCCACAAGCTGGAAGAACGGCTGCGGATGTTGATGTCCTTTGATCCTTTATTTGTGAACAGTCACACCGGACGGAATTTATTTACGCTGGAAGAAAACCTCCAGGTCTTTGCGTTGGTGGACCGGGTTTCGGACGATACCGGAATTCCCGTGAAACACGAAACCCATCGCGGACGTTGTTTTCACACCT
>CAZVCO010000330.1:0-1826 GCA_964625795.1 uncultured Verrucomicrobiota bacterium | reverse complement strand
CATTGGTGTGCTGTCGCAGAAACTCTCCTGGAGGATCAGGAGGATGCGGTGGCGCTGGCTCTATCCCGGACGGATCATATTCATGCCCGGGTGGGCTGGCAGCACGGTCCGCAAGTCTCCGATCCGCGGGCGCCGGAATGGAAAGAAGCCGTCGATGCACATGTGGCCTGGTGGGATAAGCTGGTGGAGTTGAAAAAGCGCGAAGGCGAAACGCAACTGACGATTTGTCCGGAGTTCGGGCCGGTGCCCTACTTGCCGGTTCTGCCCTACACGCGACAGCCCGTCGCGGATCAGTGGGCGATTAACCGATATATGATGGAGATGCTTCGGGAGCGTTACAGCTCCTGAACTCCGCGATATGGAAACCGGTAATTCTTCCCGCACTCTCAGCAAAGACGGCAGCCGTCATGTAACCGATGAGCGGTTCAATACCATCAGCCATCTGTTGGGATTCATGTTTGCCCTGCCCGCATCGGTGCTGCTGATGATTCGCGGATTTCAGGTCGCCGTCTGGTATGGCGTGGGGGCTTGTTTGTATGCGTTGGGTCTGAATGCGTTGTTTTTATGCAGCACCCTGCATCATGGTATCCACGGAACCCCCCGGTTTGAAGAGCGGATGCGAACACTGGATTACCTGGCCATCTTTTTACTGATCGGCGGTACCTTTTCGCCCTTTTGTCTGACCGTAGCCCGCGGGCCTTTGGGATGGACTGTGTTCGGGGTGATTTGGTTTTTTTGTGTGGTGGGCATGAGTTTACGGGCTACCAACCCCCACCTGCCAAAAGCAATCACGATGACCTTTTACGTGGGGCTTGGCTGGTTAGCGACCCTGATTGCTCCTGCCGTGTGGGAGACGAGGGGGCCCCCGGCCGCCATTGGACTGGCGATCGGCGGTTTGCTGTATACTGTGGGTGGAGTGATTTATGTACGTGAAAAACCCAACCCGATTCCGGGAGTTTTCGGGTTTCATGAAATTTGGCATCTGTTTGTGTTGGCCGGTGCCGCATTCCACTATGCGGTGTTATCAGTGTATTGGATTCCCTGACCCGAGTCCGAGAAGATTGGACTCCTTCCTTGCACGCAAGCGCAAGGACCTCTACATTAAAGAAACTGCTTAACCCAAACTCCATGTACGATGTCATCACCTATCCACCTTTATCACGATATTTCAGAACTGACTCCTGTCCTTCCTGCTTTCAGAGAAAAGCTTTTTGATACGGTGCCTCCATCCGTAAAGGGGATTTGCGGGTTTGACGGCTTTGTGGACACTTTTATCCGCATGAAAAATCCGGCCTCGATGGAAAGCTTCGGTGCCAAAGTGTCCGCCGCGGCCGGAGTGGCCGCCTCGTATTCTGTGGATCATCAGGGAGATAAATTCGGAGGAAACGGACCTCTGTTAACCTGTGCGCTGGATCGGATGTTCGACGGGAATATCGGGATTACATATATCGGCGGGATTGGGAAAGGGGAGGTCGATCCGCTGTTTGCGGATGCGATGGGGGCACATACGGAAGCAATGTACACGCTTGCCCCGCCTGCCCACAGCGACTGCCTCGAATTTACCGACGGTAAAATTATGCTGGGCGATTTTGACGCCTGCAACGAAATCACCTTGGAGCGTTTGCTGGAGGTGGTCGGTGAAGACGTTCTGAATCAACTTCTCCGGGAAGCCCGGTTTATCAGTGCGGTTAATTGGGGAAAATTGCCTCACGTGGGTGAAATTTGGTCGGACCTGGCCAAGCGGTTACAGACCCTGGGTCGGCCCCCGAAAGAAGTGCCTTTCTTTATGGATTTAGCCGAATTTGAACATCGGTCCTCAGAAGATG
>CAZVCO010000329.1:877-2862 GCA_964625795.1 uncultured Verrucomicrobiota bacterium | reverse complement strand
TCGCTGGTGGCGGTCTTCCTGCCCTTGGCTTTCGTGGGCGGCATCACCGGCCGTCTGCTCCTGGAATTCGCGGTGGCGCTTTCCTTCGCGGTCATGGTGTCGAGCCTGGTGGCGCTGACGCTGGCGCCCATGATGGGTGGACGCATACTGAAGATACAGAAAGATCAGAAGCATGGAAAAGTGTTTCAGGCGTTTGAGCGGGGATTTGACCGCATCGCCGAGCGCTACAAACGGGCACTGGACTGGGTGCTGAGGCACCGTCTGGCCATGATGGTGATTGCTACCCTCTCGGTGGGGATTTCCGGGTATCTGTTCATGAATCTGGATCAGGAATTTCTGCCGGAGGAGGACAAGGGACGGTTTTTCATGCTGGGGATTACTCCGGAGGGATCCACCCCCGAATTTACCGACCGCATGGTGCGGCAGGCGGAGGAAATCCTCTTTGATACGCCTGAAGTGGATGCCTTTTTTTCGGCGGTGGCTCTGCCGTTCAACGGACCGGGAAACGCGGCTCAGTTCTTTATTTTCACCCGTCTCACAGACGGAGACCGTCGGCATGTCCGCGACATTATGGGGGGACCCAACGGTTTGCAGGCCCGCTTGTTTCAGGAAGTGGAGGGCGCGCTCGCGTTCCCGATTCTGCCCAAGGCGGTGGACACCGGATTCTCGCAGCCCTTCCAGCTCGTGCTGCAGCACCCCAATCTTGAACGTCTCAATGAAGTGACCATCGAGATGACCAACAAGCTGCGGGAAACGGGGTCACTGGCCCAGCCCCGGGCCAGTTTTGAGTTGGTGAAACCGGAGCTGGAGGTCCGTTTTGACCGAGACCGGGCGGCGACGCTGGGCATTTCCATTGAGGAGATCAGCCGGGCCCTACAGATCAATTTCGGCGGGGTGGACCTCAGTAATATCAAGCTGGACGGCAAACAGTATGAGGTCATTGCCCAGCTGAACCCTGAAAACCGTAAAACCCCGAACGATCTGCAGAATCTGCAGGTGCGCACCGCCAGTGGAGAGCTGGTGCCGCTTTCGACCGTGGTGACGCTGGAGGTGAAAACCGGCCCCAATGTCATCGAACGGTTCCAGCGTCAGCGCTCCTCCACCATCTCCGCCACCCCGGTGGGCGGTACTCTGGGGGCCTCCATCGAGATTGCGGAACAGGTTCTGGCCGAACACCTTCCGCCCGATGTCAGTTATGAATGGAAAGGGGAGGCGCTGAATCTTCAGGAATCCTCTGCCGATATTTACGCCTTTTTCATTCTGGCCATCGTGGTGGTGTACATGGTGCTGGCGGCTCAGTTTGAGAGTTTTGTTCACCCGTTCACGGTGATGCTTTCCCTGCCGCTGGCTTTCCTGGGGGCCTTCGCGTTGCTCTACTGGCTGGCCTGGACCAATGTGCTGGGACAAATGCTCTACGGCTGGGTGAATTTTGCTCCGGACGCCCCTGCGTTCGCTCACGTCCTTCAGAAACTGGTGCCCCGCATCTCCTCCATGAATCTGAACATTTTCAGTCAGGTGGGGCTGGTCCTTCTGGTGGGTCTGGTCACCAAAAACTCCATTCTGCTGGTGGAGTTCGCCAATCAGCTGATGGCCAAAGGCATGAGCGCGAAACAGGCCATGAAAGAAGCCGGGGCCAAACGGCTGCGGCCCATTCTGATGACCTCCATGGCCACCATTATGGGAATTCTGCCCATTGCCATCGGGTTTGGAGACGCGGCGGAAAGCCGCCGGGCCGGCGATGAAATGGCCCAGCACCTGCTGGCCGCCTTCCTGGAACTCACACAGTATCTCCGTGCGCAGCATCTCCTGAGGGTCACCACGGTACTCGTGGCCGGGCAGGTGGCTGCCGTCGACTTGGGCGCGGTCTATCGGGGAACCTATACTGTTTTTGCCGGGGGAACGCATCCCGAAATACCGGGCGTTGCCAAGGCGATCAACTTATATCATCTGGAATGGGCCTGCCGGGAGCGTCTGGATCAGGTGGA
>CAZVCO010000329.1:0-867 GCA_964625795.1 uncultured Verrucomicrobiota bacterium | reverse complement strand
GGAAAGCCGCCGGCCGCTGGGTGTGGTCGCGGTGGGTGGGATGATCAGTTCCACCATTCTCACGCTGTTAGTGATTCCGGTGATCTATACGCTGTTTGCGGAAGCGGCGGAAAGGGTTAAGAACAGAAAGTCGGACTCGTCTATTGAGGCACAACACTCAGATAATCCTGGTGGAGTGGAATCGAATCCTTAGCCATGAAGGTCCTCAGCCCACAACGTGAAATTGTTCGAGCATTCGTTGCTTATTTGCTTTTTGTTGGTGCTGCGCTGATTGTCCCCCGGGTGGCCGCGAAGGGGCAGGAGGGCCTTGCGGCAGCAGGTACAGCCGCATTCTGGTTTCTGATCATTTCCTTTTTTGCGCTCTCGGTGAGTATTATTTCGTTTGTGATGACCCTGCGAAGAAGGAAAAAGGTGTCGCGTTCCTATCGGATCATGGGGTTTGCCCCTTTGGCTTTCACGGTGATCGCCATCCTCTCGCTCACCCTGGTTTTCATGACTCAGAAAGAAGAGCCTTCGAGCCCGGGACCCGTCAGAAAGACCGTGCCGGCTTCTGTTCATCACGGGGAATAGACGTCAGGGCTGTTTTAATAAAGCCATAGCCGATCGTTATTACGGCCACCAAAAGGCGCAAAAATACACGAAAAGATTATTTTGAATCCTTTGTGTATTCTCGACGAAAAATTGCTTCGTGCCTACTCCTGGCCATACCGCAGCTTATAGGGCCCTAAAGTGAATATCTTCCCGTGTCGCGGGGGCATTGAGCCCGGCTCCCTTTGAAACGAAAAAGGATGCGGCTCTCAAGAGCCGAACGTCAGATCCCAACAAAAAGGCCCTGTCCGAAGACAGGGCCTGAACGAGTCGGAGCTG
>CAZVCO010000328.1:2427-2865 GCA_964625795.1 uncultured Verrucomicrobiota bacterium | reverse complement strand
GGTGTAGGAGCTGTTTTGGCAGATGGTGCCGCTACGGACATGGGCGATTTGGCTCTGGGTCGTAACGTATTGGTGGCGTTTATGCCCTGGTGCGGATACAACTTTGAGGACGCGATTTTGATCAATGAGCGCATGGTGAAAGACGATGTCTACACCTCCTTGCACATTGAAGAATTCGAGTGTGATGCCCGGGATACCAAATTAGGTGCTGAAGAAATCACCCGGGATATTCCCAACGTAGGGGAAGACGCGCTGAAAAACCTCGACCATGACGGAATTATCCGCGTGGGTGCCGAAGTCAAACCCGGTGATATTCTCGTAGGGAAAATCACGCCGAAAAGCGAAACCGAGTTGGCGCCGGAAGAGCGTTTGCTTCGTGCGATTTTCGGTGAGAAAGCCGCCGATGTACGTGATACCTCTCTGACCGTGCCTTCGGGT
>CAZVCO010000328.1:1369-2417 GCA_964625795.1 uncultured Verrucomicrobiota bacterium | reverse complement strand
CGCGACCGGTGGCGTACTTGTAGTCGCCGCCGTAGGGACCGCCGCGAAACATGATCCGGTTGGGCACTCCTGTGGCACTGGCACGGTAGGGCGTGACCCAGCAAACCGAATTGCCTGACAAGAAGAGCAAGCTCACTCCGAGTGAAAAACGCCGTCAGGCCAAAGCGATTCACGAAGATAACAAAAATAAATCTTCTGAAATCACCGAAGCTCTGACCGAAGCGTTGAGTAACATCCTGTTGGGTGAAAAGATTCCGTTGGACGTGATCAACTCCAAAACCGACGAAATTATCATTCCCGCAAACCGGAAGATTACCAAAACCCTGCTTCGTAAGTTGGCGGCCGCCCACAAGAATGTGGAAATCGACCCCAGCCCGATTCAGATTAAGATCGAAGGCATTATTTCTGAATTCAATTCCAAATTTCAGGAATTGGAAGACGAGTACGACCGCAACATGGACCGCCTCGAAAGTGGTGATGAAGTGGATCCGGGCGTCGTCAAGAAAGTCAAAGTCTACGTGACCAGCAAGAAAAAGCTGATGGTAGGCGATAAAATGGCCGGTCGTCACGGAAACAAAGGTGTGATCGCTAAGATTGTACCGGAAGAGGATATGCCCTTCCTGCCCGACGGCACTCCGGTAGACATCGTCTTGAACCCGCTCGGTGTACCGAGTCGTATGAACGTGGGACAGGTATTGGAAACCCATTTGGGTTGGGCCTGTCACAAGTTGGGTATGCACGCGGCAACGCCTGTATTTGACGGTATTCCTGAAGCCGAGATCTGGAAACTCATGAGCGAAGCCGGATTACCCGATGACGGGAAGACGCCTCTCTTTGATGGACGGACCGGTGAGAAATTTGACCAAAAAGTGGTTGTAGGTATGATTTACATGCTGAAACTTCACCACTTGGTTAGTGAAAAGATCCACGCCCGTGCGGTGGGACCCTATTCACTGGTTACGCAACAGCCGCTCGGGGGTAAAGCCCAGTACGGCGGACAGCGGTTTGGTGAGATGGAAGTATGGGCACGTGAAGCTTACGGTGCTGC
>CAZVCO010000328.1:837-1346 GCA_964625795.1 uncultured Verrucomicrobiota bacterium | reverse complement strand
TGACTGTGAAGAGTGACGACCTTGCCGGACGTACCCGTATTTATGAAGCCATTGTCAAAGGAACGAATTCGTTGGAATCCGAAACTCCGGAATCCTTCAACGTTCTGATGAAAGAGATGATGGCCCTTGGCTTGGACATTCAAGTGAAACACGCCGAGGAAGGTTAATCCTCTCGTCCGGAAGGGTTTTCCCTTCCGGACTCACCCCCTTTAAAAAAAAGATATTACACCCTGCAAACGGAGAAACTGAACTGTGGAAAACCCTGACACCGACATCATTCCCGGTCTGAATTCAAGCGAGGGATACGACTTCGCCACCATTTCCATCGCATCACCTGAGGCCATCCGGTCTTGGGCGTACCGCAATGGCGAACACCAGGAAGTTAAAAATCCTGAAACCATCAATTACCGTACCTTTAAGCCCGAAAAAGGTGGCTTGTTCTGCGAACGTATTTTCGGTCCGACCAAGGACTGGGAATGTGCATGTGGAAAGTACAAACGCATCAAACA
>CAZVCO010000328.1:0-827 GCA_964625795.1 uncultured Verrucomicrobiota bacterium | reverse complement strand
TAAGCACAAGGATGTGATCTGTGACCGCTGCGGCGTCGAGGTGACCCTGTCCCGGGTGCGTCGTGACCGTATGGGCCTGATTGAACTGGCGGTGCCGGTTTCCCATATTTGGTTCTTCAAATGTACCCCGACCCGTTTGGGAATGGTGCTGGATATGACCGCCCGTGCATTGGAGCGCGTGCTGTATTACGAAGATTACATCGTAGTCGATCCCGGCGATACCCCATTGGAAGAGCGTCAATTGCTCAGCGAAATGGAAATGCGCGATGCCGAAGATAAATACGGCGAAGGGGCTTTCGTCGCCAAGATGGGTGCGGAAGGGGTTCGCGATTTGATGGCCAACATCGATATTGCCGCTGAAATTGAAGAAATTCAGGAAGGCATTGAAAACACCGGATCAAAACAGACCTTGAAAAAATTGACCAAACGGTTGAAAACTCTTCAGGCTTTTTTGGATTCCGATACCCGTCCGGAGTGGATGATTTTGGAAGCCCTGCCGGTGATTCCTCCGGATCTGCGTCCGTTGGTTCCGCTGGAAGGCGGACGTTTTGCGACCTCTGACCTCAATGATTTGTACCGTCGGGTGATCAACCGGAACAACCGTCTGAAAAGTCTGTTGCAGTTGAAAACACCGGACGTGATTATCCGTAACGAAAAACGCATGTTGCAGGAAGCTGTGGATGCGATGTTGGACAACGGACGTCATGGCCGTGCGGTCACCGGCGCCGGAAACCGCCCGCTGAAATCCTTGAGTGATATGCTTAAAGGAAAACAGGGCCGTTTCCGTCAGAACTTGCTCGGAAAACGGGTGGATTACTCCGGTCGTT
>CAZVCO010000327.1:1636-2872 GCA_964625795.1 uncultured Verrucomicrobiota bacterium | reverse complement strand
GGCTCCAGCAGCACGACCGAGGCTCCCAGTCGCGACGCGGCAATCGCGGCGCATATCCCCGCCGGATTGGCAGTGGTGATCACAATATCGGCAGAAAAGGTATGTTTCATAGTCACGCTCGATTTATGGAATGCGGACTTGAATCCGGTACGCCCGGTAGGAACTGGGAAGGACGGCGGGAAACACCAGCACCCCGCCGCTTCCCTCGACCTCTTCTCCGATGTTCTGCCAGCTGTTCTCTTGGACGAGATCCTCGCTGTATTGAAGGCGGTACAGACGCCCGTTTACGGTGTTGAAGGCGCTGAGATTTCCATCCGTCTCCGAAGTAGACGGTCCCAGCTTCAATACGGCGGCGGGGTCGCTGGGATCAAGACCCCAAATGTACACCGTGCGCAGAGGAACCGATACGCCTTCTTTTTCAACCGTGGTCGGTGGCTCCACCCCTTCGCCGAAATACTGCATGGCCCAAAGATCGGGGACATTAGCGGAATTACTGGAATGCGTTTCCGGCAGCACCGTGAGCTCGGCCTGAGCGGATGTGGCACTCCCTTGCGGATTGCTGACGATGACCTGATAGATTCCGGCATCCGCTTCCGTGAGTGCCGGCAGGTTCAGATCCGCCTCGGAGGCCCCGGCTTTCTCCTCGCCGTTGTGCATCCATTGATAGTTCAGGTTCACACCTTCCGCGCAGCGTGCTATTCCGCCTGATAGAGAATACGGTACAACCGAAAGGTGTCCGTGCCCAAGGCATCATTCCATTCCAACGTCCCCCCGGTGCCCGGGCGCCAATCACCGACGTCGTTCCATTGTACGGGATCAGCGGAAAGGTTATTGGTGCAGCCTCGATTCTGTGATGATCTGTAAAGAGGCGGTGGATCCATCACCGGTCATGTACAGTTCGGACAGACCGTAGCCGATCACCAATGTGCCGGAGGCCTGACCTGTGTAGCCCGGCTCGGTCACGGTGGCCAGCACCGCGTGCTCACCCGATGCAACGGGGGCTTGGGAGGAGCCGTCATAGGTGATGGACACTGCGAGCCCCTCAGGCTCGGTGGTCACCGTGGCGGCTTTGGGGGTTCCGTCGTAAATGTGGACCAGATCCGAGAGAGTGACGGTGGCAGCCTGACTTCCCTGGACCTCCAGGACCACTTCGTCAAAGGTCGTCACGTCCCCGTCGTCGGCCAGCAGCCGCAGCACCTGGGTGCCGGGCGCATCGAAGGTGACCTCGGAGGTGAG
>CAZVCO010000327.1:0-1626 GCA_964625795.1 uncultured Verrucomicrobiota bacterium | reverse complement strand
AAAGAAACAATTAAAAATCTTGAGCGGCTAAAGAAACAGGAACCGGAATTCATTGAACTCATATGTCGGCAGCGGGTCCCGGCGCCCCGGGACCCGCCCGCCTCGTCCACTGGGTGGTAACCGCGCCCGGAACCACAGGGTTTCCGTCATCGGACGCACTTCCAGCCAACGCATACGCCGTCCCCGCGTCGGCAGACGCGTCCGTTCCGGCGTCCACCACCGGGCCGAGGTTCGGATGTCCAAGAGCATCACTCGACAGATGGTCAAACACCACCTGGCCCAATGTGCCTGCCTCATGGCTGGTCACGGCAAGCCCGATATAATCGGTGCCGGTCATGGCCAGCGTCAGGGATCCGGCCGCGGTCCAGGTGACGGCATCCCCGGACTGGAAAAACGAAATCTCATCTCCGGTCCGGATCACGCGCAGCCAGACAGGAAAAGTATAACTGCCCTGACTGGAGGATAGACTGTCCCCTCCCGCCAGGGGGCGGTTCTGCATGGAGAGCCCATTCCCGGGGGTGACCACCAACATGGCGTGAGCACTGTCGTTGGTTTTTTCGTCTCTGATCATCACTCCCGCTTTCGCCCAGCTGTGGGTTCTCACCTGGGAGGTCACCCGCACGGTGAGTTGAGCGTCGCCGGTAAATGGGGCGGACAGGAAATAAAACTCGTCCGAATTGTTCCAGATATCCGATCCTGCTCCCTGGACGGTCCACACACCATCCGACTCCGCGTGGCTGCCGGGTGCGGAAACATCGCCAATGTCTTCACCGGTCAGCATGGCTCCGCTTCCTGCGACTGCATGAACCGTCAATTCCGCCGAGTGTGTGGCCGCCCCGTCATCGGCGGTCAGCCGCAATACATACTCTCCGGCCACGTCAAAGATCACCCCGGTTTCCACGGCGGTGGAATCGTCAAAGGTCGCGGTTCCTCCTGCGGGTGCCGATACCAGGCTCCAGATCGTGTTCAAATTGGCTGGCTGGGGTTTGCTGTCGTCAGTGACTGTCGCTTCCAGCCACAGCCCCACATCCGCCGGGATCGCCACATCATCGGGCAAACCCAGCACCACGGAAGGTGGCAGATTGAGGTCGTTGTCCGTGATCGACACCAGCAGGTCGGCGGTCACCAGATTATCGTAATCCGGGTCGGCAGAGCTAGTGGTATGCGAAATGAATCCTGTGTGTTCCCCCTCATCCGCGTCATCATCCACCGCTGACACGGTGACGGTCTGCGGGGCATCCCAGTCCGTTGGGCTGAACACTAGCGTGCCGGGTGTGGCCTGGAGCTGGGTGTCGGGAGACACGGTGAGGGTGACATCGTGCGTCGGAGCCTCGCTCAACACCACGGTGTAGGTGTCGCCGGCACCTCCTTCCACCACCCCGGTTCCTCCGTCGGTCGCGGCCAGCAGCACGGCGGGGCCGGACGCGGTCACCTCCAGAGTCACCTCGTCGAACGTCTTTACGTCCCCATCGTCCGCCGTCAGCCGAAGAATATAGGTTCCGGGAAGATCGGCGGTAACGCCCGTGTCCACCGCCGCCTCATCGTCAAACACTGCGGTGCCGGGTCCGGCGGTCTGGCTCCAGGCGACCGTCACCATGCCGGGCGGATCAGGATTGCCGTCGTCTT
>CAZVCO010000326.1:0-2877 GCA_964625795.1 uncultured Verrucomicrobiota bacterium | reverse complement strand
TGTCCTTCACCGGCGCGGTGGCGCTGGGAATTCTGGCCTATAAAGGCTTCACCACCATCACCAACAGCGGTGGGGCGCTACGGGACCCGGAGAGAAATGTGGGCCGGGCGATTATGATCGCGTTGTCCATCTGTACTCTGCTGTATCTGTTTGTGGCTCTGGCCACCGGAGCCAATCTGTCCATTGAGGAAATCGTGACGCACAAGGATTACGCCCTGGCGGAGGCCGCACGGCCCGCCTACGGACCGGTGGGGCTCTGGATCACAGTGGCATTCGCCATTGCGGCCACCGTGTCCGGTATCATTGCCAGCGTGTTTGCGGTGTCCCGTATGCTGGCCATGCTCACCCGTATGGAAATGGTGCCTCACCGGCATTTCGGACTGCCGGGCGACGTGCAGAAGCACACCCTGATTTACACCATCGCGTTTGCCATGGTGCTGACGATTCTGTTCGATCTCAGCCGTATTGCCACCATGGGGGCGATCTTTTATATCGTGATGGACATGTTCATCCACTGGGGCGTGTTGCGGCATCTGCGGGAGGAGGTGGACGCCAAAGGCTGGGTGTTGATCACTGCCCTGGGACTCGACGCGGTGGTGCTGGCCGCCTTTGTGTGGGTGAAGCTGCGGCACGATCCCGTGGTGGTCGCAATCTCGGTGGGTGGCCTGATCCTGGTGTTCGTTCTGGAGCATGTCTTCCTGCGGATTCACGGCGGGGCCCATGACGATCCAAACTATCACGTGAACTCAGGGGATGAAGGGTAGGCATGAGCCATGGACACTCCCATTCACACGGCGAACATGAGGTCGGCGACGGGGCACTGCTGAGCGCGGTGGTGCTGAACGTGGGGCTGTCGGTATTCGAATTTATCGCCGGGGCGGTATCCGGCAGTGTGGCCCTGATGGCGGATGCGGCGCATAATACCAACGATGCGGCGTCGCTGCTGATCGCTTACGTGGCGCGGCGGATTTCCCGGAAAGGCGCGGATCACCGCTACACCTTCGGATACCGGCGGGCGGAATTGATCGGGGCCATGATTCAGCTCACCGCCCTGATTCTGGTGGGCCTGTTTTTGGTGGTTGAGGCGGGGAAACGATTCTGGAATCCCGAGCCGCCGCTGGCCGGATGGATGATGGCTGCGGCGGGGGTGGCGCTGGTGGTGGATGTGGGCACCGCCCTGTTGCTGTGGGCCATGTCGAAGGGAAGCCTGAATGTGCGGGCGGCCTTTCTGCACAATCTGACGGATGCGGCGGCCTCGCTGGCGGTGCTGCTTGGCGGAGCGGCGGTGTGGCGTTTCGGCTGGAGCTGGGTGGACCCCGCGCTTACCCTGGTCATCGCCGGATACATCCTCTGGATGTCGGTGGGTCTGCTGCGTCGCACGGCTGCCATTCTCATGGAAACCGCACCGCCGGATCTGGACAGTCACGAGCTTATTGCGGCAGTGGAGGCGATGGACGGAGTACTAAGTCTGCATCACCTGCACGTGTGGGAACTGGACGAACATCACGTCGCACTCGAGGCTCACGTGGTGGTGGAGGTGCCGGACACGGAACGGATGCCGTTGCGTAACCGCATCAAAGATCTGCTGCATGACGGCTTCAACATCGGCCACAGCACCCTCGAACTGGAAGCCCCGGGAGAGGACTGCCGCGGAGAGGGCGGGTGTTGAGGCGTTCCGGATTAATACAAGCTTCCCTGACGAAAGACCCCTGAATTCAGCCACGAAATTCAGAAATATGAACAAAACGTTCCTTTCTGTCCGTGCGGCTTGGTTACGAAACGTGGTTCGAGAGATGATTCACTGCTGGTGTCGGTCAGGCCTTGCTTGACTCCTTGTCGCGGAGCCATAAGGTCGAATCAGAAATCATTATAAGGAGTCCGTTTATGAGCCGAACATTGATACCGATCTTTTGCCTGTCGCTATTTTTCCTGCTTGCTGGTTGTGGAGGGAGCACAGTGGCGGTGGATTCCGGCACCTATGAGGGCATAATTCAGAAAGTGGTGCCGGCCGAGGAGGAAATTTATCTGCAGCTTGACGGAGAGCGAACCCTTGAATTGTATTTCACCGAAGAGACCGAGCTGATGCGCGGTGGTGAGTCGGCCGACTTCTCTGCACTGTCCAAAGGGCAGACTGTCACGGTCACCGTGGAGAGGGTCGGGAATCGGATGGACCCGGTACGGGTGGTCATTCCCGAATGAGCGGTGCGACTTCCCAGGTGCCATCGATGTTCCGCCAGGAACTCTGGCATCCCATCGCGGTGCATGCGCCGATTGCACTGCTGGTGGTTGGAGGACTTCTGTTCGCTGCTATATGGTTGCCGCCATGCAGACGTTTCCGCACCTCGTTGTTGTTCACGGCGAGGATAAACCTTGTGGTCGGCGCACTGGGGGCCTGGGCGGCTGTATATACTGGACATCTGGCAGATGCGGTGCTGGCCCGCACCCTGTGTGATCCGCTGGTGCTTGAATCCCATGAGCAGGGAGGCACGCTGCTGGCCTGGATGTTCAGCGGAGTGGTGATCGTCGATCTTCTGTCTCTTCGTCTGCCCCGCTGGCGCAAGGCTATCCATTCGCTGCTGACTGTCGCGGTGCTGGCCGGGATTCCGCTTGTGGGGTACGTGGGCCATCTGGGCGGAAAGCTGGTCTACCAGCAGGCTGCCGCTGTCTATCATCCCAGTGAAGACTGTTCGGAATTTCTACCTGAAAACCCGGCCCCGTAACTTCCAGAAACGGGCGGCCTTACCCGATCATCCCATACGCTAACGAACACCACCGGAAATAAACTCGTTGAGTTTATGCATATCGGGCAGATGGCGGAAACCGGTGATCAGCAGGGACAGATAGGGGATCAGCAGGAGGGCCAGTTCCGGAGTTTCT
>CAZVCO010000325.1:1349-2926 GCA_964625795.1 uncultured Verrucomicrobiota bacterium | reverse complement strand
CGGAAATGTTATCAACATATACGGAATTGTTGTTTTTAGGATTTTGAATGTACAGACGAAAGATTGTTGAAGACCTACCGGTAATTCCAGTGATTGAGTTGTTGGTGGCGGTTCCTCCATTCGTGGCTGTACTCGCACTAACAAGGTCGCTTGCATAGCTGTCGACTTCGGAACGGATTGCCCATTGACCCGTTCCATTACCAAAGTCGTTTATGTCGTAGTCAAAACTAACACCAGTTACGTTATACGTACCCGAATTAGCGGTAATTGAGAATTCAAGATAATTAGTGGTCCCTGTTCCATCAGTTGATACGGCGAAAACCCCAGAGTTGATCCCCCACCCTGAATCACCATCTGAAATTCCTGTTCCGTCAAAAGAACCCATGTTAACAACAGACAAATCGGTTGCACTTACGTCAGGATCCGTCCCGGAAATTCCTGCACTTTGCGTTGCTGAGTTAGTACTGAAATCATAGGAAATGATCGTATCTGCGTTTGCACACATCGTAATCGCAAACGAGAAGAGAAATAAAAGGGGTTTTGAAAAATTCATACGTATCCTATGATTTGAGTTATTGATTTCAGAATTTACCATGGGATTTTTTATAATGTTCCCTTAGGAGTTCGTTTGGATTCTAAGACATCCTTGATTCTGTATTTCAAAGTACCATGAGTCCTCATAGATGGGTAATAGATGCAGCGGACAAAGATATGCACATTTCGGCCAGGCTCCGTTTTGCGAATTCCCAGAAATTCGGACCGATTTCGTGGCCGGGGCCGCAAGCCCACCTGATCAGACAGATCAGACGCAATCTGTAAACAAGGGAGGCCGGACGCCGCTTACGCCAAAACGCCGATCTCACGTTCGGACAATCCGCTTGCCGTCCCGCAAACGCGGTCATGACCCCTCTAAGTCAGCAGGAGGGACCCTGTCCGGCCAGGCTGCAGAAAGGGGAAAAATCCCGGAGCGGAGGCTCCGGGATTAAATGAGATTTGTGGCCAGCCCCTCCCTCTCCACCGCAAAAGACCCCCGTCAGCTTGCCTGACGGGTGAATGAGATCTACGGCCAGACAAGTCCACACTCAAATGTAAAAGACCCCTGCCGGCTTGCCCGGCAGGTGAATAAGATCTCTGGCTAGCCCGGTTTGCCCCCCCCTGCAAAACAAGACCCCCGTCAGCTTGCCTGACGGGTGAATGAGATCTGCGGCCAGAAAAGCCCAAACTCAAAACGAAAAGACCCCTGCCGGCTTGCCCGGCAGGTGAATGAGATCTGTGGCTACCGGACAGCCCGGGATCTTCTTCACCTGCCGCACAAGGCGGCAGGGGCCGTGGAGAGGGTGTCTGCGGGTCTAGCCCCAGGTCTTTTGCTCCCGCGGGGTAAACCCGCAGGGGGCATGCCCTCCGAAGAGAAACAATAAAGACCCTTCTCCGTCTCCACACCAAAAACCCCGCCAGGCCGATCCCCATCAACGCGATGGCGGCTCACCGCTGTCCAAAACGCAGGGTTAGTCTGATGATGTGGATGAAATGCTGAAATCAACGACATACAGATCTGTGGGCTCATGATCTTCGGAAGG
>CAZVCO010000325.1:0-1339 GCA_964625795.1 uncultured Verrucomicrobiota bacterium | reverse complement strand
AGCGGTTCCCCGTTCCACGGTCCGGTTTCCGTGTGAATGAGCTTCCAATCGCGATAGTGATTGCTCTCGGTTGCCGCCCACAGTGTGAGGGTCGCGTTTTCGTTGTACATGGCGATCAGATCGTTGTCAGCCGTGGCGAGGATCTTGCCCCTGTTTCGCTCGGCATCGGCTCCACCGGAAACCGGAGCGGTGACCTCGTTCTGATGCCACTGTCCCTTGGAGTCCCGCCAGTAGTGATAGTGTGCACTTTTTGATGGATCACGGGTTGCAAAAGGCAAAGGCTCCTCGCTGTTGCGGCGGTGCCATACCAGGACATGGGGCCGTCCCGCCCTGTCCACACACTGTCCCATCATATTGTCCTGGCCATCATGAGGAGTCAGGTTCCACACATCGATACCGGGCGAATTCAGGTGGATCGGTGTATCCGGACTTCCGATGTGATCTCCTGCGCTGTTCGACCAGCGGCGTCCCCCATCATCGCTGTAGGCATAATTCACATCGACAAAGGTGGAACCGATCGTTTCCCGCCAGGCCCAGGAGATATGAAGCCGGCCGGTGTCGGCATCACAATGCAGGCCGTTGAGGTATGCGTAACGGGAATTGCTTTCTTTTCCCTCAAACTCATAGGTGCCGGATTCGCTGGTGAAGTTCCATGGCATTTGCCATCCATCCTGATCCGGATCGTAAAGGGACATCACATTCCTGCCCTTTGCGGCTCCACCGATACGGAAGGATAAAAGCAGATTTCCATCGGGCAGGGGAACGAACCTCGGGTAGGTGACGTTGGTAATGGGTTCGCCTTGCCGAAGCCCATCCCTTACCGGTCCGAAAAGGGAAGCGGTCCATTCAACCTGCCCGGGATTCGTGGCCACCCCGGGTTGGGAAATCCGGTAATTCAGGGGATCGCGATGGTGATCGAAGGCGAGATGAAGGGTTCCATCTTTCCGGCAGATGCCCAGGACGGTCGAATTATGGCTGTTATGGCCTTCAAAAAGATAATCATCAAAATGAATGATCTCCCACTCTCGGCCCGGCAGCTTTCTGCGTGCGATACTCAACCGCCGTTTCTGGTCATAGTACGTGGCGTATTGCCATCCCTTGTATGTATCGAGGGGCATTTGCTGATAACTCTTTCCGTTGATAAAGGTTCCCCATCTGCCATTGATCGTCACGCCGACATCAACGTTGCTCCGGATGACCTCCGTTACCCGTGGTCCGGCAGGTTGAGCCTTCACGGCCAACGTGCCGGTTAACGAGAGAAGGAGATAAAGAAATCGTACTTGGTTTGGCTGCATCATCTGTCCTGTTTTCGTTGCGTGTCGGATGGATAGGAAATCGC
>CAZVCO010000324.1:0-2971 GCA_964625795.1 uncultured Verrucomicrobiota bacterium | reverse complement strand
TTTAAAGCGATCCACCGGACCATAATCCCGCTGCAGGGCCTCCCGGTCGTAGTACCAATGCACCGGCATGGAGAGGGCATCGGCAATGAGCGATCCCTGAAAAGCAGAATGGAAGAGTTCAGTTTTCATCTCTTAACATGGCCCTCTCTTGGAATTCCGAAAGGGCCGTCAGGCAAAAAAGACAGATAAATACCTTTTCCCTTGCCTCTCTCCACAGACTGTTTGATGATGACGTGTCCATGAATAACGGCCTCTCCTCATCCAACCGCCGGGCGTCCCCGCTGCTGAACGCGGTGGGCAGCGTACACTTCTGGCTGCTGCTGGCACTGATTCTGCGGCTGTTGTACCTGTTCGAACAACAACAGATCTCCCCTCTTTTCCATCAACTCTCTCTGGACGAACAGGAGGCGGCCCAGTCGGCGCAGACGTTGCTCTCGGGTCAACCGGATCCCGTTCCGCTGTACAAGGCTCCGTTCTACTCCATCTACCTGGCCGGAGTCATGAGCCTGTTTGGCAACGGCTGGCTCTTCATGACCAGGCTCTTTCAGCATCTGGCCGGAGTGGGTCTGGTCTGGCTCACGGCGGACAGCGCGCGCCGGTGCATTGGCGGGACGGACAGACATGCAGGCAAGTGGATCCCGGTGGCGGCGGCCGCTTTTCTGGCACTCTATTCCCCTCTCATCCGACTGGAGAACCGGCTCATGCTGGATATCTGGACCGTGATCTTCCAATCCGGGATGATCTGGGCTCTGCTCCGCTGGCGTCCCGTTGAGAATACGCAAAAGAAATGGATTGTGCTGGCTGGACTCTTTGGCGCATTGGCCTGGCTGACGCGCCCCACCCTCACCTTGGTGCTTCCGTTTCTTTTGGTCTGGATTGTAGTGACCGCCCCCACCCGACGGAAACTGACCTCTGCAGTTCTCTTTCTCCTGCCGGTACTTCTTGCGGTGGCCGGACTGGGTCTGCGCAATCATCGGGTGGCCAGCGAGCCCCTGCTGCTTCCCTGGCAGGGGGGATACGATCTCTGGATGAGCAATCGTCCTGAGGCAAACGGTCGCTATCTGGTTCAGCCGGGTTATGTGGCCAGCAACACCGCCAACCCATCCTTCGCCCTCTCTCAAAGCGGCTTCGCCTCCGCGATTCAACAAGGTGAACATCCGCAGCCGGAACCCGGACAGGTTTTCGGGTCACTCAACCGGTTCTGGGTGCGGAAAACCCTTTCCTCTATCTCCGAACGTCCACTGCAGTGGCTGGGGTTCTATCTGAAAAAAGCCCTCTATCTGGTCAGTCAGGAGGAGATTTTCAGTTTTGAATCCTATGAAGTCCAGAAACGCATCTCTCCGTTGCTCCGCTGGCTGCCGCCGCTGGGCTTCGGCTTCATCTTTCCCCTGGCCCTGGGCTCTCTGGCCTGGTGGCCGGGAAGACGCTCCCCCCGTTTCAGCGCCTTCGTGCTTCTCTGGGGCTATGCGGGTTTCTTTGCCGGCGCCACCGCTCTGTATTATGCCAGCGGACGAATGCGGATGCCGCTGGTGTTTCCGGCGGTCCTGTTGGCCGCATGGACCTTGGGGGCGGTCATCCCGGCCTTCAGAAGCGTCACCGGCACCCCCACCCTGCGTAAGGTGCTTTGTGCCGGGCTGATCCTCCTGGGCGGGGCGGCCAGCTGGGGAGATTGGTGGGGGGTGCGCAGTGAAGATCACCGGGGCCGGGAGTATCTGCGGATCAGCAGTGCCTATTATGCAGAGGGAAACGCCACCATGGCTCTGAAGTTCGCTGAGACGGCCGGGGACATCGATCCCGGCCACGTCATGCTCCCGCTCTATACCGGTCAGGCCACCTATGCGCTGGGCCGCCATGCGGAAGCGGCCGAGGCGTTCCGCACATCGATGCAGATCCTGCCAGAAGCCACGGAGGCCGCGTATAACCTCGGGGTGATCTCCTGGTACTATCTGGAGGACAGTGAAGAGGCCCTGAAGGCATTGCGGGTGGCGGCCGCACCGGAGTCCGCCTCTCCCGCCGTCCTTGCCCTAGCCTCCATCGTGTCCGGGATTCACGGCACTCCGGAGGAAAGCGGGCGATACCTGGTCCGGGCCCGGAAAGCCGCCGGCGACGCGTTCAGTGTGATTGTGGAAATTGCAGAGACCGCACACCTCCACCGTCGCGGAAACGACGTGAAGGCCCGGGTAACCCGGCTCCTGAAAACCGTTCCACCGGGACAACAGGAAATGCTGCTGGACGATCTCCGCCGGGCCGGCATTCCTGTCCCCTCCTCCACCGATCCATCACCATGACCACGCTCAGTTTCTCTCTGACCCAACAACGCATCCTTCTCTGCGGCGGACTCGCGGTCGCCGGGGCGGCGGGCGGGGTGGTGGCGGATGTCCTTTCCCTCTGGATTCCGGCCCCGGACCTCTCAGATGCCATGCGTACCGATCCGGCCGGATGGCTGATGAATCTGCTCGCGGCCAAATCCTCGGCGGATTTGTGGTGGGGCAGCCTGCTGGGCATTCTGCTTTTGCCACTCCATCTGTTCGGTTTCTTCCTGATGACAGCCGCCCTTCGTCCCGCACGACCGCGGGCCGCGCTGCTCTTTCTGATCAGTTCCGGTCTCTTGACGACCGTGGGCGCGGGGTTCCACGGGTCCATCGCCCTGGTGGGAGAAGCCGCACGATCAGGAGAATCGGAATTATTTATGCGGATGATGGATCTCTTCTTCCCCTGGTGGTGGATCATGACCGCCGGATTTGTCACTGTATCGATCCTGCTGATGGTCTGTATGCAGTCGGCCTCCTCCCTCTATCCCCGGTGGACGGTCTGGGTCAGCCCTCTGCCCTTCACCGCTGGGGGCGCCGGCCTGTCAGGGTCTGTGGCGAGCAGACCCCGTTAGAGTGTCCTGGGCTGTAGCGGCCATGGGGATGAGGAACAATAACGCCGGCAAAAGCAGCGAGTATATCCGGGTTTTTTTTGTCAGATA
>CAZVCO010000323.1:0-2971 GCA_964625795.1 uncultured Verrucomicrobiota bacterium | reverse complement strand
CCATTTTTAATGAGGAGAGCAGCTATACGTTTTATTATGATAACAATCGAAACCGAGTTGTGGAGACGATCATTGCGGACGGCAGATGGCGAAGCCGGATCCAGGTGGGCGCGCTCTACGAGGAGGTCTACGACGACGGGGTAAAAAGCTACCGGCTCTCCATTCCCACGCCGATGGGCATCGTGGGTGTCTGGACGGTCGGCGATGAGGGTGAGTTTCGAACCTACAACCATAACGATCTGTTGGGATCTGTGGGCATCATTACCAATGAGAACGGGGTGGTTCAGGAAGAATATGCCTACGATCCGTGGGGAGCTCCCAGAAATCCCATCAACTGGTCTTCTCTGTCAAACTGGCCGGATTACAAGGATGATCGCGGTTACACCGGCCATCAAATGCTCGAAGGGCTTGAGCTGGTGCACATGAACGGGCGCATCTACGATCCGGCCATTGGGCGCTTCCTGAGCGCTGACCCCTTTATCCAGTTTTCCGGGGACTCACAGAGCTACAATCGCTACGCCTATGTGCTCAACAATCCCATGCGCTACAGCGATCCGAGTGGACACTTTGTTGAATTCCTGGTTCCCGTGGCGAAGTGGATTGCAGATTATGCTATTCTTGCCGGAGCGATATATGGGGGCATTTCGGGGTATCAGGAAGGCGGGCTTAAAGGTGCATTCTACGGGGCCGCCTTTGGGGCCATCTCCGGAGCTATCTCTTCTGGGATCGGGGGAATCTTTGAGGCTACCGCATGGGGAAGGATGCCATTGGGCCAAGCCACTGTACACGAGTTGTCGCGGGCGATGGCCCATGGAATCTCCATGGGAGGCCTGTCTGAGGCTGTCGGCGGTGATTTTGGCTCGGGATTTGCCGGGGGCTTCTTCGGGTCCTTTGCCGGGCACGGGGCCGAAGGCTTGGGCTACAGCCCGCAAACCAATTTCTTTGCCGCTGTCGCCATCGGCGGTACGGCCGCCGAAATCGGCGGTGGAAAATTCGCAAATGGAGCCCTCTCAGCTGCGTTTACCTATATGGTCAATCAAGCTGCGAATCAGCCGGCCCAAGGTAAACAGCCGATCCCTGAAAATGCTTTGAAGTTTCAAGTTGGTGGTCGTTATCGAACGATTCGGGGAGGTGATCCTGTATCCTTTGGAGGTTCGCTGGGAGACACGTTCGCAGATATGGGAACAGATTTCGCAACCGCCCTGGAACCTATGCGTGGACCGCTGACGATCACAACAGGAGTTGGCACAACGGCGGCTGGAATTTTGTTAACAGAGACAGTTGGTTTTGCCTGGGCGGGTGTCCCATTAACCCTATTAGGCACAACCCAAGTCGGATTGGGGTTGAGTGAGACAGCAGACTACTTTTTTGGAGGAAACGCTTTCAATACACCGACAGGTAGCTTTGAGCTCATCGGTGAAATGACAGGTAACCCGACGTATCGAACCTACGGAAGTTGGGTTGATTTGGGCGTTTCATTTTCAGCTCCCCCAAAGTGGGCATTTCCTGTCGATGTGACCAATTATCTGATTGGAATTGGGGCCGAACCAGGAGGTGGGAATGGTCCTTAAAATTCTTTCAGCGGTATTTCTTTTGATTGAATCCATCATTGTTGTAGTTGCATTAGCAAAGCATAAATCTGAAAGAGATACAGCGATGCGGCAAAGCGCGGCGCAGACAATACACAGGATGGTTCCATTTCCACTGAACTGGGTTTTTCACCTTCTTACCGCTGTATCGATTGTGATTCTATTGGGCTGATTTTTCGTAATAGGCTGCCCTGGCCATAACAGTTATGGGCAACATCTCAGGGGTACCCTGAAATATATCTTGCCGAACTCTCACAGGCTCCGCCTGTCACTAAACCCAGAAGGAGACCCCGAGGATGACCAACGAAAAATTACCTTCAATTTTGATTTTTTCCGGTGTTATTCTCTCTGCTGTCAGCTTCTTAGTGATATTAATCCTCCTCTCAAGGTTGGCACAGAGTGGTTCTGCTGCGCGTCCGTCGGATGTATTGTTCAATTCCGAGAATCTTGAACCTGCAGCACGAAAAATCAGGATTTTGGTTTTTTCAATTTTTGGGATCAATGGATTATGCTTGATCACTATTCTGGCAGTCGTTTCTCAAAACCGCTGATGATATCAGCCATCTTATGTGCTGTCAGGAGGAGTTCAAAGGAGGGCTGACGGTCAAAGCGAATTTCTTCCAGTTCATTCCCCATAATATATTTTATGGAGATTAAAAACGGTTGACCCGCGCTGCCGCTGCGGACAGGGTAGGGGCATGAGCAATAAAGAGCGCTTCTGGGCCCTGCTGGACTATTTTCCCCCGCGGGTGCGCGACCAGTGGGACCGCGAAGGCGAGGAGCACCTCGGGGACCCCATCGGGCTCTCCCACGGGGAGGTGACGATGCACGCGGCCCTCAAGGCCATCTGGTACGGGAAAGGCGAGGTGGACTTAGCCGACCTTGCCGCCCTCGATGTGCAATTTCGAAAGCCGCTGCTTGAGTGGCTCGCTGATCCCTTCTTTCCGTGAGCGAGGCGGCTGTCCAAGTCCCCGGAGGGAGGAACCTCCTTGCCGATCCGCGGCTGCGCCGGCTGCGCGATCTGCCTCCGGAGGCCGAATGGTTCACCAATATCCAGAACGCGCACACCCGCGCTGCCTACGAGGGCGACGTGAAGGCCTTTTTCGCTTTCCTGGGGGTGCAAAGCACAGAGGACATCCGCGAGGTGCGCCGCGGCCACGTCATTGCCTGGCGCGACCAGCTCCTGGGCCTGGGCCTGGGGGCAGCGACCATCCGGCGCAAGCTCGCCGCCCTGTCCTCCCTCTATGGCTACCTCTGCGACCAGAACGCCGTCGCCGGCAACCCCGTCGACGGGGTGAGCCGCCCGCCCGAGGGCACCAATGAAGGCAAGACCCCGGCCCTCTCCGACGCCCAAGCCCGCGCGCTCTTGGAGGCCCCCGAGG
>CAZVCO010000322.1:0-2975 GCA_964625795.1 uncultured Verrucomicrobiota bacterium | reverse complement strand
GCACAAAGTAGACTTCTCCGGCCGGGAGGTTGGCGATGTCCGGATCCCGTCCGTGACAGAGTCCGTGGCTTTTCTGCGCCTCCTGTCCGTTGAGAATCAGGGTGAGGGTGTGGATGTCGCCCTGCACATCAAAATCAATTTCCACCTTGTCGGCTTTGGTGAGTCCGGAGCGGAGTTTTTCCGCCTCCTGACTGACGTCGCGGTAATCCACCGCCAATCCGCTGTTCACGATAATATCATTGAGGCCGTGCATGGTGGATCCGCGGAAGCCGTACTTTTTGGCATGGGCGGTCAGTGGCGCGGTGGCGGAATAATCGCTGATGCAGAGAATGAGATCATACGGTTTATAGACCGACTCAGCCAGATCGATGGTGCGGCCTTCGGAATCCACTGCCGTGTCTGGAAGGTCCAGATTGCTTCCGCCGGTGGTTTTGTAGGCAAACATGTCGCCGTGGGTCAGACCCAATGCCTCCATGACGCCGCCGTGCAGGCCCTGATAAAACACTTCATAGGCTTTCTTCTGAACTGGATAGCCTTCCTCCTTGAGAAAAGCGAAGTCTTTCATTTTTTCCGGATCATCCAGATCGATCATCATACAGACTTTGCAGCCGTCGATGGGATCGAACACGGTTTCCAAAAGTTTCTTAAGGTCAAAGGCCGGAAAAGTTCGCGCTCCTTCCAGAGTGGGGAATGTGGTTTCAGCAAGTTGTGTCATAATAGATGTGTTAGGGTTAGGATTCACAAAATATTCAAATATGTATCATAGTGTACGGCAGTTTCCTTACGAATCAATACGTGAAAACCCGAGGATATCCCCCATTTTCAGACTGAATAAACCCATACGATCTTTAAAACTAGGGGTAAGCATCTTTGAACAGGTGAACTATACAGAATTTTTGGACAGGATAACAGGATAACAGGATAGGCAGGATGATTAGGAATCCTGTTTATACGCCTCCCGCGCACAAGTCCTGTTAAAATAAACACCTCCCGCGCAATAAGCTTCATCTCGTCAAAAAATGGTAAAACTTCGGGTGAAAACGCGTGTTTCCCTTCCCGATCTTTTCGTGTACGTTTGAAATATGACTGCTTATGTTGCTCTGGAAAGTACCGTGATCACCCACGGGTTGCCGCGTCCTGAAAATCTGGAAATTGCTCATGCCATGTCCGCTGCAGTCACGCAGGAGGGCGCTGAGCCGAAGATGATCGCCGTCCTGAATGGGCAGATTAAGGTAGGCCTTTCAGATGAGGAGATTGCTCAGCTGGCCGGATTGGAGGAGGTGCGAAAATGCAGTCTTCGCGATCTCCCGGTGATGGCCGGTGCCCGGGAAAGCGGCGGCACCACGGTGTCCGCCACCCTGCATCTGGCGGTACGGGCCGGAATTCAGGTGTTTGCAACCGGGGGGATCGGTGGGGTGCATCGGGGAAATCTTTCGGACGTCAGTGCCGACCTGCCGGCCCTGGCCGGTATTCCGGGTACCGTGGTCTGTGCCGGTCCCAAATCGATCCTCGATGTCGACGCCACCCGCGAGCGGCTGGAGACCGATGGCGTGACCGTGCTGGGCTGGCAGACCGATGAGTTCCCGGCCTTTTATTGCCGGGAGAGCGGGTTGGGGGTGGATCAGCGGGTCGACACGGCCGAAGAGGTGGCGGAGATCATCGCTCAGCGCAATGAGCTGGGTCTGAAGTCCTCCATCCTGGTGACCGTGCCCTGTCCTGAAATGCACGCCATGCCGCACGAAGAGATGCAGTCTCTTATCAACGAATCACAGATGGAGGCCTCGGAACTGGGGGTGGCCGGCAAGGACCTGACCCCCTACCTCCTCAACCGCCTGGCCGAACGCACCGAAGGCCGCAGTCTGGCCGCCAACCGCGCGCTGTTATTGAATAATGCCCGGGTGGCGGCGGCAATTGCCAAAGCCTTTTCCGCTGCTTCAACGTAAGGGGACCCATTCAAAACCGTCTCACTCAGTATATGAAATTCCTTTTTTCTCTTTTGCTTTTCTCGGCTCTGCCGCTTTTTTCTCAGAATATTCCCGGGTTTTCCCTGCCGGACTCCGCCTTTACCACGGGTCAGCAGGGGCACACCCGGGCGGAACTTCTGGCTGATTCTCAGGAGTTTGTGCCGGGAAGTGAGGTGATGCTGGGGATTGAGCTGACCATGGATCCGCACTGGCACACCTACTGGATCAATCCGGGGGATTCCGGGCTTCCCACTACCATGGAGTGGGATCTGCCGGAGGGGTTCACGGCGGGCGACATTCTCTGGCCCACACCGATCCGTTTCATGTTTGAGGGGCTGGTGTCCTATGGATACGAGGAAACCGTGACTCTGCGGGTGCGGTTGCAGACCCCGGAATCGTTTGCAGTGGGGGAATCGGTCGAACTCCGGGGGAAGGTCAGCTGGCTGGAATGCAAAGACGTGTGCCTGCCCGGCGATCAGGACGTATCAATTACGCTGACCGCCACCGATACCCCTGCGGAGCAGACGACCTCGTTTCCGGGGCCGGAGTTACCGGTGGCGTTCGGGGGGACCTCCTCATTTACAGCCACGGATTCCGGAGCGTTGGTCACCCTCTCGCCGATGCCGGAGGGCGTGGGAAGCCCCCGCGGATTTTTTCCGGCCGAAGAGGGTCGCTGGGAGCTGGATCCCCCTCCTGTCGTTGAGACTGACGACGGGTCCGTGACGGTCCGCCTCAGTCTGGCGGACGGGCAGGAGCTGCCTGAATCCGTGCCGGGTGTGTTGGTGTTTGAATCCGGAACAGCGCTTCAGGTGGATGCCGGGAAAGCGAGTGCAGGTCCCTCCTCACAGGGGACAGCGGAAGAAACCGACCGGGGGGTGCTCTATTATCTGTTATTTGCCTTTATCGCCGGGGTGGGCATGAACCTGCTGCCCTGCATCTTTCCGGTGTTGGGGCTGAAAATCTCCGGCTTTATCGAACAGGCCGAGGGTGATCCCAAACACGTGCGCGCCC
>CAZVCO010000321.1:0-2979 GCA_964625795.1 uncultured Verrucomicrobiota bacterium | reverse complement strand
GCGAGCGACAGCTCGGGCAGGCGCGTTGTCCGTGGTTGTAAACACCAATTGTGGGATGCGCCCAACGTGAGGATTCGTCTGCCGGAAGGCTGGACACCCGAAGATAGACCGTTAACCTGGAGAGTTCGGAAACAGCAGATGGACGAGTGTGAAGTTATCAGGAGACACGTGATGCCCGAAATTGACTGGATGCAGAAAGGACCGTTTGGACTCATGGTGCACTGGAGCGAGGCCACCGCCCCGCGCCCCGGTGAACCGGTGATTGAAGACTGGAATGAAAAGGTGGATGCCTTTCCGGTGGAAAAATTCTGCGACGAGATCGCCGCCACGGGTGCGGGATGGCTGATCTTTCCCATTGGTCACTCCAGCAGCAGCGGGGTGTACTGTTCCCCGAATGCGGTGATCGAAGATCTGATTCCGGGACACTGCTCCAACCGGGATCTGTTCAAAGAAATCGCGGAAGGGATCACTCAACGGGGCATGAGGATGATCGCCTATATCTCCTCATCCTGCAGCGGGGAACCGCTGCGGAAGGCGCTGGGGTGGTACGAGTCTGAAACCGACAAGTCCGCTTTCCAGAAACGCTACGCCAAGGTGATCCGCGAGTGGTCTGAACAGATGGGGCCTCTGGTGTCCGGCTGGTGGTTTGACGGGTCCTATGAAGGTACCCGGACCGACTTCAAGTATGGCAACGAACGCTACGAGGGCTCCGGCTGGGGAGAAGCGGTACGGGCGGGAAATGCGGAGAGCGTGTATTGTCTCAACCCCGGATCCAACACTTTCCAGTACTGTATCGAGGACGAGGATTATCTGGCGGGGGAAACCGGAGACCTCCGGGTGCGTCCCGGCCGGCCGCTGGTGGGCGACAAGCAATGGCATGCTTTGGTGTGGATCGATTGCTTCTGGCAGGTCACTGAACCGGGAGAAGCGGTCCCCGCACCGAAATTTTTTGATCCGGAGCTGCATGGGTACCTGAAACGTTGTCACGACAACAAGGGCGCGGTCACCTTGAACATTGGCATCTACCAGGACGGTTCGCTGGCCGAACAGACCGTGGCCCAGGTGACGCGGATGGCCGAACTGATGAAATCCGGGGCTAAGCCGGATCCCATCAACCGGAACCGGACCAAATTCAACGTCTAAGCTGCCTACTGACGTTACGGTCATTGATCCAGGACACATCCCGCCCCGGCGGGCGAGACCGGAATTGCCAGACGTCGGTTTGCGAATAGTGGCCGTCGCGCCTTTAGGCCACGGACCGACGGCCACTCTCTGCATATTCCGCGTTTGCCCGCCGGGGCGGGATGCATCCTGTCCGGCAAAGTTCCTCTCAAAACGGTTCGTAACCCTGAGGATTCCGGCTACACTATTGTCATGAGTTCCTCTTCATCCACCAGAATCGGTGTTGCCCTCGGCGGGGGCGGCGTGCGCGGATTGGCGCATGTGCCGGTTTACGAAACCCTCCAGGAGCTCGGGCTGTGCGCGGATGCCTTTTCCGGTACCAGTATGGGAGCCATCATGGGAACGATGTTCGCCTCCGGCCTGTCCGGCCGTGAAACCCGGACCTTTGTGGAGGAGAATTTCGTTCCGCAGGGCAGTGGATTCCGTAAACTGTCCTCCGGGCCGGGTCTGATGATGAAACTGCTGCAGTCGGTCCGCCCCTCCGGCAAAAAAACGGCGCTCTTCAATGCCGACCGGTTTCTGGAATGGCTGCTGGAGCAACTGGACGTGAACACCTTTGAAGATCTCGGGATTCCGCTGAAAGTGGTGGCCACGGATTTCCACAGCGGAGACCCGGTGGTGTTTGAGTCCGGCCCGCTCTTTCCCGCACTCAAAGCCAGTATGGCGATTCCGGGGGTGTTTCTTCCGCTGGAATGGGAGGGTCGGGTGCTGGTGGACGGAGGGCTCAGCCATAATCTCCCGTATCCTCAGCTGTCGGATGAATGTGATCAGATTCTGGCGGTGGATGTGGCGCCGACCCGCGAAACCACAGACGGCGAAGTTCCCCATCTTCTGGATGCCACGCTGGGGATGTTTGACCTGCTGGTGGAGAATCAGACGCGGGCGGCCATGCGAAACCAGCCGCCCACGGTCTATTTTCAACCCAAACTCACCGATGTGGATGTGCTGGCGTTTGATAAAATCAAAGAGGTCTTCCGCCAGACCGACGAAGAACTGCCGCGGTTACGGGAAAAACTGCAGCCTCTCCAAAACGTGGCGCATCCACGCCACGATCAGCGTTCGGAATCTTTTCCGCCGCCCAGATAGGGGAACATCCGCTGCGGCAGTGAGGCATCCAGCCGGTACAGCACCGCACCGGGAAGCTGGCGGTCCCGGATCCGGCCCAGTTGATCCAGCAACTGCATAGGGGTGAGCTCCGCATTGGTGGAGATCAGGCCGATGCCTGGAACCAGACGTTCCGCGACCCCGGGCTGGCTGCGCTGGAGATCCAGCCAGCCGGCAAACTGATCAGGGTTGTCGGTGTAGTTCATGGGAATAATCCAGTCCACCCAGCCATTGCGGCACCACACCGGCCAGTCCTGTCCCTGATTGACCGCGCAGTCCGGCCAGGCGCCCCATACCGCCACACTGAGAATCAGATCGGGAAATTCCGCTTTCACCGCGGTGGAGATCGCCTCCATGGCGCGGTGGACCTCCTGCTGCCGGAAGCGCTGAAACTCCTCCTTCAACGGCCCAAGCACCTCCTGCGGCCAATCGGGAAGAGAGCGGCCGATCTCTGCTTCAAACGAACGCCGGGCGGCCGGTCCGTAATCAGCCTGGGCCCCGGGATAGCGCATGTAATCCAGATGAAGGCCGTCTAGATCGGCCGACCGCGCCATTTCCAGCAGACTCTCGATTTCAAACTGAACATTTCTGGGGTCCGAAAGAGAGAGCCAGGGAATGGTATTCCCTTTGGGATCCTGCATGAGACGTCCCTCCCGCTCCAGCCGGTCGCGGAAGGCGGGCAGGCGGGTATTG
>CAZVCO010000320.1:0-3034 GCA_964625795.1 uncultured Verrucomicrobiota bacterium | reverse complement strand
CTCTCCTCAAGATAGCGTGATGTTAAAAATTGTTTGTACTTTGATTGTGATATTATTAATCCAATGTGTTCAATTATAATCGGAAACGTTTTAATCTTATTATCTGGAACCTCAACATCGTCCGGCAAATACCATCTAATAGTTGAAAGTGTCCAATCAAACTTTTTCTTTTCATTTAAGATGGGTATCATCCAATCAGCCCATACATGTAATCGATGTAATGGTGATGGGGGTGTCCGGTCGATCGGAGGCATTGGTTGGAAACGCGCTGCTACTTTTAAAGGAATCAATGAGTGTCCGACTATTGGGGTAGGTCGCATCGTTGATCGCCACGCCGAAAATGGAATGCTTTAGATCCAAATGGGTGGGGGCGGAGAGGGTAATGAAAAATTGGGATCCGTTTGAATTTTCGCCACTATTGGCCATGGAAACAATGTAAGAGCCTGAATGGCTGAGGCTGGGATCAAATTCATCTTGAAACACATAGCCCGGGCCCCCAGTACCGTTCCCGAGAGGATCTCCTCCCTGAATCATAAAATCATGAATCAGCCGGTGAAAAATCAGGCCGTCATAATAAGGTTTTCCGATTTGAACGGCTCCGGTGCGTGGATCCACCCAATTACGCTGTCCCGTAGCCAAGCCAATGAAATTGGCGACGGTTCGCGGTGCCTTCTCATGTTCCAATAGAATGCGGAAGGTTCCCAAAGATGTGGTTCCTTGCGATACCGATACATCGGCATAAATCTGTGCCCGCAGGCTATTGCAGGTCATAGTCAGGAAAAGAAGCAACAGCACTCCGAAGTGGTGGAGATGCGGGCGGGATGTAGTAGGACGGATAGGCGATTTCAAAGACATGATCACGTCAGGAAATACGAGAAAACTTGCTTGGGTGTCAAGGGGTATTGTCAGGCTGTAAAGGGGCTGAAGAGTGGGGAGTGTACTTGGTCCCCGCCTACTCTAAGCTCAGACTTCCTGATCTCGACGGGATTTTTGGGGTAAAATCCGGAAAATGATTTGGCACATTTTGGGCTCGAAAAAGCAAGAAGCATGGCGGATTCTTCGGGTGTTACAACGTTGTCCGATTCCGGACATCGAACCAAAGAGGTTCCGCCATGCTACAAGACTTTCTGCCAGGTTTTCCCGACGGTGCAATTAAAATCAACTCTCGCGTTTGTCTTCTGAAAAAAGAAAGGATCTTCACCTATTTCGTTGGAGTGGACAGCTACTTCTCCCACAAAGAACACGAGGTATCGGCGTTTCGGATGGCTATCGCCACATTGATACACAACGGGCATGCAAAGCCTGTGGAGATTCAAAACTCCCCACTTGGTCTACCTCACCGCACGCTGATGAGATGGTCCAGGCAACTCGCGCAGAGGGGAAGCGATTCCTTTTTCACCCCTCGGCGCACACGGGGTGGCGGGGTTCTGACCCCCGAAAAAATCGCCGAATGCGAGCGGTTTTTTTCCGATGATTTGACAGTGGCGGAGGTGGGCCGACTTGCAGATATAAACGAATCAACGCTCCGCAAAGCTGTTGCCGATGGCCGGGTGGCTCGCCGTCCATTGACACCACGGAAAGATCCCGAGGCGAACACCAAATCGGAACGCAGCCGCAAAGACGCGGAGGCCGCGGAGGGGATGGGTACGGCCTGCACGCGGGCGGATGAGCGTATGGCGGCGGCCATGGGGATGGCGGGTCATGCCTGCACCCGGTTTGAACCCTGCGACGATGTGGCGTTTGGCGGACTGCTCACGGGGCTTCCCGCCCTCTGCGCCAACGGACTGCTCAGCGGACTGGATCGTCACCTGTCCCTGCCCGCAGGCTACTACAGTGCCCTGCACATTCTGGTGTTCCGTCCATTCTTTGTGGTCTCCAAAGCCCTGAGTGAGGGTCTGGGAGCCGCCTTGCTCGAAGACATCGTCCCCCAACTGCTCGAACAGGTTCCCGGCCAGCCCGGCGAAGCTGAACTGGCCGCGGATCCCCATCTGCACCGTTTTGTGATCATTTTCGACAGGGAAGGGTCCAATCACAAATTACTTTCCGCCCTCTGGAAAAAACGAATCGGGGCGATCACCTACCGCAAGCGAGTGGAAGAAGACTGGCCGGAAACGGAGTTTGCCGAAGTCGAAGTTACCCACCCCGGCGGACAAGTTACCCGCATGCGTCTGGCCAGCCGCCTCGGCGATTTGAAAGCAGGCAAACAGTCCATGCCCGTGTTCGAAGTGCGCAGAATGAGCGAAAGCGGCCATCAAACCGCCATCATCACCACCGCCATAAGCTTGAAGATCCCGGAGATTGCCGCGCGGATGTTCTCCAGATGGTGCCAGGAAAACTTTTTCGGGTACATGATGGAACACTATGATTTGGATGGACTTGTGCAATACGGATCCGAGGAGATTCCTGGCACAAAACAGGTGATCAACCCCAAATGGCGGCTCTTGGACAAGGAAGTCAGGGACCTCCGGGCCCGACTCCGCCGTGAACAGGCCCGCTTCGGAACCCATGTGATCAAAACCGAGACGCTCGACGCGGAAACCCAGGGAGATCGGCTACAGGAAATCCAACAACTGGAGGAAAAAATCGCCCGTGTGAAAGCCCAACGCCGGGAAGTAAAACGAAAAGTGCGCATCGAAGACTTGCCCGAGGAAGAACGTCCCACTCAACTGCGTCCCTTGGGCAAGCTGTTTACTGACACCATCAAGATGATCGCTTACCGTGCGGAAACTGCGATGGTGGGTCTACTGAGGCCTTATCTGGCCAAAGAGGAGGAGGCGCGCGCCCTGATCCGGGAGCTTTTCGTCTCTTCTGCGGATTTAAGACCCTCGGCGGAGGACCAAACGCTTTATGTCCGTGTACATCGAATGGCCAGCCCCGGACATGACAGGGCCATTGACGCACTGCTGGAAAAGCTCAATCAGGAGAACTTTTGCCACCCCGAAACCGGAATGAAAATCCTATACAAACTGTCATAAAAATCATCAAAATATGCCAAAGCAAATTCCGTCGAGATCAGGAAGTCTGATATTAGTAA
>CAZVCO010000319.1:0-3038 GCA_964625795.1 uncultured Verrucomicrobiota bacterium | reverse complement strand
GCATCCATAGGTGTAACCGACCACGCTGACACCGGAAAAAGGGACGGCCCGTGCATTGTTTCATTTTAACCTTTTGAACACCCGAGAATCCTCCCTCTGAACCCCCGCAGGCCCCACGCCAGGCCGCTCCTCCGTCGCTCAACCTGTCATGGTTCCTGCTCTTCCCCAAAGGGAAAAGGGTCGGCCCTAGATTTTTTGTGAAGTTAGAAAATCAAACTAATATCTTGGGCATTGAATCCTCTCCATGAACGAAGCCCCGGTCTGCCAGCAAGGTGATCCCCCGAAGCCCCATCACCTTCCCGACAGTCCCCACCCCAATCGGACTCGCTTCGCTCGACTCTCCCAGCCCCGTCGCGCCGCGCAGGTGTCGCGCCAGCGGCTCAAGCTGGCCCCCTCAACCCCCGCCAGCCTCAGCCCGCTGTCACGCCGCCTGCTACCTTCCCCCGAGCGAATACCGAAGAGAGATTATGCGAGGTTGCCGCATTTCCTGTCCTCGTCGGCGGGGCTCCTGCGGAAGGGCGGCAACGCCCGCATAATCTCGTCTTCGGTGTAACCGACCACGCTGACACCGTATCGGATTCCCAAGATGAGCTCGTAAAATGAGGGCCGGATTTCCGCGTTCTGATCATAAAATGTTCCCGTAGCGGTCGTATACCTGGGCACATTGTAGTGTTTTCGTTTTGCCATTTTCGTCATAATTTTTGGCAAAGATTCCCAACGCCGTCGTATCGGATGCCTCCTGATACGACGGCGTTGGTTTGTTTGGGGTTCAGCTCAAGAGCAGCCGCATGGTTTC
This sequence comes from uncultured Verrucomicrobiota bacterium, assembly GCA_964625795.1. Lineage (GTDB taxonomy): Bacteria > Verrucomicrobiota > Kiritimatiellia > SS1-B-03-39 > UBA6053 > UBA6053. Next base: position 2,242 of record CAZVCO010000319.1, on the reverse strand, counting down.
GTAGAAGCTCATGCCCCGGATTTTGACAAAGAAGTCGATGGCGTTGCCCGACTCACCGGTCTCCGTACGGATCCAGTAGTTTTCTTTCACGATCACATTGCCCGGTTCTCCAACCAATCGGGCATTGCCGTCCTCCAGAGGCTGGAGGACGACGCCCATGGCCGAGAGGAGGGGTCCGAGGTCCCGTTGACGGGCGTTTCGGATGTCTTTGGATGAGTATCGTTTACCGGTGGTGGAGGTCACGTGACCCCGGAAATTTTCTACGATCTGTATGAACTCGGCAAAACGGAATCAGAGCCTGAGACCGCTGTATCGTTAGCGTTTGGGCGAAAGGACTTGGATTTGACCCAGCGCATTCAGCGCTCCTTGGATGGTCGATAATCGCTTAATGCTGGGGTTATTATCCGTTACGAAAGTCTCTTCTACGGAAGATTTCTCTGGAAGCCCCCTTACATACCTCGGTTTGTGTCCCCTAGTTTGTCCCCTTTTGACCATACTTTTCCATACCGTTTCATAACGACCCTCCCAAAGAGGCTTTAAGCGGTCGTATCGATTTCACCCAATAAAAAAGGGCCTTTTCGGTTAAGAAAAGGCCCGTAAAAAGTGGAGCGGGTGGCGGGAATCGAACCCGCGTGACCAGCTTGGAAGGCTGGGGCTTTACCACTAAGCAACACCCGCGATAGGTTTTAAAATGTCAAAATCAAAAAAAGATACAAGCTAAAGATGATCCAGTGTGACCAGCCCCGCGTTCCGCGGGATAAACTTGGAAGCTTGCCACGCCGAAGGCGTGGGCTGGGGCTTTACCACTAAGCAACACCCGCGATAAATTTCAGTTTGTCAAAATCCAGTAGACCTGCAAGCAAAAGATGATCCTGCCTGTACGGTGGAGCGGGTTTATATCATGAACGGTGATGAAGGTGCAAGTCCAACTTTGAAAAACCCATGGGCGGGACGGAGGGCCATGACGCCAATCTTGTCGGTCGGAATACAGATTTGGAGTGAATCAAATAAAAATACAATTTAGTGGTATTTTCTGTTGCGCCGTAATTCTCAATATCAGATGGTAACCATATTCTAACGGATAAAGGGCTTAACCTTTACTGGGTTTCCTGATTCAATCCAGTGGGTAATAAACGTCCACGTTCAGAGAGGAGAATTTTCAACCATGTATCAACGCCATTGCCGTGAGTGTCGTTTCTGGAAGCAGCTTCCAGCTCGAATTCGCATGGGTTCTCCCAACCCTCTCAGTCGTCTGGATGAAGCCATTGCCTCCCTGAAATTTGTGGACTGCACGGCACATCCGCCCACCTACATGGTGGGGGATTTACAGATGGTGGGCGCGATCATGGGCTTCCGTTCCAACAGTCGCGGATATCTGCGTCATATGGCGGCCAAGGCGGTACAGACCCAGGGAAACGTGCTGGAATGCGGCAGCGGACTTTCCACTCTTTTATTGGCGGTCACCGCCGCCCGGCAGGGGCACGAGGTGCATACCTTCGAGCATGACCCCAAGTGTCACCGACGGCTGCTGCAGCTGATAGACCGGTATCAGCTGACCAATGTGACCGTCCATCATGCTCCAATTCAATCGTACGGATCGTTCGACTGGTACAAACTCCCCCGGCATTTCGACGCAGGTTCGTTTGATCTGGTGATTTGTGACGGTCCCTCCCGCCATCTGACCGACAGCGGCCGCTATGGCCTTTTTCCGGTCATGCAGGAGCGACTGGAGCCGAATTGCCGGGTCATCATGGATGACAGCAACAAAGACATTGACCGGCGGGTCATCGGACGCTGGCGCAAAGAACACCGGATTGAAGTCCACTCCTTTGGGCGCTTCCTGCAGTTTGCTGAAATCGTCTGCGTCTGAGTGCGCCTCCGGCGCGTCAGGTTCCCGCTGCGCGGGAGTCATTTGTCACTTGTCATTGGGAAAGAGGGATTTAGTCTACACCAATGACCACCCTTCGACTTCGCTCAGGGCCTGCGGATGACCAATGACTACAATTTATTGTGAGACCCGTCGCAGAAAGGCGGGGTGGAGGTCTGTTTGCACTGGCACAGCCAGGCGGGGCCACTCTCAGTGGGGGTGTGTCCGAGAGGAGCGAGACCGGTTCCCTTGTGGGATCCGTCACAGAACGGCTGGGAGACGGATTTTCCGCAGGTGCAGAACCAGATTTCCTCTCCGGCATTCAGGGTCACTTCGATCGGTTGTTTGGCGGCGATTTCAGGTTTCATGTGTTCA
>CAZVCO010000318.1:0-3039 GCA_964625795.1 uncultured Verrucomicrobiota bacterium | reverse complement strand
GGCCAGCGCCTTCAGAGTGAAGTCTTTGGCCACCGTGGTGCCGCCAATCAGTTCCACCACAATCTGGATCTCGGGGTCGTCAATCACCGATGCCGCATCGGTGGTGAGAATCTCTTTGGGAAGATCAAAACCGAAGTCACGGTCCAAATCCAGATCCGCCGCTTTTTTCAGCACCAGATCGATTCCCGACCTCGACCGGATCAGGGCACGCCGCCGGATCAGCGTTTCCGCCGTTCCCGCACCCACGGTGCCCAGTCCTAAAATGCCTACATGTACCGTCTTCATCGCGCTGTCCTTCCCAGAAGTTCAAAGGGCGCGCATGAAAGCCTGAAATCAGCCGGATGGCAAGAAGGATTGGGGGCGAATGAGGAGGGGTGCCCCGGAAAAAACCCTTATTCGATGACCAGTCCCTCGGTCACCGGCCCCTGCCCCGCCCACTGAGAAAGGAAATCGGATTGGTCACAGGCGAAACGGGGTGAAATTTCAAAGGTCACGGCAGGAAGACCGGTCTCATCGGTTTCCAGTGGCTGGCCGGCGGCCGCAAGCCATCCGGCAAACATACGGAGCTGATCGTCTTTGCAGGTCTGAGGGGAATCCACCCCTTCGGCATTTTTGACCGGACTGAAATTCTGCGAACGGCGGCCTTCGATGATAACCGGACGTTTGGCCAGCGGAAGGGCATCGAAGACAAACATCTCAAACTTGATGCCATTGGGGGACTCCGGATTCACCATCTCCCCGTCTTCATTCAAAAACGGGATCTTTTTATCCGCCCGGTGAAAGGGAAGTGAGGCGTCCGTTTCCCCGCCACCGACCCGGTCGATAAACCCGCGGTCAAACACGTGAATTGCCACACTCCCCGCATTAAAACGCAGGCCTCCGTCCTCCAGCGTTTCCTGCTGTTTCTCCTCCGGCAGATCGCTGTACTCAATCACCTCCACCCGGTCATTTCTGAGGCAGAAATGTCCGACTTTCTCCAGCGCATAGGCCTTCGGAATCATTTTGGAGGACAGTTCCGACTCCCCAAGCAGATGAAAACCGATAAAGGCCGGATCGATGCAGGGGATCAGGGGGTTATCCACCTGGAAATAGCTGATGCAGTCGATTCCGCGCTCTTTCATGATCCGGGTGGCGCCCGAGCGTACCAGGGCGCGCAGGGATCCGCCATGGCCGTCCGGGGTCATGGCCACGGAGCCTTTGTCCGATAGGAGGATCTTCCCCTCATGATCCACGGCCGGAACCAGCCCCTGCACGATAAAATGAACATCCTCCGGGTTCAGTCCGAAATAGTCATGTTCCTCAAAAGCCTGCCGGGTGGCCGCATCGTTGATCTCACTGGTGAGGAGAAACCAGGGAATGCGGGTGTGATACTTTTCAGAGGACCGGGCGATTTTCTCCGCAAACACCTGAAACAGGGTTTTGTGAGTGACCGGAGTGACCGGAAAGGTTCCCTTGGGCCCGTCATATCCCAGCCGGGTCCCCTGCCCTCCGGCCACCGTGAACGCCGCAACCCGGCCGGCCCGTATCGCCTCTTCTCCCGCCTCCAGCGCCTTCTGCCATTGATCAGGATCGCCTCCATGTTCAGGCAGGGCCTGGTAGGGGGCCGGTTCCAGATCATCAAACCCATGGGCGAGTTCCTGTTCACCGGTGACGTGGGTCTCCACCAGTCGGGAGATCTCCTCCAAATCGATTTCACGGGCCCGGGCCAACAGGCCCTCCCGCTCCTGGTCCGTCAGCTCACCCCAGAAACGGAAAATGTGTTCCTGTCCAGCAGCGTTAAATTCAGAGAGCAGTTCGGGGGGGAGTTCAGATACAGTCATAAATAAAGATCAGGAGTCCTTGGAGTTTGAGGCGGGCACCAGGAGTTTTTCATCATGGAATTCGATGAGATGCCCTTTTTCGATGAGCCAGCGGAAATGCGACACCAAGTCAGGCGTCACTTCCTGACTTTCTTTGGCCACTTCCTCCAATGCCTCTTTGGCATGACAGAGGGGATGGTTGGCGACATAATCGAGGATCTGACGGATTTCCGGAGTGACTTTCAGATCATCGGGCAACGGATGAGGCTCCACACTGGAGACCATCAGCTGACCTTCGTGACGGTACACCTTCAGGCGCATGTGTTTGAAGGCCGGTCGCAGGGCGAAGATGATGGAGTTGGGACGTTCGGATTCGCGCTTGAAATGGTACTGGGTGGAGGACAAAAGGGCAGGATCGGTCATTTTGTCCAGCAGAACACCTGGCATGATCGCCCGCTGGGTCTTTTTGATCAATCGGGGCAATACCTTCTCTCTGAACTCGGTCTCCACCTCTTCACGTGAAAGATCAAAGGGACGGTCGTCCTCTTTCGGTTCCTCCGGAGCGGACTCAGCCGACTCCGCCGCAGGCGGAGCTTCGGCCGACGCCGGATCAGCCGCATCATCCTCCGGAGATTCCGCTTCGGCCGGAACGGCTTCACCCTCTTCTTCCGGAGTGGAGGTTTCTTCCGGCACAGTTTCGGAGGCTTCCGGGCTTTCCTCAACCGAATCAGACTCCGGCTCAGCGCTTTCGGCATCGGCAGCAGAGGCCGCCTCCGGCTCAGCCGGTGCATCCGGTTCGCCGGCCTGAGACTCAGGTGCGGAGGAATCCGCGGCGGAATCCGCCGGGTCGGCCGGTTTGGGATCTTCAGCTTTCGGACGGTAAAAGACCTGACGGGACACCTCTTTTTTCCATTCCTCGATCACCTCGTCGTCCTTCACCATTTCCACCTGACGGGCAAAAATATCCGGCGGACAGGTCGGGTCCACCTCCATGCGGATCTCCTCCAGCCGGGCCTGATAGCCATGCCAGTTGGGCGGTCCCACCAGCCGGCCGCTCTTGGTGTGACGGCCGATACCGGGAAAGCTGCCTTTGGGCGGCTCAATTTCCCTGACCTGAGACTCGTAATATGCCTCGATGCCGTGGTCCAGAATATAGGCCTCGCAGGCCGCCCGGTCTGAAAACACCATGCCATTGGCCTTGCAGACGTCCATCAGCGATGTGAAGAACTCGCGCGGCGCC
>CAZVCO010000317.1:2491-3040 GCA_964625795.1 uncultured Verrucomicrobiota bacterium | reverse complement strand
CTTTTTTCTCAAAGGTCCTGGGGGGTGGAGGCGGCGCGGGTGGAGCCAGCCGGGTGGTCTCCACGCTCCGCACCGTGGTGTCCTGTTCGGGCAGTGAGGACAGGGTCTCCAGATAGGGGAGGAGAAGGTACATGCCCAAGGTGATTGTCGCCGACAACATGATCGAACGAACCGTCCAGCGCGGAGCGCTGGTGGTGGTCATGCTTGTATGATTCGATTTCGTAATCATAATCATAATCATAATCATAATCATAATCGTAATCGAAAACCCAGTAATCGATTAGGATTACGAGCACGATTACGATTAAGAATTTACACCTTAACTCTCCCCATCATTCCCTTCCGGCCGCAATACTCACCTGCTTTGCCCCGGCGAGTTTGGCTTCGTCGATGATGTCCACCAAAGGGGCGGTGGTGGCCCGGGCATCGGAGAGGATAATGACCGGGGCCTCCCGTTCGCGTAACTGACGCGCCACTACGCCGCGGACGCCGCCCACTCCGATATCGCGTCCGCCGTACATCACCCGTCCGTCCTCGGTGAGGGCGATG
>CAZVCO010000317.1:0-2481 GCA_964625795.1 uncultured Verrucomicrobiota bacterium | reverse complement strand
CTTGGCCAGGTCCTGTGCGCTGGCGGCCTGGGGTTTCTGGATCTCCACTCCGGTCTCCTCCACAAACACGGTGGTGACAATAAAGAAAATCAGCAGCAGGAACACGCAGTCGATCAGCGGAGACATGTTGACATCCACTCCGTCCTCCGTCCGGTTCTGCAACACGCTGCGTTTCATGCCGCCTCCTGCATCTGCCGGGGTTCCAGATGGGGGAGGGCCGCAGCGCGGAGACTGCCCAGACGGGCTTCGATCTCGCGGATCAGGGCGCGCAGACGGGAGATGCCGAACACGCCGGGCAGGGCGATCACCAGACCGAACTGGGTGGTGATCAGGGCCTGGCTGATCCCGGCCGCCACATCCACGCCGGTGTTTCCGGCCACCTCGGATACGGCGGAAAAGGTGGCCATCATCCCGCGCACGGTTCCCAGCAGGCCCATGAGCGGGGCCACTGCGGTGAGCGCGGCCAGCAGCAGGATATCCCGGCCAAGCTGTTTCAGACATTCCTCGCCCCGGGCATGAAAGGCCGTGCGGGGGCCGGCTCCGCTGAGCACATCAGCCTGCACCCGCTGCAAGAGGGTGCCGATGGGTCCTGCGCCGGTGTCGTGCAGCCCGTGGCCGGTGACGTGACATTCCAGCTCACGGCATTCGCGTGATACCGACACCATAAATTCCCTTGACCGCAGAAACAGCACCCAGATTCCCATGCACACCCCGGCCAGCGGCAGCAGGAGAAGTCCGCCGGACGTCCAGTAGGTGAGGGTGTGATGCCACAAATCAGTCATGACGCCGGGTTCCGCAGTTTGAGGTCGTTCACCATGGTGGCGGCCCGGCTTTCCAGTGCGCCGACGATGCCCCGGGTACGCCGGGCCAGAAAGGCGTGGATGAGCAGGGTGGGAATCGCGATGGCCAGACCGGTGTTGGTGGTGACCAGCGCTTCGGAGATGCCGCCCGAGAGCAGTTTGGCGTCGCCCGATCCAAAGAGCGTGACCAGTTGAAAGGTGTGAATCATCCCGGTCACGGTTCCCAACAATCCCAGCAACGGCGCCACTCCGCCCAGCACGGCCAGTGCGCCGAGGTTGCGTTCGATAAAGGGGAGGGACACGAGTACGTGTTCGTACATGATTTCCTCCAGGTGTTCGCGGGGGGCGTTCCGGTGCTCGATCAGATCATCCACCAGCTGGCGCAGCGGACGGCGGATGCCTTCGGCGTGAACGCGGGCCCGTTCCGGGTCATCGGCCCGCAGGGCATCCAGAACCGCCTGTACGTGGACATCATCCTTCACACCCATGCGTGAGAGGTCGATGGCCTTCCAGCAGGCCAGCAGCAGCGCGGCGGCGGCCACCCCGGCCAGAGGGATCATGGTGTATCCGCCCTGTTTCAACTGTTCGATCAGTCCGGGGGAGGCCTCGGCCACCCGGATGGCGTCGCCGCCGGTGGCGTCGATCGGCACCGCCGCCTGTCCGCCCTTCGCCACCGTTCGGATGGCCTGCAGGGTTGCCGGGGGAAATTCATCATACAGGCCCGGCGTCTCAGTGCCGAAACGCAGCACCGCCATTCCCGCCGGACCCTCCGGGGCCTCTGAGGCAAAGTAGGCGGCGGGGCCGAAAGTGGCAAAGGTGCCGGGATGTTCCATACCGGCCTCATCCAGGGCGGAAGCCTGGAAGCTCATGCCGCCAATGCGGCTCCGGTTCCAACGGAGCGAGGCGGTCACCATTTCTCTCAGAGCCGGGGCCAGCTCCTCCTGACGGTCCAGGGCATCCCTGGCTATTGCCAGTGCTGCCGTGATTTGTGGGTTGCGGGCGGCATTCATGCGGGTTTCCGCCGCGCGGCCGTATTCCGAGAAGAGCGACTGCAGATACCGGATCTCCTCGTCCAGGGCATCGGCCCGGGCGGCCAGCTCGGCCTGCTGCCGTTCGCCCCGGGTGCGGACTTCGCGGATCCGGTCGAGTTCCGCCCGGCGGGCGGCCACCTGATTCCGCAGGGTCTCCAGCCGTTCGGCCAGGGGGGTGCGTTCGGCATCGATGCGGGCCCGCAGCTCGTTCAGTGCCCCGGTATCCCGGGCGATATCCGTCCGGAGTTCCTGCAGTGCGTTCTGCAGGGCCTGGCTTGGGGTGGTCTCCTGAGCTCCGATGGAAAGAGAGGAGAGGATCAGGGGGAAGATAAGCAGAACATTTGATCTGATGCCTTTCATTCCCCACCCTCCACGGCCAGCGGGAGGGTCGCCAATGCGGCGGTTTCACGCCGGTGGTAGACCTCGATCAGTTGGCGGACCTCCCGGGGGTTCACTCCCTCCTCCGTCCAGGTCCAGCCTTCAGGAGCGGGAGTTCCCATGGCGGCCCAGTCGTTGCCGGGGGATACCGCGAACCCGCGGGCAAGTCCGATGTAGAGCACCTCCACCTGGCGGCGTCCGGCATCGGTTTCCAGCGTCTGCTGCACGCCATGATAAGCGTTTTGCATCGATTCCAGAGTGGAGAGGAAGGC
>CAZVCO010000316.1:2152-3048 GCA_964625795.1 uncultured Verrucomicrobiota bacterium | reverse complement strand
CAGCGTGTTCTCCAGATCAGGGATTTCCAGCATACGGGTGCGCAGAGGTTCGGTCCCGGCCACCAGATCCGGGTAGTTTCCGTCTTCGGCAAGTGCCTCACGCGGGATCCAGGCTTCCGCCACGCTGCCGCCTTTGCTGGCATGGATGAGTCCGATGGGCACGCCGAGAGTTTCATGAAGATTCCGACCGAAGAAGTACGCGACAGCGGAAAAGGAGGCGGCGGTTTCCGGGCTGCATACCTCCCAGGCCGCATTCAGGCTTGTTGCCGGATCGGGGGCAGGGCGGGTAGGCACCTGAAACAGGCGGATGCCGGGAATGTCTGCAGCGGCAATCTCGTCCTCGGCGTTCATGGCGCGCTTCAGCGGCCATTGCATGTTGGACTGACCGGAACAGATCCAGACCTCGCCCACCAGAACATCGGTGAAGGCCAGGGTCTCCTCTCCGGCGCTGATGATGAGTTCGCTGGGGTCCCCAACCTTCTGTTTCGGGAGATCCACTCGCCAACTTCCCGCGTCATCGGCCACCCCCTGTATGGTATGGGATCTGAAGCTGACCGTGACGGTGTCTCCGGGAGTGGCGGTGCCCCAGACGGGTAGCGAATGGTCGCGCTGCAGGACCATGTGACTGCCGAAAACCGGAGCGACTTCCAGATCAGCAAAAAGCGGTGCCGAAAGAAATGCGAGACTTAGAAAGCAGAGGAGAGAACGAATCTTCATGTCAGAGAGTTGGGAGGGGAAGTGCATCAGGAGGGAATAACAGAAACGCGGTCGGCCTGTAAAGGGATCAGAGAGAAGTCGTGTCGGATTCCTTGGATGCGGAGGCCGGTTCCGGCAGAAACCAGCCGGGGATCCGGCCCACCCAGGAGTCCTGCGTAAAGGCGTCGCGCCATGGAAAC
>CAZVCO010000316.1:932-2033 GCA_964625795.1 uncultured Verrucomicrobiota bacterium | reverse complement strand
AATGAGAAAACCGGTCAGTCCGGAGGCGGCGGGCAGGATGTCTGAAAGCAGCGACCGCGTGAGGCTGTAGAGGCCGCAGCCGGCGATCAGCGCCGTACTGAGGCGGATCAGACGGTAAATTTCGCGGGCCGGACCGCGGCGTCCTCCTTTACGGGCGGAAAGCGCCACCAGTCCGAGGCCGAAAAGGTCAACAACCGGAATCATCCGTCTGTGAGGTGGTGGAACGCATTTCGGAACATGGGCATCCAGGGGCCGTCCTCATCGGTAAAGACCCCGTTGTTGTAACTCATCTGTACGGTGCGGAAGCAGCGCTCGGGGTGAGGCATCATAATGGTGGCGCGTCCGTCCGGGGTGGTGAAGCCGGTGAGGCCTTCCGGTGATCCGTTGGGATTGCGGGGATAGACGGAGGCCGGGGTGCCGTCTCCGTTACAGTAGCGGAGGGCGGTGAGCAGCCCGGTGCGGCAGGCGTCGGCACTGCCGGTCTGACCGAAGTCCGCCCGGCCCTCGCCATGGGCGACCGGGATGGGCAGAATGCTGCCGCTCATACCGCGGAAAAACAGACTGGGGGACTCAAGCACCTCCACATTCACCACCCGGGCCTCGAACTGTTCGGACCGGTTGCGTTTGAATTCCGGCCAGGGGGCGGCGCCGGGAATAATGTCCTTGAGCTGTGAGACCATCTGACAGCCGTTGCACACCCCGAGGGTCAGGGTGTCGCTGCGTTCAAAATAGGCCTGGAACATGTCCTTGAGGCGCTGATGATAGAGCACCGACTTGGCCCAGCCGGATCCGGCCCCGAGCACATCGCCATAGGAGAAGCCGCCGCAGGCGACCAGCCCCTGAAAATCCTGCAAATCCACCTCACCGCTGAGCAGGTCGGTCATATGAACATCCACCGCTTCGAATCCCGCGCGGTGAAAGGCGAAGGCCATTTCGTTGTGACCGTTGATGCCCTGTTCCCGAAGGATGGCGGCGCGGGGCCGGCTCTGGAGGTTCGGCCGGGGCGTAGTAACCGGGTCAAAAGACGGCTTAATGATCAGTCCCGCATCATCGAAGTCGAGCAGCCCGAAATCGAACGGCTGGGGTTCCCCCTCGCAGTAC
>CAZVCO010000316.1:0-922 GCA_964625795.1 uncultured Verrucomicrobiota bacterium | reverse complement strand
ATTGTCGCGGCGGGTCTGCATTTGACAGGTCATCTCGGACCAGGCGCGGTGGAGGGTGAGCAGATGTTCGCGGTAGAGCTCCTCTTCGCCCTGGCGGATGAGGATGTCCGCAGTGTCGGTGACCCCGCCGAGTTCGTGCGTGATCCCGGTGAGTCCGTGATCGTCCAGGAGCTGCCGGAGAGCGGGGAGGTGTTCGGGGTCGACTTCGATTACAGCCCCAAGTTCTTCCGAGAAGAGAGAGGTCAGAGGGGAGAGGTCGGAGGTCAGGTTGAGGGTGATTCCTTTGCGTCCGGCGAAGGCCATCTCGGCCAGGGTGGCGAAGAGGCCGCCGTCGGAGCGGTCGTGGTAGGAGAGGAGGAGTCCGTCGGCGTTGGCCTGCTGCACTGCGGCAAAGAAGCGTCGGAACAGATGCGGATCGTCCAGATCCGGCGGGGTGGTGCCCATCTGATCGACCACCTGGGCCAGGGTGCTGCCTCCGAGGCGGTTCTTGCCCTGGCCGAGGTCGAGCAGGAGCAGGCGGGATCCGGTCTGCTTCAGATCCGGGGTGAGGGTGCGCCGGACATCCGAGACCGGGCTGAACCCGGTCACCAGCAGGCTGAGCGGAGAGACCTGACGGTGGTCGCCTGCCTCATCCTGCCAGGAACTGCGCATGGACATGGAGTCTTTGCCCACCGGAATCGAAATCCCCAGGGCCGGGCACAGTTCCATCCCCACCGCCCGGACCGTGTCATACAGGTTGGCATCCTCGCCGGACTCGCCGGCGGCCACCATCCAGTTGGCGGAGAGTTTGATGGTGCCGATGTCGTCGATGGCGGAGGCGGCCAGATTGGTCAGGCATTCGCCAATGGCCAGCCGTCCGGAGGCGGGGGCATCAAGGACGGCGACCGGCGTGCGTTCTCCCATGGCCATGGCCTCCCCGGTG
>CAZVCO010000315.1:0-3053 GCA_964625795.1 uncultured Verrucomicrobiota bacterium | reverse complement strand
TGCAGGATCCCCCCGAACAGTTTCGTGTTTTGGCCTTCACGCCCTGACCAGATCCGGCACCACCCGCATACTGAGAATGAGATCGAGATATTCGGTGTCCCAGTCCTCCTCGGTGGCGGGCGTGGCCTCGGGGATGTGCTCACAGGTGGCGGTATCGCCGCGGATCTCCACGTTTTTGGCCAGAAGACGGTTGGCCAGCATGGGAAGAATTTCGTCGGCGATGGCCTCATGCACCAGTACGGTTTCCACGGCATTGCAGACGCCGGGACGCTGGGTTTTGGCATTGTCCACAATATCCACTGCCAGAGCGCGGTCACAGTCTTTGTCGATATAGATATGACAGTTGCCGGTGTAGTGTTTGATGACCGGAACGGTGGCATCCGCCACCACGGCGTTGATCAGGCTTTCGCCGCCGCGCGGGATGATCACATCCACCAGACCGTGCAACTGCACCAGTTCTTTCACCGCAGTGCGGTTGGTGGTCTGCACCAACTGGATGGCATGGGGCGGCAGACCTTTTTTCTCGCCGCCCTCCTGCAGGGCCAGTGCGAGTGCCCGGTTGCTGTGAATGGCCTCTTTGCCGCCTCTGAGAATGGTGGCATTGGAGGATTTGAAACACAGCACCGCGGCATCCACGGTGACGTTGGGCCGGGATTCGAAAATAATGCCGACCACGCCGATGGGGACCCGCACTTTTTTGATCTCCAGCCCGTTGGGGCGGACCCAGGTGCTGATCTCGTCGCCGACGGGATCTTTCAGGGCCACCACGTTGAGGATGCCTTTGACCATGGCCGTGTACCGGTCGTCGGTCAGCTCAAGCCGGTCCAGCATGGCGGCGGAGAGTCCGGCTTTTCTGGCCTCGGCCAGGTCTTTGGCATTGGCGGCCTGAATTTCCTTGCGGCGCTGTTCCAGTTCATCGGCCATCGCTTCCAGGATGGCATTTTTCTTCCGCTGTCCCAGGCTGGCCAGAGCGAAGGAGGCCTCTTTGGCCCGTTGACCCATTTCCATTATACTTACGCTCGTACTCATGTCATCTCCGTTGGTGTTAACACCAGATTGTCCCGGTGCACGACCTCTGTCGAGACTGCCGGGCCGAGAATTTCAAAGATTCTGGCGGACTTCTGCCCCTGGATCAGTTTCAGATCCTCGGCGCTGAATTCACACAGGCCGGTGGCCAGACGCTGCTGACCGGGTCCATGGATTTCGATCACCGCGCCGGGGGAGAAGGTGCCCTCCACCCGGGTCACGCCGGCCGCCAGCAGACTTTTCCCGCCTTCAAGCAGGGCCTTGCGGGCGCCGGCATCCACCTCCACGTATCCGGTGGGTTTATGGAAAAACGCGATCCAGTGCTTCCGTTTGCCGCGGATACGTCCGTCCAGATCCGCTTTTCCGATACAGGTGCCGACATCTTCACCCGCCAGCCCCCGTTCCAGGGCGTCCGGACGGCGTCCGTCGAGAATCAGCGAGACGATTCCGGCTTTGTTGGCCATCTGGGCCGCGCCCAGTTTAGTGGCCATTCCGCCGGTGGAAAGAGCGGATTCCTTGCCGCCCACCAGACCCAGTTCGTCGCGGGTCACTTCGTTCAGCGAGGTCACCCGGCGGGTACGACCGTTTTCGGGGGGAGTGCGCAGACCGTTGACGCTGGTGCCCAGGACCAGGGCACCGGCATCCACCAGCACCGCGACCAGCGAGGCCAGGTAATCATTGTCTCCCACCCGGATTTCATCCACCGACACCACATCGTTTTCATTCACAATGGGGACCACCCCCCGGTGCAGCAGACCCAGCAGGGTGTTGCGGGCGTTGAGGTGGCGGTTGCGCTGCTTGAGGTCCTCGTGATTGAGCAGAATCTGCCCCACAGTGATCTGGTGACGTTTAAACGCCTCGCGGTAGAGCTGCATCAAATGGGTCTGGCCCACCGCGGCGGCCATCTGCAGCGAGGCCAGATCCTCCGGACGGGTGGTGAAGCCCAGTTCATCCAGACCGGCACCCACCGCGCCGGAGGAGACCAGGACGACTTCACGTCCCGCCTTCATCAGACGGGCAATCTGATCCGCAATGGCTTCAATCCGTTTCGGGTTGGGGCGGCCGCGCCGGTCCACCAGGACCCGGGTGCCGAATTTCACCACCACCCGTTTCGCATCCCGCAGGCGTTCTCGGTTCAGAGCATCCATACGATTACCGGCCGGGCATCATGCCGGTAGGCATGCCGGGCATCTTTCCTTTGAATTTTTTCAGCCGCTTGGTCATTTTCTGGGTCTGCGAAAATTGTTTGAGCAGATCGTTCACGTCCTTTACCCGGGTGCCGCTGCCTTTGGCGATACGGATCCGGCGTTTTCCGTTGATGACTTTCGGGTTTTTGCGCTCCCGGATGGTCATGCTGAGAATGATAGCCTCGAATTTCCTGGATTGACGCTGCCCCATCTCCGCGGCTTTGGCTTTCTTCTGTTTATCCATGCCCGGCATCCCCGGCACCATCTCCATGATCTGCGACATGGAACCGATCTTCTTCATCTGCTGGAGCTGCATGAGAAAGTCCTCCAGATTCATTTTACCGCTGAACATGCGTTTCTGCATGCGCTCCATGTCCTGCTCATCCACCGTCTGCTGGGCTTTCTCCACCAGACCCACCACGTCGCCCATGCCGAGGATACGGTTGGCCATGCGGTCGGGATGAAACGGCTGCAGGTCCTCCTGTTTCTCCCCGGTTCCGATCAGCAGAATCGGACAGCCGGTGACCTCGCGCACCGAGAGGGCGGCGCCGCCGCGGGCATCCCCGTCCAGTTTGGTGAGGATAAGTCCGGTCAGTCCGCAGCGGGCATGAAAGGTCTCCGCCACCGAGACGGATTCCTGGCCCATGGCCGCGTCCAGCACCAGCACCTTGTTGCGGGCATCGGTGACCTGGGTCAGCTCCGCCACCTCCTGCACCAGATCCTCATCAATCTGCAGCCGTCCGCCGGTGTCGTAAATCACCACATCTTTGCCGGTGGTTTCCGCCTGCTGACGGGCCCGGCGGCCGAGGGCGGCTACAGATTCTCCGGGAATGGGGCCGA
>CAZVCO010000314.1:0-3054 GCA_964625795.1 uncultured Verrucomicrobiota bacterium | reverse complement strand
GGGTGCCCCCCTCCATTTCGCCGGTCCCCCGGACCTCGCCTTCGTCGCTGGGCGGCAGGAATTCGGAACCCAGCTGCGGCAGGAGCAGAAAACTGCCGGCCAGCAGCAGCAGGGCAATGCCCACGGTGGCGGGTCGGTGGGCCAGCACGGTGTGGAGCAGGTCCCGGTATTCGCGGTCCAGCCGGTGGAACATGCGGTCCGAGGCCAGCACGAGACGTTCCATCCATGGACTCCGGTCCTGATGCTGCTGCTCGGGCGAATGCAGCAGCTTGGCCGCAAACATCGGGACAAGACTGAGTGAGACCAGCAGGGAGCAGGCGAGGGCAAACACCACTACCAGAGCCAGTTCCTGGAAAAGCACTCCGGAAACTCCCTGCACAAAGGCAAGAGGGAGAAAAATAACCAGCGTGGTCAGGGTGCTGGCCACAATGGCGGCGGACACTTCGTTGGCGCCCTTGACGGCGGCAATGGCCGGTTCCTCGCCTTCCTCATCCTGACGGCGGAAGATATTCTCCAGCACCACCACCGAGGAGTCGACCATCATGCCTACGCCGAGCGCAAGGCCCCCCAGGGTCATCAGATTCAGGGTGGCTCCGTAAAAATACACCAGGGCAAAGGTGGCCACCACCGAAATAGGAATGGCCAGGGCAATCACCACCGTGCTGCGGATATTGCGCAGGAAGAACAGCAGCACCAGAATGGAGAGTCCGCCGCCATAGAGTACCGACTGGGTGACGTTGGAGATGGATTTTTCAATAAAGTTGCCCTGATTGATGACCGGCACCACTTCGATCTGGGGGAAATCCCGGTTCACCCGGTCGATCTCCGCCAGGATGCCTCTGGCCACCTCCACGGTATTGGCGTCGGACTGTTTCCGGATGGCCACCCGGATGCCCTGTCCCCCGTTGATGCGGATGATACGGGTCTCTTTTTCAAAGGTGTCGCGAACCACGGCCAGATCACCGATGGTGACCGGGGCTCCGTCGCGGATGGCCACCACGGTGTTGGAAATATCTTCGGGGGAGGTGAACTCCGCCGGGGCGCGCAGAGTGATCTCGTAGCGGCCCTGTTCGATCCGTCCGGCCGGAAGGTCGAGGTTCGAGGCCCGGATGGCGTCCAGCACCTGATCCAGCGGGATCGCGAACGCGTTCAGACGGTCGGGGTCCATTTCCACCCGCATCTCGCGGTCGAACCCGCCCCAGAGATCGACCTGGGCCACGCCGGGAACTTTGGAGAAACGGAAGCGCAGCTGATTCTCAATCAGGTCGGTGAGCTCCACCGGGTCCATCTCGCTGATCACCCCGAGCAGAACGACCGGAAAGCTGTTGACGTCGAATTTGCTCACCCGGGGGGTCTGGATCTCATCCGGGAGTTCGTTGATTTCATCCTCCACCGTGGCCCGCACGTCCACTGCGGCGGTGTCGATATCCGTTCCCCAGGCAAAAGTTACGGTGACCCGTGAAGCACCTTCGCTGGAAGTGGATTCGATCTCCTCCACCCCCGGAACCGTGGCAATGATCTCCTCCACGATGCGGGTGACCAAGCGCTCCACCACTTCGGGGCTGGCGCCCTCGTAATCGGTGCGTACGCTGAGGGTGGGGAGTTCAATCTCCGGCAGCAGGTCGGTGCGCAGACGGGTGAGGGAGACCACCCCCAGCAGGACCACGATCAGAGTGACCATGGTGGCGAAAATCGGATGATGAACGCTGAAACGGGGGAGGTTCATGATTCGGAGTCGGTGGATTCAGATTTGGTCTCCGGCAGCAGCACGGGCGATCCGTCCTCAAGCAGTTGCTGTCCCAGGCTGACCACTTTTCCCTCGAGTCCGTCACCTTTCACTTCAACCCGGCCGTCGGCACGGATTCCCGGTACCACTTCGCGCCAGCTGACGGTGCGGGTGTCCTCGTTCACCAGAAAAACCCCGGTGGTGTTGTCCCGCCGGGTAATGGCCGATTCCGGCAGAATCCGCGCGTTCTCATGCCGCTCCAGGGTCACGGTCGCGCGCAGGAACATACCGGGTTTCAGTCGGTGATCGGTATTCTCCGCCCGGATTTCCACCCGGGCCTGCCGTGAGGCTTCCTGAAAAACCGGGGCAATACGGTGAATGACCGCCGGAAAGACCGTGCCCGGCCAGGCATCCGTGGTCAGCTCCACCTCCTGTCCGGCCTGCAGCCGGGCGTAATCGCGTTCGGGCACAAAGAACACGGCCCGCACCGGATCGATCTCCACCACCCGCAGCAGGGGTTGGTTGGGGGAAATGGTGTCGCCTTCCTCCACGGTGCGCCTGGCCACCAGACGTTCGGGATCGCCTTCGCTCCACATCGCCCGCACCCGGGTGTCCTCCAGCCGGATACGGGCCGACTCCAGGGCCGCCTCGGCGGCGGCCACCTCGGCTTTGGCCACTTCCAGCGCGGAGGTTCGGATCAGATGTTCGGCCTGCACATTGTCCAGATCGGATTCGGAACTGATGCCGCGTTCCGCCAGTTGTCGGGCCCGCTCCAGTTCGCGGCCAGCGATGGCCAGCCGGTTCTCCGCCTCTCTGCGTCTGGCGCGGGCGACGGACAGGTCCGCTTCTGCCCGTGCGACGGCCTGTTGATATTCGGCCGGATCGAGTTCCACCACGAGTTCGCCCCGGGTGATGGTATCCGCCAGATCAACCGCCACTTTGGCGACCCGTCCACCGACCCGGGCGGCGACGGAGGTTTCCGCCGAGGGTTCGAGGGTGCCGGAATACGTGCGTTTTTCTTCGATGGTGCCAATGATGATGTCAGCGGTTTCCACCGGAAAAGCGCGTTGTCCTCTGTCCCGGTCACGCCCGTCACTGCCACTGTTTGAACGTTGCAGGAAGGTCCAGCCAATGGCGATGAGAATCAAAAGAAGGAAAACCGTGAGGACTTTGGGGAGAGAGAGTTTCATAGAATCCGGAATATCATATACGAAAAAAACGAAACCTACGCGTTAACCTTACAGAATACAAGCGGATCAAGATGAGGGAATGATGTGGGGGTGCCTGGCTGAAATCCTCCTGCGGGTGATTTTTTTTTGAGATTTTTG
>CAZVCO010000313.1:0-3072 GCA_964625795.1 uncultured Verrucomicrobiota bacterium | reverse complement strand
CTCGACTCCAGAGAGCGGCCCAGCGTCTTTTCAGCCTCTGCGGCCCGTTTGCGGGCGTGCAGATCCATCAACCGGGCCCGGGCCTGATTCAGTTGATCGTGAATCTCAACCAGAGCTTCTTTCAGTTCGTCATAGGTTTCACGGCGGCTGTCCAGTACTGGCTCCAGTCGTTCCAGCCGTTCACTGATTTTCAGTTTACCGGCCAGCAACTTCCGGGCGGCGGCGTCATCCCCGGCCACCAACGCTGCCTCCACTTTGGAGAGAAACGACTGCTCCTGCGTTTTCAGATCCTGGATATTTTTCTCCAGACGTTTGTAGGTCACCGCGAAACTGGCCAGAGCGTTTTTCGCTTCAACCGCTCCCGCCTCCAGCTCTCTGATTTTGGCCTCCACCTCCGCTTCCGGGGTTTCCACCTGATTCAGCCAATGGGTGATGTTCGCCCCCGCCAGACGGCGTCTTCGATCCTGCGCTCCACTGAGCTGCAGGCCGTGGAGACGGATCCCTCCTTCTGAACCGCAAGAGCCGCCTCCTCTTCGGCCAGCCGCGCCTCCATCGCGTCCACCGCATCCAGAAGACTCCCGGTGGAGACAGACGGCCCGGCCAAACGGTGCTGCACGGCCTTCTGGGTCTGTAGAATCCGGGCCCGGGTGAGAATCGCGTCTTTTTTCGTCCGGATATTCTCCAGTTGATCCTGGGTGTCCCGGCGCAGGGACTGAGCAGAGGCATACGACTCCTGTGCGCTTTCCAGAGAGGCTTCCGCCAGAATCAGCCTGGATTCCAGAGCCAACTGGGATTCCACCGCTTCACGGGCCAGATCCTCCTGTGAACTCCGCAATGCGGTTTCCGCACCGAGGGTCATCGACTCCAAAGACCGTTGAAGATCCTGAACCGACCGTTCCGCACGTTTGACAGCGGTCAGTGCTTTCGCCTCTGCCCCCACGGCGTTGTTCACCTGTGTCTCCATTTCCGAGATCAGTTGAGGAAAGAGAAGTTCCGGCGTTTCCGATTTGGACAGCAGAACCTCCACTTTTCCTGAGGTAATTCGTTTGATGCGGTTCAGTAGGTTCATGAGGTTTCCTTTTTGTGGGGTTACGGTTGGTCTTTCGGGGCGAAGTGTCCCATTTCACATCCTAACACAAAGTGTTCCGCGACCCGCTTGAGGTCTTCCCATTCCGCCCGGATGTCGCGGGCCTCCTGCTTGTCAATCCCGTTGTCATTCGCCATGGCCTGGGCCACCATGTCCAGCATTTCGGAAAACTCGCTGAGGATGCGCTGCGTCATTTTCAGCACCGCCATCTCCTCTTCGTCCTCCATGTCCGGACCGATGTTCTCCACGAAGAATC
The DNA here is from genome assembly GCA_964625795.1 of uncultured Verrucomicrobiota bacterium. Taxonomy (GTDB): domain Bacteria; phylum Verrucomicrobiota; class Kiritimatiellia; order SS1-B-03-39; family UBA6053; genus UBA6053. The sequence continues at coordinate 1,729 of CAZVCO010000313.1, read as the reverse complement.
CATTCACCTGCTCGCACAGCCAGACGATAGGCGAACTGTCGCCGGTCACCTGACACAGATTCAGCAGTCGATCCAGCGGGTTGTCCGCACCACTGAAGTCGTCCCCCTTTTCCTCACACCATTTATAAATCAAGGAGGGCGACAGATTCATATCCGCCGCCACGCATTTTACTCCGGTTACGGAAACGGTCTTTTTAAGTATCTCGTGTGAATTCATGTGATTCCTTCTCTCTGTGGGGAGTTTCGGATACAACCCCCTGTTCCGTCTATTATAAGACGGTGTTTGGTTTGTAATCAGGTCTGAGGGTGGAGAACTACCGGGGATTCAAGTTTGTACAATCCACAGTGGGGTGAATCTTGGGAAAATTCACGGCTGTGTTGGAAAACCGGATGGTTTCCCACAATTGGATGAAATTGAGGGAGGAGGATTGGCAAAACATCCGGTTCGCTGTATGGAGAGAAACAATGACCTTTATAGACGACCTCCGAACCTCCCTGCGCGGGGACGTGAACGACCAGGACGTGATCCGGGGTATTCACGCCACCGATGCCAGCCACTATCAGATCATGCCGGCCGCGGTGGCCTGTCCGCTGGACGAAGCGGATGTGCAGGCCGCCGTTCAGACCTGCGCCCGACACCGGATCCCGGTCACGGCCCGGGGTACGGCCACTTCCCTTTCCGGTCAGACGCACGGACCCGGTCTCATTCTGGATCTTACCCGTCATATGGATCAGTGTCTGGATCTGGATGCCGACAGTAAAACCGCCCGGGTGCAGCCGGGTCTGATCCGCGACACCCTGAATGCCCAGGCAAAAGACCACGGACTTCAGTTTGCCCCGGATCCGGCCACCTCCAGCCGGGCCACCATAGGTGGTATGGTGGGCAACAACTCCTCCGGCACCCGCTCTGTGCTCTACGGCATCACCAGCGACCACGTCACCAGCTGCCGTGCGGTGCTGGCCGACGGACGGGTGCTGGAATGTTCCGCCACCACCCTGGCCGAATGGAACGAGAACCCCGCCTCGGATCTGCTGAACGGACTGCGGGAGATCGTCGAACGCCACCGCACTGAGATTGCCAAACGCTTTCCCAAGGTGATGCGGCGGGTCAGCGGATACGCGCTGGACGCCTTTCTGGAGGATCCGGAAACCGCCGGTTGGAATCTGGCCCGGCTCATCTGTGGCAGCGAGGGTACCCTGGGCGTCCTGACCGAAATCACCGTGAAGCTGGTCGATCTTCCGGTGTCCACCTGCGTGGTGGCGGTGCATTATGCGGATGTGATGGACAGTCTCCGCAACGTGGAGCCCATGCTCAACTACGGTCCGGCCGCAATCGAACTGCTGGACCGCACCGTGCTGCGGGAGGCCCAGACCAACCCCAGCACCCGGGATATCGCCGACTTTGTGCAGGGTACTCCTGACGCCATTCTGCTGGTCGAATTTTTCGGATCCTCCCGCGAAGAAACCGACCAACGGGCGGACAATATGGTCGCGGAATTAACCGAACGGAACTGCGGATACGCCTGGCCGGTATTTCGGGATGCGGAAAGCCAACAGCGCGCCTGGGATGTTCGCCGTTTAGGTCTGGGACTCATCACCAACGTCAAAGGCAGCACCAAAGGGCAGGCGGTCATCGAAGATGCCTGCATTCCCCTGCCCCATCTGCCGGATTATATTGATGAGGTGATGGCCAAGTGTAAGGAAGAAAAGGTAAATCTGATTCTCTACG
>CAZVCO010000312.1:0-3077 GCA_964625795.1 uncultured Verrucomicrobiota bacterium | reverse complement strand
ATTTCCCCTGGGATATGCCCTGACGATTCTTCTTTTGACTCTGATGACCACGGCAGTGGTTCACCTGCGCATCACCCATAGTTTCTGGTCCCCTGAATTGGCGGCTTCTATAGGTCTGCTGTGCTTCAATGCTCTGATTTCCCTGACCATGCTGTCGCGGAAAAGCCCGGATCTTCCGGGTGGCGTACTGACATTCAGCCTTATTCTCATTGGTGCGAAGCTATTCGTGAATACTTTCACAATTTTATTACTTATAGGATTGCAAGCCGTGCACACACCTGTATTTGTCCCAGTGTTTTTCGCAGGGTACTTCGTCCTCCTCGGAGTTTCCGTATGGGCTCTGCACCGAACAAGCGAACATGCTTAATATCCGTCTAACCGTATGAGTTCCAGCAGCATAGCAGAAAAAACCGAACAGGTGACAGAATACATCACCCATCACGTGCTGGATGGCGGTTCCTGGTCGATCGGTACCCTTCATCTGGATTTTGCCCATGCCAACCTGCCCGCCGCTTTCCGGCTTTCCGGGCTGATGAGTCTGATGGGTGCGGCCCTGTTATGCTGGCTCTACTGCCGGGTCTACAACCACCGGGCGCGGGTGCCGCGGGGCTGGACCAATCTGCTGGAGAGTATTGTGGTGTTCGTGCGGGATGAGATTTCCATTCCGTATCTCGGAAAAGAGGACGGTCGTCATTTCGCCTGGTTTTTCCTTACCCAGTTCACCCTGATTCTCACTCTGAACCTGATGGGGCTGATTCCGATCTTCGGATCCGCCACCGCCAGCCTGAGTGTGACGGGCGGACTCGCCTTCACCACATTTGTGGCCATGGTGGGCTGGGCCATGCAGCGTCACGGTGTGCTTGGCTTTTTCAAAAATTTCATTCCCCATGGCGTGCCGGTGCCGGTTCTGTTTCTGTTGGTGCCGATCGAAATCGTGGGCGTCTTTATCAAATCATTCGTCCTGGCGATCCGGCTGTTTGCCAACATGTTTGCCGGACATATCGTGCTGTTCGCCATGATCGGCATGGCGGTGATTTACGGTCTGGCCGGTCTGCCGGCCATAGGACTGGCTCTTTTCGTCTTCATGCTTGAGATTCTGGTCGCGTTTCTGCAGACCTATATCTTCGTCATGCTTTCCGCAATTTTCATAGGTCAGATGCTCCATCCGGAACACTGACATCTTTCAACACACCCTGAACTAACCCAACACCTATAGGTACATCTCATGTTTGAATCAGCAGCATTATTCGCCGCAATTGGCGCAGGTCTCGTGACCATCGGCGCCGGAATCGGAATCTCCCGCGTCGCCGTCGCCGCGCTGGAAAGCTCCGCCCGTCAGCCCGAAATCCTGGCAAAACTCCAGACCATGATGATTATCGCAGCCGCGCTGATCGAAGGTGTCGCGCTGTTCTGCGCCGTGATCTGTATTATCGCAGTCGGTAAGTAATTCTCACACCTCACCCGGTTTCCCCCATGGCTTCAGGACTTGAAACAACCTCCGCCCACACCGAGGTTCCCGCATCACATGACACCGGTCATGGCGGCGGTAACTCCAGTGCGATCAGCGGATCCATGTTCTTCTGGTTCCTTGTCGTTTTCGGCCTGGCTGCCTTCATTCTGAAGAAGTACGCCTTTGGCCCGATTCTGGAAGGACTGGATGCGCGGGAGGCGGAAATCGAGCGGTCGCTTGAAAACGCCGACCGGCTGGAGCGGGAAATGCTGACCCTGGATGAAACGGTGTCCTCCAAGCTGGAGGAGGCGGATTCCAAGGTTCGTGATATGATCGAACACGGCCGTTCCGCCGCCCGTGAGGCCGGTCAGGTGATCGAAGAAAAAGCGAGGGAGGAAGCGCAGATCCTGCGTGAAAACGCCCAGCGCGATCTGATCTCCGCCAAAGGAAAAGCCGAAAACGAACTCCGTCAGCACAGCGCGGAAACCGCAGTGGCCATGGCTGCCCGGCTTCTGAACGAGAAACTCGATGACAAAAGCCGCAAGGAACTCACGGACCGGCTCATCGCCGAGGTATAAAACGAATGTCCGTTGTTGCTAAACGATATTCGGAGGCGTACCTCAGCAGTGCGGAGGAACGCAAGGTTCTGGATGCCGCAGGGGCGGACAGTGCCGCGCTGCTTCAGCTGATTGATGATTCGGAGCCGTTTGCCGCATTTCTGCAGTACCCCGGGGTGTCTCCTGAGAAACAGACCCAGTGTCTGGAGAAACTGTTCAAAGGGAAGGTCGACCCGCTGACCCTGCAGTTTCTTCAGCTTCTGGTGCAGAAAGAACGTCTGTCGGACCTTCGTGATATCCTCGTGCAGGCGCTGGAGGGATGGAGGGCACGTAAAGGAATCCTCCAGGTATCCGTGGTGGCGGCTGAAGCGTTTTCAGACGATCAGATCAAGGCTTTGAAGAAGAAACTGGCCGACCGTACCGGTAAAACCATTGAACTCACGGTGGAGGTCGATCCCGGCCTGATCGGAGGATTTCAACTCAACCTGCAGGGGATGGTCGAAGACTACAGCCTCGCAGCCAAACTGAACACATTTAAACGAAACGTACTCAACGCGTAATTAAGGAATTCCCCCATGTCCCTAGACATTCAGCCAGACGAAGTGGCATCAATTTTACGAAGCCAGTTGGACGCACTCTCCACCGGTCCTCAGACCTATGAAGTGGGCACCGTGCTCAGTGTGGGCGACGGGATTGCCCGGGCACACGGACTGGCCGGCGTGATGGCCGGGGAGCTGGTCGAGTTCCCCAAAACCGGCCTCCGCGGTATGGCCCTCAACCTGGAGGAATCCAATGTGGGGATTGCGTTGTTTGGTGACGACACCCAGGTGCAGGAGGGCGATGAAGTCCGCCGCACCGAAACCATTGCCTCGGTGCCGAGCGGAGAGGATCTGTCCGGACGGGTGGTGGATGCCCTCGGCGTGGCCATCGACGGCGGACCCGGCATCAAGGGCACCGAACAGCGTCAGATTGAGCTCAAAGCTCCCGGAATTATTGAACGGAAAGACGTGCATGAGCCCATGCAGACCGGAATTAAGGTGATTGACGCCCTCACTCCGATCGGCCGCGGA
>CAZVCO010000311.1:405-3093 GCA_964625795.1 uncultured Verrucomicrobiota bacterium | reverse complement strand
TGATATGCGGGAAGTGATTTGTGAGACCGCGGATGAAGGTGAGTTCTTTGAACTGCAGCCGGATTATGCCGGCAACATTCTGATCGGGTTTGCCCGTTATGGCGGACAGTCGGTCGGCGTGGTGGCGAATCAGCCGCTGGTGCTGGCCGGGGTGCTGGACAACGACGCCTCGATCAAGGCGGCCCGCTTTGTGCGTTTCTGCGATTGTTTCAACATTCCGCTGGTGACCTTTGTGGATGTACCCGGGTTCATGCCCGGCACCGTTCAGGAATACGGCGGCATCATCCGGAATGGAGCGAAACTGCTGTTCGCCTACGCCGAGGCCACGGTGCCGAAAGTGACGGTGACGACCCGGAAATCCTATGGCGGCGCCCACTGTGTGATGAGTTCCAAGCAGCTGGACGGCGATCTGAATTACGCCTGGCCCACTGCGGAGATCGCAGTGATGGGCGGAAAAGGAGCGGTGGAGATTCTCAATGCCCGCGATATTCAGGGCAAAGAACCGGAGGAGAAAAAGGAAATTCTGGCCAAGGCCGAGGCCGAATACAACGAGGCCTTCGCCAATCCCTACGTGGCGGCCGGACGCGGGTACGTCGACGACGTGATCCAACCCTCCGAAACCCGGCTCCGTCTTATCCGCGGGCTCCGTGCTCTGCAGAACAAACATGTCCAAACCCTCCCCAAAAAACATGGAAACATTCCTCTCTAACCGAATGCGCGTCGCTTTGTTGACCTTGTGGAGCCTCCTCCCACTGCTTGCGCAGGCCGGGCCGGTGGAACTGCAGCAGATAGAACAGGATCACGGCATTTCTCTGGCGATCTCCGGTATGCTGATCGTCTTCGTGGGGCTGTTGGCCATCTCCCTGTTTATTGCCGTGCTGCCCAAAGTGATGGCCCGGCTGCAGGCACCGCCCGCTCCCCGGCCCGCTCCGCGGCCCATGACCACTGCGGATCCGGGACTGGATCCGGCCACCCTCACGGCCATTGCTCTGGTGCTTCATGCCGAGGCCGAACGTGCCTCCGGCCAGGGCCTTAAAGTCACCCTGCCTTTGACCACTTCCCCCTGGGCTCTTTCCAGCCAGATGCGCACCATTCCCTCCAGGATACTTACATGAGAACGTATAAACTAACCATCGACGATAAATCATACGAGGTGGAGGTTAAAACCTTCAACCTCAAAGAAGCCACCCTGGTGGTCAATGGCAAAACCCTGGCGGTTCAGGTGGACGATGTGGTGTCGGCCGTGCCGAAGGTGTCCAAAACCCTCAAGGATTCCGCCAAACCGATGTCGGCTCCCGCCAGTACCCCGCGGGTGGCCAATGGTCCGGGCCCGGCTCCGGCCGGCGGCGACGGAGTGAAGGCTCCGATTCCGGGGGCAATTCTGTCCATCAACGTGAGTGAGGGGGACACGGTCGAGGCCGGTCAGCTCCTGCTCACCATGGAGGCCATGAAAATGGAAAATCAGATCAAGGCCCCCAAAGGCGGAAAAGTCACCCAGCTGTGTGTGCAGCCCGGTGACGCAGTTGCCCAGGGACAGGATCTTCTGATTATCGAATAACCCCGGGAACCTGCATGCAACTTCTGGACAACCTGACCCACTTCCTCGGCACCACGGGGTTTACCCTCATGACCTGGGAAAACCTGCTGATGATTGTGATCGGCATCGTGTTTATCTCTCTGGCTATTGTAAAAGATTACGAACCTCTCCTCCTGCTTCCGATCGGCTTCGGCATTGTGGTGGGAAATATTCCCTACCTGACCTCTATGGCGGTGGGCGTCTACGATGAGGGCAGTGTGCTCAGCATCATTTACATGGGGGTCTCCAAGGGGATTTTCCCTCCGCTGATTTTCCTTGGAATCGGGGCCATGACCGATTTTTCCACCATGTTGTCCAACCCCAAGCTGGTGCTGCTGGGGGCGGCGGCACAATTCGGTATTTTTGCCACCCTGATCGGTGCCACCTTTCTCGGCTTCACCGGAGCGGAGGCCGGCGCGATCGGGATTATCGGCGGAGCCGACGGCCCCACTGCGATTTTCCTGGCGTCCAAACTGGCTCCTCATCTGCTCGGGCCTATTGCCATTGCCGCCTACTCCTACATGGCGCTGGTGCCGGTTATTCAGCCGCCGATTATGCGTCTGCTGACCACCAAAGAGGAGCGCCGTATTCACATGCCGGCGCCCCGGGGGGTGTCCAAAGCCGAGAAGATTATTTTCCCCATCGCCGGATTCCTTATCTGTGCCATGGTCGCCCCCGGATCCATTGTGCTGATCGGCATGCTGTTTTTCGGAAACCTGCTGAAAGAAAGCTGTGTGACTGAACGGCTGGCCAATACCGCCCGGAATGCCATGATCGATATCGTTACGATCCTGCTCGGATTTTCCGTGGGGGCCTCCACCAGTGCGCAGCAGTTCCTCAAAACCGACAGCCTGATCATTTTCGGACTGGGTGCCGCCTCCTTCTGCGTGGCCACCGCCTGCGGACTGCTGTTTGCCAAGCTGATGAATGTGTTTCTGAAAGTGAAAATCAATCCGCTCATCGGCGCGGCCGGTGTGAGTGCGGTTCCCGACAGCGCGCGGGTGGTGCACACCGTTGGCCAGGAAGAGGATCCCAGCAACTTCCTGCTCATGCACGCCATGGGCCCCAACGTCGCCGGGGTGATTGGCTCAGCGGTCTCGGCAGGAGTGCTG
>CAZVCO010000311.1:0-395 GCA_964625795.1 uncultured Verrucomicrobiota bacterium | reverse complement strand
CGGCTGTCATTCTGATCCTGATCGTGATCGTAATCCTGATCGTAATCGACAAATCCGATCACGATCAGGATTACGATTACGTGTACGATTAGGATTCATTCAGTCTGATGATGTGACCCAGACCCAGGGCCTGTACATTAGTCTAAAGCATTGTACCTAAAGCATATAGCAGTTGCATGGCCGAACGGCTATGTTACGCATTCCACAGCCCACAGCCCACAGCCCACAGCCCACAGCCCACAACACCATGCCCGACCCCCACCATGTTCCGATAGACGGAACTCTGGATCTCCACACCTTCCGACCTTCGGAAATCGGAGATCTCATTCCGGAGTTTCTGCGGGAATGTCAGTTGCAGGGGTTTGCAACAGTGCGGATTATTCATGGCAAGGGTA
>CAZVCO010000310.1:2026-3118 GCA_964625795.1 uncultured Verrucomicrobiota bacterium | reverse complement strand
AATCCGGGGAGGAGCCGCCGATCGCTGGGTCCGCAGGAAATCGCGGATTTCCTGGACGCGGTGGACTCGGATCCGAATTCCCAGACGTGGCAGCGGGAACAGGCCCGGGATGCGCTGATCCTGTATTATGAACAATTCCGGGGTATTTCCCTGCGCAAGCTTCCCCCGCCTTCCGCCCGTAAACCGGACCAGCCGCCCCCCACGCATCCGAGACGGGTCGAGGTGAGAAAGACGGTACCCCCTCCAGCCGTAAAGAGCAGGGACGCATCGGATTCCGTGGACTGGACGGCCTTAAAACACGCGGTGACGGAAGCGTTGCGGGTCAAAAACTACGCTCTGACCACGGAGCGGACGTATTGGATGTGGATCCGGAAATTCGTGTCCCATCATCACGGAAGGAAGCCCAGCAACATGGGGCCGAATGAGATCCATGCCTATCTGGGGCATTTGGCGGTGAACGAACAGGTGGCGGCATCGACCCAGAACCAGGCACTGAATGCGATCGTGTTCCTGTATCGGGATGTGCTGCGACAGGACGTGGGGGACTTCAGCTCCTTCCCCCGGGCCCGAAAGGGGAAGCGGCTGCCGGTGGTCTGCAGCCGGGAGGAGGTTCACGAGCTGCTTGCGGGTGCGGAGGACGTGGAGGGTTTAATCCTGCGCTTGATGTATGGAACCGGTATGCGGGTGTCGGAAGCCCTGCGTTTGCGGGTACAGGACGTTCATTTCGACCGGAATGAAATCACCGTCCGCGCGGGCAAAGGCGATCCGCCTTCGCCAAGGCTTCGGCGGACAGGTGGCAACCGCCGGGTGCCGTTCCCGAAATTGCTGCACGATCCGCTCCGGGCACATTTGAATTGAAGGCGGGAGCTGTTTGAGCAGGATAAAATCCAAAACATGCATGAGGTGGAGGTGCCGGACGCCCTGGCGCGCAAGTACAAAAGTTCTCCCTATGACTGGGGTTGGCAGTATGTGTTTCCGGCGGAGGAGTTCTCCACCGACCCGAGGTCGGGCCGGGTGCGGCGGCATCACCTGCATCCCATCCGCATCCAGCGGGCGGTGAAGCGGGCGGCGGCGGACGCGCGCATCACCACC
>CAZVCO010000310.1:0-2016 GCA_964625795.1 uncultured Verrucomicrobiota bacterium | reverse complement strand
CCCTGCGGCATTGTTTTGCCACCCATTTGTTGGAGGCTGGACAGGACATCCGCACGGTGCAGGAGCTGTTGGGGCATTCGGATGTGAAAACCACCATGATCTATACGCATGTGCTCAACAAGGGCCCGCTGGGGGTGGCGAGTCCGCTGGACACGTTGTGAGGGAGCGGGTCCGCGGCCCGTGCTGAGGTCTTATGTCGTTTGGTGGTGGAGAGGCTGGTAAGGAAAAAACGCGGGGAAGAGTCGGCAGGGTCAGTCGGGAATAGCAGTAAGATAAGCGTTCTTAGCACAAATATCGTCTGGAACCCGATTGCGATATCGATCACGATGCCGATATCGATTAAAGGTATTTAAAATTCTTAAAACAGCCGGGTACTAGAGCATTTTTAGATTTTCTGTAGCCACGAAAAGGCGCAAAGAAACACAAAAAAAGATTTAAATGAAATCTATAAGATTTTTATAGAGATGTCTTTGTGTATTTTCGTGCCTTCTTGTGGCCAAAAGAAAAGCGGCTACAGTTTTTTAGAAAACGCTCTAGATTATTCCATACATGTGCTCTTGTCGATATCGCTATCGTATTCGAATTTCACATAAACAGATCTGATGATCGGTTATGCCTGCAGAAAGACCCCCGTCCGCTTGTCGGACGGGTGAATCAGATCCGATGCTAACAGTAGGGAGCACGTTCACCACGACCCCTGCCAGCTTGCCTGGCAGGTGAAGCAGATCACCGGCTTCCGGAAGCGAAGGGTCTCATTCACCTGCCAGGCAAGCTGGCAGGGGTCTTTTTCAGTGGAGGGGGCCGAAAACTCCAGCTACAGGTCTTATTCACCCGCCAGGCAAGCTGGCAGGGGTCTTAAACCTTATTCAACCGGCCTTTTTCTTTAATCAAATCCCTAAACCCGGTTGCATGTAGGGTTGCTCAACCTTATGGGGAAGATGTTGGTCATGCACCCTATGCTGAAATCCCTTAACTTACTGCCATTCGGGTCAGTCGGTGTCTTCTTCCGCCGTGGTCCAGGGACGTGTATCGGTCCGGAAGGGGGAGGCGGGGAGCCCTGCACCGTTCACCAGATTCACAGCCGGATTGTTGGCCCAGGCGTAGCGGACGTGCCGGGGAGTTTCCATCTCCGGATGGGAAAGCTGGACGGTGTCGTCCGATATGATCTCCGCTTCGGCCCAGCGGAAAGGGCCGTCCTCTTCCGCGATGGCAAACGAGACCGGTGCTTCACCGTCTGTGGTGGTCAACCCGCCTGAGGTATGATCAAAGCGGACCCGCAGGGTGTCTTTCTTGGCTTTGACGGATTTGTACAAGGGTCCGGAATGGGGGATGGGATTGCGGAACATCCGTCCGAGCAGGGGAATTTTTGCCACCCACCCTTTGGATTCGGTAACGGAGTAGGTTTGCGCCAGGGCCCAGAGGGCCAGACGTTTGCCGACGGCCTGCTTGTTTCCCGGATGAATGTCGTCGGCTTCGCCCACGTCAATGGCCACCGCCATGCCGGTGTTTTCCAGATCCTGCGTCAGCCGCTGCGCCTCCCGCAGTTCGGCCCAGTTGCTTTCTCCCGGTGAATCGGCCCGCTCCCGGAAATTGGCCAGCTGCACAAAGTAGAACGGGAAGGGGCCCTGAGCCCATTTTTGCCGCCAGGTGCGGATGAGATGGGGGAAGAGGTCGACATACTGGGCGGCCCGGCCGGCATTTGATTCTCCCTGATACCAGATCACCCCGCGGAAGGCGAAGGGGATCAGAGGGGCGATCATGCCGTTGTAGAGAAAGGTGGCGGATTTACGTGCGGTCCGGTCGAGGGACTGCGGACGCGGCCCCAGATCCTGTATCAGTTTCATCCGCCAGTTTTCCACCAGGGCCACGTGTTCCCCGTCCGCCCAATCCAGTTTGGGATACTGAATGCCACTGCCCAGAGAGGCGGAGCGGTTGAGATCGATCATCTGCACCACGATCACATTCTCCCCCTCTTTTAGAGTGCCCTCCGGAACCGGATAATCGCGCTGACGGCCT
>CAZVCO010000309.1:1194-3120 GCA_964625795.1 uncultured Verrucomicrobiota bacterium | reverse complement strand
GTCTTCCGGTTGTGGCCGTCGTTCGGGATAAAGTCCACGTCGCTCATTCCACTTTCTCCTTCAGTGCCCGGCGGGCGATTTTGGTGATATAAAACGTGACCCCGACGGTTGCCAGCAAACCCAGGATGCGCATCGCGATCTGGGCGCCGCCGGCTTTTTCCGCCTGCACCCCCAGCCGGGCCAGCGAGCCGAGATAGACGTACATCACCGTGCCCGGCATCATGCCGATCCAGGAGGCGAGCACGTAGTGGGTGAATTTCACCTTGGTCAGTCCGTAGGCGTAATTCAGAAAGGTGAAGGGAAATACCGGGGAGAGACGGGTGAGGCCCACGATCTTCCAGCCCTCGCGGCCCACGGCCTGATCCACCGCCTTGAATTTCTCGTGTTCCTCCACCTTTTTCGCCACCCAGTCACGGGCAACGTAGCGTCCGATAAGGAAGGCCAGTGAGGCGCCGAGGGTGGAGGCGAGGGAGACCAGAATGGAGCCGCGCACCACCCCGAACAGGGCTCCGGCCCCGAGGGTGAGGGCGGAGCCGGGGATGAAGAGCACGGCGGCCAGGGCATAGACGACGATAAAGATCACCGGTCCCCAGATTCCGAACTGATCAATCCAGTCGAGGACGTTCTGCATCAGATCATTCATGAATATTCAGGCTCCAGTCGTAATGGGTGTAGCGGATGGACCAGTCGGAGTCGACCTCCGGCCAGAATCCGGCGAGATAGTTCTGCACGCTGCCGGAGACCTTCTCGAAGTCCCCGGCGTACCATTTGAAAATGGGGGAGAGGTGGAGGCGTTCCCGGTCCGCATTTTTGCGGTTTTTCTCCGTGTTGGAGAGAAAGATCCGCTTTTGAGAGGCAAACTGGCTGGCAAGGCGGTCGGCGGTGTAGGCCTCGCGTCGGAGAGGCGGACACCCAATGGCGGCGCAGACCAGCGCGAAATGGGTTTCCGGAGTTTCCGCGAACTCTTTGCGGATGATGTCGTGCTCCAGATGGTTCAGGGTGATGGTGTCTCCGAGGTAGGGCACCATCTTCTGGTCCCAGGGGCCGCTCAACCAGCCGCCGATGTCTTTGATGCTGTCGACCGGGTATTGATCGACGATCAGCTTCAGGGTGGCGGCGTTATAAAGATTGATGAGAAAGGCGAGCTGCCGGTCCCGGCCCCAGCTCTCGTATTCCGCTTCGGTGACCGCACCCAGCGATTCCAGATACCGGTTCAGCTCCTCCGGATTCCGGTGCAGCGCGCGGTAATCGACCATGCCCTTTTCGGTGACATGCTGTTTGAGAATGCGGTCAAAGGGTGCATGGAGTTCATCGGCCGGCAGGATTCCAGCCGAGAGGAAAACAAGAGCCAGAAGCAGGGTGTGACAGGGTTTCATGTTCGTTCTGTCGGGAGAGGGGACGTTTGCTTTCAGCCGAATCCGATTTATCTGGCGGTGGAGGGTCCGTCTTTCCGGCTGCGGCGGAGGTGAATCATGGCGTCGATGCTGTGGATGAGGTCGGATATGGCGGCGATGGGGTGACCCTGTTCGCGGTTGGCGCGTCCAATAACAGAGGCCCATCTCCATTGACGGATCAGGGTGCTGACCATGGAGAGGTAACGGTTGTCCGGATCGTACAGGCCGGTGGCCTCACTGGTGACGCCGTTGAGTTCCAGCACCTGAAGTCCCTCTCCCCGCTGAAAGGTCTCCCGGTCGGGGGCTTTGATATCAAAGCGTCCGAAATGAAATCCGGGTATCGATTCGCACAGGTCGGTCATCCGTTGCAGCAGAGTGGGGGTGGACAGATGGGTTCCGTTTTCAAAACGGGTGCCGCGGCAATGATTGCCGACGGTGGAGAGGGTGACCCGCTCGCCCGGTCCCGGAACCTCCTGCAGCCGGGCATGCAGGGCGCGGAAATGGACCTTGGCCTGACAGACCGCGCGGGAAT
>CAZVCO010000309.1:0-1184 GCA_964625795.1 uncultured Verrucomicrobiota bacterium | reverse complement strand
TGATGTCGAAGATCTCCCAGCTTCCACTTTCGGGGTTCCGGACCATGAACACCCCGAATTCCTCCCCGGGCACAAAGGCCTGCGCGATCCATCTTCCGCGTGAGGCCTGCAGCACCCCTTCGGCCACGGAACGGGAGTTCACCACCGCCACCTGACGCCCCCGCTGTCCCACATCGGGCTTGAGCACCACCGGCCAGGTGAGGCGGTGGGCAGCCATAAACTCCTCCAGAATCCGCATGCGTTCCGCCGCGTCCGTCCCGGCGGGAAACCCGGTATAGGCCGGCAGGGCGGTGGTGTCCCCGATCTGTTGGAGAATGGTGGATTTGGACTCACCGATGATTCCGCCTGACGGCATGCAGGGGTTGCAGGCGGTGAAATCCAGCAGACGGTTTTCCCGTTTCAGGCCGCGGAGCAGGAGCCAGGCGGTCACCGGCAGGTAAAAGAGCGGGGCCGGCCAGTATTCCGGACGGCGGCAGCGCCGCCATTTTCCGGCCAGCAGACGTCTTCCTTTCCAGGTCCAGGCGGGAATGAGGATGCGGGTGATGAGAAGATACGCCGGCAGCAGGGCGAAGACGACCACCCCCAAGGTCATCCGGTAGACGTCCAGGGCGTCCAGGATTTTTTCTGCCAGCAGCATGGAGAGTCCAACCAGCAGGGGCGTCCAGATCACCGCTCCGATCAGCAGGGAGGGGAGAAAAACGCGGGGGGAATGTTTGAGGATGCCGGCGGCCACATATGCCGGGAGGCGGATGCCGGGCAGAAAGCGGGAGAGGATCACGGTCAGGATCCCGCGCCGGGCAAACCAGGCCTCGGCCCGCTCCAGCTGTTCCGGATGCACCATCCACCGCAGAGGAATTTTCTCCAGGGCCGGACGTCCCAGAAACCAACCGGCGAGATACAGCGCGATATCGCCCAGCAGAATTCCAAACAGGCAGGCCCCGATGCCTGTTCCCCATCCCAGCTTCCCGCTGGCGATCAGTCCCCCGGTGATGACACAGGTCAGATCCTCCGACACCAGCGTGCCTGCGGCCAGCGCGGCCGGAATCCAGAACGTCTCAGCCGGGGCCGCCCCGGAAACACGTGTTGACATCGAATGGAGACGGGCATTTTTCCCCTGTTCCTCTGCCGGGGCGAACGAGGGAGTATCGGGCGTTCCGCGGGCCGCAATGCCGGCACGGCGAACC
>CAZVCO010000308.1:0-3126 GCA_964625795.1 uncultured Verrucomicrobiota bacterium | reverse complement strand
CCCTCCCCGGCCCCCGCGGGCTTGTCCCGTGGGTGAAGAAGATCCTACCATTCGAGATCGATGGTGCCGGTTTGGATCCATCCAACGAGGGCGGCGACGAGGGTGTCGTTGACCTCACGTCCATGTTCGGCGGTGGCCAGGCGGGGGTCGGCGCCAATGATGCCGCGGCACGGATGATCTTTCGGCGCTTCGAGCCAATCGTTTTTATCATCCACGGTGCCTTCAGCCGCTTCGCGGCCCCCGATGCGGTTGAGATCGACGGTTTCGGGATAGAGGTCAAGCATCATAGACGTTTCATCAAGAGCCGCATGATCCCCCCTGATTTCTTTGAGGCGATTTTCGACCATGGGAAGAATTTCCAGGGTATGTTCTTCGCTGGCCCATTGTTCCGCCACCTGTTTGGCCGCAACGTGATAGTTCGGATAATGACCGCCCAACAGGATGGCTTTTTTCCATCCGTCGCGCTCGAAGCCGGCGAGAAGCTCCATAAGGATGTGACACAAGGTTTCAGCGCTCACCATGTAGGTGTAATCATCGTTGTTTCCAGGGAGCGATCCGGTATAGATCGGTGGATACACCACCCCGCCTGCCTGTTCGGCCACGCGACAGAGTTGGGCGTGCGCTTTAAGCGAATCGAGCCCGACAACGTTATGCCGCCCGTGCCACTCAATGGCCCCCAGGGGAACATAGATCGCCGGCATCTTTTCTTTTTCCGCATCAATTTGTGCGGGCCGCATCTGTTCCAGGCAATGTGTCGTTTTCATGGACCGTTTTATGGGGTGGATGGGAAAAAGGGGCGGGAAAAATTAGAAACCGGACGGTTCCTTTCAACCGTTACCTCCACCCCGGCAAGCGGGGTGGTGGGGACAGATCCTGTCCTGAGGCAATACACAGACCACGTCTCCACCCCGGCTAGCGGGGTGGTGGGGACAGATCCTGTCATGAGGCAACACACAGATCACGCCACCACCCCGGCAAGCGGGATGGCGGGGACGAACAGGTTTTTTTACCTACTCCACAACCGGCAGGGTGATGTGCGACGGGTGCTCGGCTGAAAGATGAATGGTGTTTTCAGCGACAACCGATTTTTCATCCCAATCAGCAAGATCAATCTGCTCATAGGTGTTGGGATGAACTTCATAAGACTCTTTAGCAGCGCTGCACACGATGACCCCGATTTTGTGCCCCTTATTGAAGACATTTGCAGTACTCCACATATCAATATCAAGTTCATAGACCTTTCCGCCCTCCAGGGGGGCTGGTTGATCATAGCCTTTTGCATAACGCGCCATAAACGGGGCTTCGCGCATGATGGCCTCATAACCGTCCGGATAAATATCCACCAGCTTCACGATAAACTGCGTGTCTTTTGCGGTACTGCTGATGAACAGCTTGGCGGAAATGCGTCCAGTCACATTCACAGGGGCCTCCAGCGGATCCGTTTCAAAGTAAAGCACATCTTCGCGCTTACGCAATTCGCTCTGATCGTGTGGACCGGAAAGTGTCGGATTCCAGGAGTAATACCCTCCGTAACTTGGGGTCGGATCTTTCGGGTCATACGTGTAGCTGGCTTTCGCACTGCCTGCAGGTTTCGTCTTCAACAATTGACCGCCTTCAGTAAAATAAAAATTAGTTTTCGTTGATGCCGGAGGCCACGTGTTTGCGAACACCCACTCATTCCCGGGCGCACTGCTGTCCCGGACATCGCCCATCAGGAAATACCGGATCATAGACTTTGGATTCTCGGGCTCTTTCCCCCTGAGCAGGTCTTTGAAACTTGGGAAAGAACCGGCGCCCCACTTACCATCGGGACCATTATGAACCGGAAACTTGAAGTTCGTATCCTCGCCGAAACCGGTCGTACCGCCATGACCGCGCGGTTCAATGTCGACAAACGCTTTTCCAGTATGCTGGAGGGCCATAAAATCATCCAGAGCCGCCTGGAAAAGCGGATCGAACCAACCGGTACCGTTAAAATAGTAATTGTCGCTCTTTTTGGCCCTTTCTGTTATCCACTCAATCCAGCCATCGTAATCGTAGCCATGTTTGGGCAGGGTTGGCCGTAAGCGACCTTGGTCGTTTCCAATCGTGCTGTTCACCCAGCGAATTTGGTAGGTGGCCACACTGTTCTGATACCCCCAATAATGTTTGACATTCCCGGCCGTGTTTCCGGCGCGGCAGGCAATATAGGCAGGGTGCAAGGACCAGAAGCCCATACTCGCAGCAAAACCGTTCCCGGAGCCACCAATGGTGCCGATTCTGCCATTGCACCAAGGTTGCGCCACGAGCCATTCACAGATGTCATGCATGTCATCAATCTGCACGAACGAACTTTCCGAATCCTTGAATTTCTCATGTTTGCCATCGTCGTACCTGCGCACCTGTGTGGTCACAAAAGCCATACCATCCTTATTGGCGGACTTTGCATACCCGGCTGCACGCCATCGTCCGTATCCAGCTCGAGTGACCACGACGGGAGTTGGTTTCCCGTCAACCGCCGGCAGGAAAACCTCCGCCATGAGTTCATAGCCATCACGCATCGGAATGCGCACATGTTTATGAACCGTTCCATCGACTAATTTCTCCAGAGCTTCCTCTGAGAGATGCTGCTCTTTTTCCCACCAGCCAAGCACGCCGTCACGGTCGGTATCGGACTCTGGGTGTTGTTTCAGATACTGCTTGAGGTGAAAATTCGTTTCCGAGGTTTCCTGCGTTTCATTGGCGAGAACATTCCCCATGGTAAAAATGAGTGATGTTAAGATAAAAAATATCAGTTTCATGGGTTACTTCCTTGGGTTTGATTTAGTGTCGTGATGTGAAATAGGTGTGAATCACATTCGCTGTCTAATGGCTTCCTGGACGGTTTTATGACCTCACGCATCTCCAGTCTCCATGGGTACTATTGCAACTCTTTCCAGACAGGCCTCCAGCAGGGCGAACGCTCCATGGGAAATGTCACCGGAAAACCCACCGCAAAGGTAGGGGGTTTCGTCCACCAGAGGACCCGGACCTTCACAGACCCTGGAAATGGCTCCCCGCTCATCCACGCAGGTCTCCAATAAAGTGTCCAACGCCTCCAGCCCGGCTTCGAACTTTCCCATCATTGCTAGGATGTTTCCTTTCAGG
>CAZVCO010000307.1:0-3131 GCA_964625795.1 uncultured Verrucomicrobiota bacterium | reverse complement strand
CCGCCGGAGGCGGGATGGCCTTTCCAGGCCGTCACCGTGCATTTGTCGGGCAGGACTTGTACGCCGGAGGCGTAATGCCCAACCTCCTTTTTGTAAGCGTGCTTTACACCAATTCCGGGATGCGCCCTTCAGGCCATCGGGGCCTAGGCGTTTGTGCGGCCGAGCTTGCGGATCAGCAGATCACGGATGCCGGCACGCTGTTCCTCATCCTGAAATGCCGAAGTGGGAATGACGTACATCAGGTTCGGAGCCGGGTAAATCAGCAGGACCTCTTTTCCCTCTTTCCATTTATGAAGATCCTCCCATTTCATACGGCCTTCGCCGCTGGAGCTGCGGGCCTGCAGGGCCTCCTCGTCGAACGAGAAAGTCTGTTCCCGCCGCAGAAAGGCATTGTTCCGGTACAGCCGTCTCCATTTCAGCGGCAGCAATGCATAACAGAAAAGCAGGAAACCGCCGGCCACCCCGATGGTGAGAAGCGGTCCGGTTTCCTCCAGAGGGTCGCCGGTTCTGAGAAACAGCAAAGCACCGGCCACCAGCAGCAGGAGCAGCACCAGCAGAATTTTAAACACCAGACGCGGCCGCATATGAAGCCATTGCGCGCGGAGGTGGTCTTTTTCCGTGAGGGTAAACGTGATTTCAATCGGCATTGGTCGAATGCATCCGGGATAAGGTCAGGGAGCCGGTTCGTCGAACAGCACCGACCGCATCAGCGTATAAATTCCGGTGTTGTCCAGATCTGCGGGAAGACGGTCACTTCCGTGGCCGTGCGCTTTGGCCACCACCGATCCCTGCATGTCGAAGGAAAAGGGCCAGGCGACCGCAAAGGCGTGGCGGTTCCCGTAGGCATCAGGGGCGGAGACAAAGGGAAGACTGCCGGACCCCTCCACCCCGTCCAGCGCCGCTCCGGTATCCGTGGTCGCCGGCAGGTTCTGATCTACGGGCAGATTCCGTGGCGCCCAGACCGAGGGATGGCCGGCATCCGAATCGGCTGCCGTCACCACCAGCACCTTCCGCTCCGGATTCCGCTGCTGATAGGCCAGGGCCTAACCAATGGCCGCATCCGCCCGCCGCAGTGCCTCAATCGCCCCGCCGGCATTGGTGTTGTTGGAAAAATTGTCGGTGCCCTCCTCCTCCGTCACCAGCAAAAAGGGCCGGTCGGAATCCCGGGACAGAATCTCCACCGCTTTGGCCGTCATTTCGGCCAGAGTGGGCGCCGCCGGATCAAACCAGGGGAGCCCGTCACGAAGGAGATCCTGCTCTTTGGCTGCGTTGAAGGTATGCCCGGCGGCAAAAATACCGATCACCCGCTCCACCCCGGGATCCAGTGCCAACAGTTCATCTCTGGTGTAGATCACCGTGTAGCCGTCGGCCTCCACCTCCTGCAGCAGATTCCGGCCATCTGTGCGCCGACCTTCTTCCCCGTGTTTTCCCGTTTGCCCTTCGGGAATCAGATAGATCTCGCCACCACAGAAGATGACCTCTGCGCCACTGTTGAGCACCTTCTCCGCGATGCCCGTCTTGTCCCCGCGGGTTTCGGAAGAAGCCAGAAACACCGCGGTGCCCGGCTCCTGCAGCAGCTCCAGCGTCGATAGGATGCTGTGCACCGACTCCAGGATCACCGCGGTGCCCGGCTCGGCAATATGTCCCGAATTCACGATCCCGGAGGGAATTCCCCTGGCGATCGCCTCCTGCATGATGGACAGCCCGGATCCGGAGGCCGATACCAGGGGCTGATCCTTGTCCATGCCGAATGAATCGTGATGCACTTTCTTTCCGTAGGCATGAACCGTGGCTCCGGCATGCGAGGTGGTGGACAGCCAGTTTTTCTGATGAGCGCGGTAAACCGCGGCCCGCTCCAGCCGGTCCCAGTTCAGCTTCCCGTCCGGCCCCGCCTCCAGCAGCCGGGCGGCATGCCAGTGCCCCAAGCCGGTTCCATCCGGATGAATAAAAATCACACTGGCCGGTTCCGACAGAAGCGGAAGCGTGAACCACAGCAGAAAAACAGAAAAGAAGTGTCTCATGAATAAATCCGTGATGGGGATAGAAATGTTAACGGGATGGGTCCTCTCTAGACCACATCGCCCGCCATGCCAAGAGTACACCCGTTCTTATACATCATCCCATGCGGAGGCCTCGACCTCTGGCAGGGTGTGGCGCTTCCAGATATCCACCTCCGCATCGTTCTGCTGAGGGATGCCGGGGGTGCTGCGCCCTGCGTCGACCAGAGATTCCAACTGTCCGATCATCTCTTTCACCTTGTCCGGAAACTGATCCTGAACATTCTCCTGTTCCCCGGGATCCACCTCCATGTCGTACAACTGAACCAGAGGCAGACCGTCGTCGGCCGCCCGGGCATCCTTATAGGTCCAGCCTCCGGACCCCGGACACAGCACCAGTTTCCAGCGGCCGTCGCGGATGGCGAATTTTCCGTCAATGGAATGATGCACCACATGATCGCGGACAGGGGTCGCGGGGTCGCTGAACAGCGGCATCATACTCACACTGTCCTCCCCGGCTTCATCCGGCAGCGGGTCGCCCATCACCTCCGAACAGGTGGCCATCAGATCGCTGAGACACACCAGCTCATTGCAGGTGGTGCCCGGCTCGATCACGCCGGGCCAGCGGGCGACAAACGGAACGCGGTGGCCGCCGTCCCAGGCATCGGATTTATACCCACGGTATCCTGCGCCGGGAAAATGGCCCTGCGGCTCCATCGCGGCCTCGCCCCCCCTGCCCTCTGCGGAGCCGCCGGCATAATTGGCAAATCCGTTGTCGCTGGTGAACACCACCAGGGTGTTGTCCGCCACGCCGTTGCGCTCCAGCGAATCCAGCACCTGACCCAGCACATCATCCGTCTCGATCACCAGATCGGCGTACAGATTGTTCAACCCGCTTTTTCCGATGAACGCCTTGTTCACGGACAAAGGGGTGTGCGGGGAGGTCATGGAAAGATAGAGGTAAAAAGGCTGAAAGGGAGAGAGAACGCTGAGAAGCTCAAGGAAAAGATGTCCGAACTCATGTCCGACACGATGGGGACGCCGCCGGTTTCCGGAAGCTGTGCCCACTGGGTACCCTTGATGGTGTTGTTGGAGGTGATGTGAGCATAGACTGCATCGGCATTGAAGACAATT
>CAZVCO010000306.1:0-3135 GCA_964625795.1 uncultured Verrucomicrobiota bacterium | reverse complement strand
TCAAAAAAATACAATTGTTTCGTTTTTGGATCATATGATATCAAGTCAGCATTATGTGAACCGCTCATATTTGCAGGACCTTTAATTACGATGTGCCCTGCCTTTTCTAATAATTGTTCAAAAACAAGTTCACCAGCAGTACCGATAGCCGTTCGGTTCTTTTTGTCTAAAGAATAACCGATCATAAATTGATACTGCTGTTCTGTAGCCAACCCGAGTACGGGTTGTACTACGTACAGAACGCGGGTATGCACTTCTGGGCCTGCACGGGTGGACACGGGCGCGAACATATCGAAAGAGCTGGGAAGTTCGATGAACACGAACAGAGCCAAGGGGGTTCCCTCTTCGGTGAAGCCGTAGGGCTGAACGTCGACCAGTTCCCAGGCGGCGGATTCTACGGCTGAGGTTTCGAGGAAGGCCGGAGATTTAAGCGAGTTTTGCAGGCCAGGCAAAGCGGCCTGCACCGGCACCAGCCAGGCGAAGGCAGCTAAAAGAAAAAACAGGATTCGAGCCCTTCCGTTCATTGACGACTAGGCTAGTTGATCCCTTGCCTAAACACAAGTTTCAAAGTCAGCATAACCCGCAGGAGCGTTAGACATTTATATATGGAACTTCTAAACTGGCTCCTCATTTGAATGACATCCCCTCAGTCCCCTGAGACCAAAGCAGGTGCAGGAGAACATGCTACGTATCTGGATTCACACCCAACCCAAAGCCGCCAGAGCAACATGCGAATAAAACGAAAATTTTATAAAGTGCAGTCATCACTTGAATTGGTGGCCATGGGTACATGGCCCCAACCGAGACAAAAAGCCCTATAAGAGAAGGCAACGTATTGAATGCGTGGCTAAAGATGTAACCCCCTATGAACCCGGACGAAGATATGAAAAAGAATAATCAAAACGAAGAACCCATCCTGATTACATGGGGATATTTTCACATGATATTACCTGCCTGGATCACCAAAGGGGCACGACTTCCCTTCTGGTATTTAATGCTGATTCTCGCTTTCCTTTCTTGGTGGCTCTGGCTGATTCATGGCTAATTCTCATCCTTCTCCCTGGGATGACATTTGGCGTGGGTCTTCTGTAGATCCGCGATGTTCAACCGGGCATAGCGGTTGAGGGTTTCAAAGCTCTCATGTCCTAAAAGCTGCTTGATGTGGTAGAGGTTGGCGTTGCTCTTCACCAGTTCACTGGTGCAGCTTCTCCGCAGGGTGTGCGGGGTGATTTGGATATCCAGATTCATAGTGCGGCCGATTTCGCGGACGGTGGTCCGGAGCCGGTGGCCGGGCAAGGGATCCCCGGAACGGGTGAGGAACACGGAGTCACAGGGTTTCCGGGCCATGAACGGACGAACGCCTTTGATGTAGGAGCGCAACCATTTCAGGGCGGTTTTACCGATGGGAACAAAGCGTTCTTTCTGACCTTTCCCCACCACCCGGGCCACCCCTTTTTCAAGGTCGAGGTCCGGAAGCGTGAGGCCTTCGAGTTCGCCGATGCGTAGGCCGGAAGAGTACATAAGTTCCAGGGCGGCCCGGTCCCGGACCCCCTCGCTGGTTTGAGTGTCCACTTTCCGCAGGAACTTCCGGACCTGGGCATGCGTGAGCACACTGGTCGGCAGCAGATTCGGTTCCCGGATGTACGCCAGGGATTTTGCCAGAGGCCGCCGGATCGCTCCATGATCGTCCAGCAGTTCGAGGAAGGAACGAACCCCTTTGATAATGGTGTTCACGGAAGCGGGTTTCATGGGAAGACCGAACCGGGTGATTCGTTGTGACAGATACGCCTGGAACCCGTGGATGTGCTTCAGAGTGAGGGTTTCAGGATACTGGACGTTCTGGCGCTCCAGGTACGGGATGAACACGTTCATCGCTACCTTGAGCCGGGCCAGCGTACCGGGAGCCGATTGCAGGCTTTCAAAGCGGCGGTACAGATCATCTGTCCATTCATACAGGGTCTTCATTTTTTCCTTTAGCGGCCCGGCTTGCTTTTTGCATGTGCGGCGAGGAGGTCCGGCGGGGTGGTCTGCAGATAGTGGCTGAGGGTTTTGATTCCGGAGTGGCCGAGCAGTTCGGCCACCACCACCGGATGCGCTCCCCCGCGGAGCAGATGGGTGGCACAGCTTCGCCGAAGCGTGTGCGCGTCCACGTCCAGTCCGACCGATTCCCCATATTCTTTGAGCATTCCCACCACCCGGCCAGAGGACAGCGCTTTCTGTCGCCGGTTGAGCCACAGCGCCTCCGGCGCGGGGCGGAACCGGGGCAGGAAAGCCGGGCGACCGTCCCGGATATACAAGCGCAGGAAGCGGACCGCCTGTATGCCCAGGGGCACGATGCGTTCCTTCCTCCCTTTGCCGGTGATCCGGATCAATGCCCGGTCAAGATCCGGGTCCAGGACGGTGAGAGCCACCAGTTCTCCTCGGCGCATGCCGGTGCTGTACAGAGTTTCCATGATGGCGCGATCCCGGAGGCCCTGGGGCTTTGCCAGATCCGGAACCGACAGCAGGCGGTGGATCTGGGATTCACTGAGCACGGTTCCCATTCTCATTTTGGGTTTGGGGTTGGCAAGGTTCCGGGCCGGATTTTCAAAGATGGCATTGCTTTCTTCGAGTTGAGCAAAGAACATCCGCGCGGCCTGGATCGCACTGCACACGGCGGATTCACTGTAGCCGTGCTGGATCAGTGCCAGTCGGAAGGTTTCCAGATCCGGCGGGGTGACTTGGCCGAGAGCAAGGCTTCGGGATTCGAGGTAGATGCCGAGTTTGCGAAGATCATCTTCCCGTTTTTTCACGGTCTGGGGACTCAGTTTCCGGGCTTCAAGGGATGCGAGGAACCCGGTGAACGCCTCCTGCCATTCACGATCCTGCGAGCGTCCATGGCTGAAGTCACACACACCTACTTCTTTCTTTTTTTCGGCTGTTTTACTCATGATTACCCTAACCTTCTTTATTTTAGTTGCTTACATAATTTATAGTTACCCGAACACCCCCCGAATGGGGGCCGAATGCCCCCCGAACGCTGCCCGAATGGCACCCTAATAGGGCTTCACTCTCCGAGCTACGCCCCACACGTGCGCTCTGCCGGTTCGGTGAGGTCGGAGACCTCCCGGAGGCCGAGAACGAAAGGTTCTCCGT
>CAZVCO010000305.1:0-3137 GCA_964625795.1 uncultured Verrucomicrobiota bacterium | reverse complement strand
CTCCCGCACCAGCGCATCCTCCACCATCACCTGCGAGGTGCTCTGACGCGAATGTACGTGCAGGGGTCCGCTCAGCAGGGTGGAGGCCGGCACGGATTGTCCGTGCATGAGCTGATTCAGCAGACGGGCGGCCTGAAACCCCACCTCCTCCATGGGACCGGCGATACTGGACAGGCCGGGATGGCTGAGTTCGCAGAGGATGTCCAGATTGCCCGCGCCGATGATGCTGATCTCCTCCGGAACGCGCAGCCCCAGGGCGAGACAGTCTTCATTGATCATCAGTCCCATACGGTCGGTGGGCGCAAAAATCCCGCAGGGAGTGGGAAGTTCCCTCAGAAAACGCAGTTCCAGGTCCCCGGCCAGGTCAGGCGTGATGCTCAGGTTCTCCTCGGGTGTCTCCACCTGCTGCCGGAGACAGAACGGAGAGGGAAGCCCCTGCCGCCGCAGTTCCTCCAGAAATCCCTCCAGCCGCTGATTGAGAAAATCGTAGGGAATGAATCCGGGAGGGAAGGGGATGGCCAGATCCCGCAGTCCCAGTTCGATCAGATGACGGGCCGCCAGCTCCCCCACGCGTCGGTGTTCGATGCCGACATGCGGAAACGGAACGTCTCCCGGCCTGACTCCGGACACATTGATCACCGGGATCCCGCTCTTTTCCAGCACGTGGGCCAATTCCGGTTCCGCCACATGGCCGATGATTCCCTGCGGGGAGCGGTTAAGATGGTCGAAGGCGAAACTACGCACATCATGGGCGGCGGTTTCCGGAATCCAGTTGCCCGCCGTCCGGCTGAACCGGTGGATGCCTCTCAGGATGTCGGCGTCCTCTCCGTACAGAGACAGCCCCACCAGAGCAACGGAAAGGCGGGGGGAAGTCGGGAGCGGGTTCATCTGATAAAGGGGGAGGGCGTAATCGTAATCCTGATCGTACGCGTGATCGATATCGAATCAGGTGCATTCCTGTTTGATTCCGATGAATAAATCAGCGGATTCTGATGCGGAAGAAAACGGCCGTGGCAGGAAGATGACAAACTGTACGAACGATCCACTTCAGACGGTTTTGGAGCTTTATTTCGCATATTGCGGTAATCTTAACGCAAAATACATATTAACTGCAATCCGTAAATGCGCTATATTGGTAAGTGTTCAAATCACTTTAAGGATAAAGTGATCGGAAACGTTTGAGACACGACAATCATGAAACATCCCCTCCCGCGAATTCTTTTGGTGTTGCTCCCGGTACTGGTGCTTGGCCTGTGGCTGTGGTTCCGAGGATCGGAAACGACCGTCGACCCGGGTTCCGAACCTCGGAAAGAGGTGTCTGTACAGGACCTTCAGACGCGGGAGACCCCGGTGCCGGATCTGCCGGAACCGGACGTGTCTGTCGAGTCATCCGATCCGGTTCAGGACATGCCGGATCCCATCCCCGAATCCGCGTCGGCAGATGTGTTTGAGCGGACCCGCACCTGGCTGGCCGGGCTGGAGGCCGGGGAGGACCTGACGCCGGAAGAGCGTGCGGTTGGCGAACCGCTGCTGCGCGAGCGGCGGGGGGGGCTGCTGGCGCTGATGGAGTCCGATCCGGAGGCCGCGTTCCGTCAGGCCCTCACGGATGAAGAACGCTCCCGGGTTCCCGCAGAGCTGCGGGGGCTGGTGGAGGAACCTCTGCGGACCCGCGGGGATCTATTGCTGGGGATCGCCTGTTCCGGTTATCACGAGCCCGGCGCCCATCCGGAAAGCGAAATGTGGCGGGAAGCGCTGGTCAACGGAAAACCGATGGAGGCCCATACCTTCGGCTACCGGAAGGAAACGCTGTCGTTGGAAAATGTGGCCCTGGACGGGTACAGTCTGGACGGACAGGCGGTGGTGTATCAATCGCCCCTGCGGCTGCTGCGGCCGGGCGACAGCGGGTTTGTTCCCGGAGAAGTCCGCGCCCGCTTTGGCGGTCAGCTGCTGACGTTTTCCACCCCCGATGACTTTGCCGAGGCCCAAACCCTGGCCCTGGACGCCGAATTAAACAGTGACGGACCCCGCGTCACCTATCCCGATTTTCTGAATGGAGACACCTGATATGAAATTTCTGCCATCCCTCTTTGTGGTTCTTCCACTCCTCTGGTTCAATGCGCTTCATGCCGACAGCTGGACCGAGGGCGGCAAGGATATTCTGGTGCTTGACTGTTATTACACGGATACCGGGCCGACCAGCCTGACCACCCAGCAGGTGAATGACCTGTTCAGGATCGGTCAGACGGGCGGACTGGACGAATGGCTGCGCCGCGACTCCTTCGGGCGGGCCTGGTATAACTCGGTGACCCATGTGAAAGTCCAGCTGCCGGGTACCAAGGCGGATTATTCCGGTGCGGGTTTTGCCGCCTATCAAGATGGGATGAGTGCCGCGGGACTGAGTTCAGGCAACTACGACCGGATCATGACGCTGGCCTCGGGGACGGTGACCGGATCGACCGCCTATGCCTTTATCCGCGGAACGCGCAGTCATTACAATAACCTGCCCAATAAGACTATCGGTCACCACGAATTGCACCACAATATGGGTCTCAACCACGCCCAGCGATGGGAGACTCCCACCGATCCCCGCCAGGAGGGGGGCAGCGATGTGGAATATGGCGATGGCGATGACATCATGGGCGGCGGCGGAGCGCACATTAATGCTCAGTATAAATTCCGTCTCGAGTATCTCAAGGAGGCCAACGGAGAGGTGGCCATGGGCACCAACGGCAACACCTACCGCATTTTCGACCACACGCATAACGATCTGACTCCCGCGGGAACTGAACTCCGCGCCATCCGCATCCCCATTGAAGGAAGTAATTTCAACGGCGACCGTCAGCTCTGGGTGTCCTACACCCACACCCTCGGCGACGAGGAGATGCGGGGCGGGGTGCAAGTCCACGCCTCGCGCCAGGCCCGCAGCAGCTACTCGCACCGCCTCGACATGTCGCCGGGCGACCATCTTTCCTCCGACAGTTCCGGGGCCAAGGAGGATATCCGCTCCGCCGAGTTGGCCATCGGTCAGACCTACACAGACTCAGCGATCTCCAGTGATAGGTCGCACCCCGGCACCATCAGCATCAGTTCCAACACCATCACCACGGAGACAGCCATGCACGTCCAGACCCCATCAA
>CAZVCO010000304.1:0-3168 GCA_964625795.1 uncultured Verrucomicrobiota bacterium | reverse complement strand
GCGGTGTTTTCAAAGGTGGGGGGCTCGGGATTCCCGGTGATGGCGTCGATTGCGGACCGGGCCTGCTCAAGTCCCTTCCGAACGGCCGGGCTGAAATGATCCGCTTTGACGCGGTCAAAGGGCAGGGGGGCGTGTTCGTCCAGTAAGATCGAAAGAGGATTGTCCTCGTTCATCTCAGTCGTCAGCCGGCTTGATGCACAGCCGGGTGCAGATGTCACAGTTTTCGCTGTCGCCGGTGCAGGCGTAGTGGGTTTTCTCCAGGAGTTTCTTGAACGCCAACACCTCAGGAGCATCGCTCTTCCACAGATCCACAAAGGCCGAAAGACGGGTGCTGGATTCAATGCTCAGCAGGTGTTCGATCTTACAGGCGTCAATTTCCGCCTGTTCCGCATCGACCCCGAGCACCTCACCCAGCAGAATCTCCAGCAGCTTGTCATTGAGTTCCACCAGCTCGGCCAGGCGCTGGCCTTCATCACTGAGTTTGAGAAACCGGTTCTCGTCCTCCACCACCAGCCCTCTTCGTTTCAGCGGTTTGAGAGAAATTGAGCAGCTTCCACGGGTGATGTTCAGGGTTTTGGCAATATCGGTGACCCGGGCATATC
Source organism: uncultured Verrucomicrobiota bacterium (assembly GCA_964625795.1). Lineage (GTDB taxonomy): Bacteria > Verrucomicrobiota > Kiritimatiellia > SS1-B-03-39 > UBA6053 > UBA6053. The sequence continues at coordinate 2,566 of CAZVCO010000304.1, read as the reverse complement.
CATGATCATCCAGCAATTGACGGATGGTCATGAGGTAGTGTGCCGCACTGTGGGTGATTTGATTGTCTTCGAATTCTTTCCAGACGTCGTTACTCATGAGAAACCCTTTCTTCGGTTGAATACTCGATACGTACGAGTAGAGGTACTGTCTGGCAAGCGGGAGAGTTGAAAATCTTTCCCAACCCCTTTACGTTGCCAGCCTATACCATGCTGTTTCGAATCTGTATCCTCCTGATATTCCTCCTCCGCCCGGCGTTTGCCCAGCTGGAGCTGGGTGAGGCCGCTCTTCCTTCCGGAGAGGAGCCCACACCCACCGCCACCCCGGTTGCGGTGGATGAGGAGGCGGTGCAGTCTCTGGCCCGTCAGATCCAGATTGGAACCTCACGGCAGTCCCCCAAGGCGGCGGGATCCGAACATCACCCCGGTCAGGCATATTATGAAAGGGTTCATGTCCGTCTCACCTCCAGTCCGGCATACGTCCGGGTGACGGCGCAATTACAGAACGGAACAACGGTTTCCGGTCTGTCACGGAATCAGCTGGTGGAGGTGGAGACCGCTCTCGGCCCGCTTCCCGTTCAACTGAGTGAGATCCGCCGGATCAAGACCCTGAACGGCGTCCATCATCTGAAGCTGAAGGGAGAGGATCAACTGAGTGGAGTGCTCTCCCTGAAAAATTTGGTTATGGAAAGAGAGGATACCAGCACGGTGATCATTCCGGTGGATCAGATTCTGTCTCTGCAGGTTCTGAACCCGTCCACCTGAATGTAAGCTTTGTCCTCTCTGCACTTGTCACCCCGGGTGGTGCCCGGTACATCCATAACTGGATATGAAGCCCATCACCAATCGTCCCCATGGTTATACCCTGACGCTGCAGGGCATTGCGGATCTGGAGACCGTTCAGGAACTGGCCAGGCAACTCCGGGATGAGCGGGCCGGAGAAAAAGAGCCCTATATTCTGGTGGTCGATGCCTGTGCGCTGCGGTTTTTCGCGGCGGATGCGCAGGCCGCGTTTGAGGAGTTGCTCGAAGAGGCTCTGGAGGACGGATTGACCCGTATCACCGTTTTGGCCCGCAGTACTGGACTGGCCGGCCTATTTTGTGACATCATGGTGCGCACCGAGGTCATGCCGATTTACCAGTTTCTCGATCTGGATTATGAGGACGATGCCGAAACCGAGATGGAAAGCTGGCTGTACGAACCTTTTGAAACCCCTGTGTAATCCAAATTCTCCTGATATTATGACTCAACAACCCAATGATTTACCGGAATGGGACGCCCTGTCCCGTCACGCTGAAGAACTGTCCAGCACCCATTTGCGTGAGTTGTTCGCGCAGGATCCTGAACGCGCTGAACGCTTTTCATTAGAAGTGAACGGTCTGCTGCTCGATTACTCAAAAAACCGGATTACGGATCAGACCCTCAGCCTGCTGCTGGACCTGGCGATGGCCTCCGGGCTGGAGCAGGCGGTCGAGGACATGTTTTCCGGCAAAAAGATTAATCAGACCGAACAGCGCGCAGTGCTGCACACCGCACTCCGGGCCCCCCGTGATCAGAAGATTCTGGTCGATGGCGAGGACGTCGTGCCCGCGGTACATGCCGTTCTGGACCGTATGGCCAGGTTGTCGGACAGAGTGCGTTCGGGCGAGTGGACGGGATATACCGGTAAACGAATCCGTCACGTGGTCAATATCGGTATTGGCGGTTCCGATCTGGGGCCGGTCATGGTGACCGAGGCGCTGAAGCCCTATGCCGACCGGAATCTCGACCTTCACTTTGTCTCCAACGTCGACGGCACCCATCTGGCTGAAACGCTGCGGAAGGTGGAGGCGGAGAGCACCCTGTTCATTGTGGCCAGCAAGACGTTCACCACTCAGGAAACTCTGACCAACGCGCAAAGTGCCCGTGACTGGCTGGTGGAGAAACTGGGTGCGGATGATGCGGTGGCCAAACACTTTGTCGCACTGTCCACCAACCAGTCCGCAGTGGCGGAATTCGGTATCGACACGGACAACATGTTTGAATTCTGGGACTGGGTGGGAGGGCGGTATTCGCTTACCAGTGCCATCGGACTTCCCATCATGATCTCTATTGGGCCCGATCACTTCCGGAGCCTTCTGGAGGGGTTTCATGCCATGGATACTCATTTCCGCACGGCACCCTTCGAGCAGAATCTCCCGGTTCTCCTGGCCCTGCTGGGTGTGTGGTACAATAACTTCCTGGGCGCACACAGCCATGCGATTCTCCCGTATGATCAGTACATGCACCGTTTCCCGGCCTATTTTCAGCAGGCGGATATGGAATCCAACGGGAAGAGCATCAGTCGCGACGGCACCCCGGTCGAGGTGCAGACGGGACCGATTCTGTGGGGAGAGCCCGGAACAAACGGGCAGCATGCCTTTTATCAGCTGATTCACCAGGGAACCAAACTGGTGCCCTGTGATTTCATCGGGTTTGCCAACAGCCACAATCCGCTGGGCGACCACCATCTCAAACTCATGAGCAATTATTTCGCCCAGACCGAGGCGCTGGCCTTCGGAAAAACCGCAGAGGATCTCCGGGAGGAGGG
>CAZVCO010000303.1:0-3188 GCA_964625795.1 uncultured Verrucomicrobiota bacterium | reverse complement strand
GACTTCTGGCGGCCCAACTATCTCGATGAGGCGGTGGTGGACGGAAAATACTCCATTAAAGTCTATCTCAACGCCCTGGAGAAAGCCTGGGAGGAGTACAAAGAGCAGCGCGGGGCGCGTCTGGAGGACTTTGACCATCTCTGCTATCACCTTCCGTTCACCCGCATGGGCGTAAAGGCTCACCTTCACCTGGCCAGATACGAACAGGCGCAGTTGGAATCCTCCGCGCTGCAGCGGCAGGTCGCACCATCACTTGCGTATAACCGGATAACCGGGAATGCCTACACGGCCTCCCTGTATATGGGACTCTGCGGACTGCTGGATCAACAGGATCTCGATTTGGAGAACAAACGCATCGGCTTCTTCAGTTACGGCAGTGGATGCATGGGCGCCTTCTTCGGGGGAACCGTGTCGGCAGGATACCGCAATGCCCTGGCCGGGGCGGACCGTACCGGTATGCTGGCCGGTCGGCGCATGCTGACCCTGGAGGAATACGAGGCCTATTACCGTCATGAACTCCCCGGGGATGGATCCACCTACCGTACCGACCGTCACGCCACCGGGCTGTTCCGCCTGGCGGGAATTGAGGAGCACCGTCGTCTCTACGAACGGGTGCCCTCGGCACAGGTCCCCGCCGCCGGTGGAGCCGTGGAGGCCTACGCGGCCTCTCCTATGCACTGACTTCTGGTCAGGTCGTCAGGAAATAATTAAAGGTCTCCGCTTCTTCTGAATCGATAATTTCGTGAATCATCTCGGAGCTGGTGGCCGCAAACAGCCGCTCCCGGATATTCTCGTGCTGCAGCATGCGGGTGATGGCGGCAATCACTTCCAGGTGACGCTGTTTCTGATTTTCGGGGGTGGCAATGAGAATGACCAACCTCGCGGGTTCGCCGTCGGGTGCCCCGAAATCCACGGGGGGGTCGAGCAATCCCAGCACGCCAACGATGTGTTCACCGTCTCCGATGATGGCGTGCGGTACCGCAATGCCGTGTCCGATGCCGGTGGGCATGCGGTCTTCGCGGCGGAGAATCGCCTCCAGCACCTCCTGCCGGCTGCTCTGCAGATCGTGCGTATGGCAGAGGAACGACACCAATTGTTCGAGCGCATCACGCTTGTCCTTTACTTTCACCCGGGGGAGGATGAACTCCTCCTGCAGAAATTCGATGAGCCGGGTGCGGTCCCGCTTGGATTCACCCGCCCAGTCGATCACCTTGGCGATCACCGGTGCGCTCAGTAATTCAGCCAGCACCACCGCCGTGATCACGGTGGCGGTAAACTGTCCCCGTATGGGCGCAAAGACTTCGTATTGCTCCAGCAGAATCACCAATGAAACCGCAATGGCGCCCTGACTGAGCAGCATGGGGCCAATGCAGAGGGCCATTTTCCGGGTGGTGCCGCTGAACACCCCTCCCAGCCAGGCACCGCTGATTTTGCCTCCCACCCGAAGGACGAAAAAGAGCATGGCGGCCCCTCCCACCTGCACCAGGGCGTCGAAGTGGAAGTGTGAGCCCGCCAGCACGTAGAACATGGTGAACACTGCATGTTCCAGCACGTTGAAAAGCCCCAGCAGATCCTCCTTGAAAGAGGACTGATTGGCCAGCACCAGGCCGAGCATAATGTTGGCCAGGATGGGAGAGGGCGCGATCAGCTGACGGGTGGAATGATGGGTGATCCAGTCGCACAGTCCGTTGCAGAGGAACATGGTCACCAGAAAGGCAGTGAAGAGTTCGGCCTGCACCAGTGCCTGGTCCATCTTGCGCTCGCCCTTGCGTCCCAGATGATACCGGCAGTAATGCACCAGTCCCCACCCGGCCATCAGTCCGATCAGCAGGGCGATGCTGATTCCGGCGGCTGCGGAGCCCAGAACCTTCCAGCCCCATGAATGCTGGGTCAGAATATTGAGATCGAAGGCCCGGATGATTTCGAAGATCACCAGCGTGAGCAGATTGGTCACGGCGAGGACGGCAATGGTGGTTTTCACCAGCAGCCCCTTGGCCTTGCGGTCCCGAATAAGATGAATGGTGCTGACCGGAGAGGTGGAGGTGGCGATGGAGGCCATGAGCAGGTGAACGGGCAGTTGCATCTCCAGCTCAAGTCCCAGCGGGTTCACCAGATGCATTACCCCGAACACCAGAGCAAAAGTCACAACGGTTTGGAAAATAGAGATCAGCAGAATACGCTTCTTGGCGTTGTGCAGACGATGGAACTCCAGGTGACCGCCAATTGTCACGGCCACCAGACTGAGCGCAAACATGGAAAAGGGTTCAAATGCCTGCTGACTGGAATGCAGCAGGGGTCCGGCCGCACTGTGTCCAATCAGGATGCCGGCCAGCACCTGGCCGAAGAGAGCCGGCAGATGACATTTGACCGCAATCCATCCGCCCAGAGAACCCGCCAGAATCAGCAGGGCGATCAATAGAGGGGCAGGCATATCCATGAATGAGGTCTATCTTCAGATCCCCCCGGTTGTAAAGCTTAAGGCGGGGTCAGGCAGAGAGCCTGAACATCAATTCAGCCCAGCGGCAGGATCTGCAGGGCAGGGGAGGTCTCAATCTCCAGTACCGCAACGCTGGGAACCGCCGCACGGTATACCGCGCCGGGATTGATGATGCGGAGGGTGTCGGCCGTTTCGTCCCTGGCCACGTGGGTGTGACCGGTAAACAGGATATCGAGATCCGGATCGGATTCAAGTTGCTGCATTCGCGCGGGGTCGTGACCGTGGCAGACCGCGATCCGGAGAGAATCAAAGGAGGCCCGGGCCACGGGATGAAAGGGGAACCCCAGCTTGCGGGCGTAGAGGATGAGTTCCGGATTCCATTCGTCCACATTTCCCGGCACCACCGTGACCGGAGTTCCGGTTTCCTGCTGCTCGAAGAGAAGGTCCAGAATCAAATCTCCGCCCACATCGCCGCAGTGAATCAGATGGTCCACCTTCTCCCGCTGCAGGAGATGCAGGGCACGGGTGGTTCGTTCGAGGTGCCCGTGGGTGTCGGAAAGAATTCCGAGCTTCATACGTCCGGCCAGGCCATGCGGGCGGTCCGGTCGGGCCGGATATCGTTGACCACTTTCACGGACAGTTCGCGGCGTTTATCCTTCAGCACCAGAGAGGCGTCCGGTTCGAGCGATGTGTTTACTTTGACAAATCCGCAGCTCAATCCTTTGGGGGCAAAGGTATCCGGAGCGTCGGG
>CAZVCO010000302.1:0-3198 GCA_964625795.1 uncultured Verrucomicrobiota bacterium | reverse complement strand
GTTTTTCACCAAAACGTTATGGTATCTGCCGAACCGTGTGCTGGATCTGCTGGATATCGTCCGCCTGCGGGCCGCGGTGGGACCGGGGTTGGAGGCCGGGGTGCGGATTACGGACGTGAGTTCTCTCTATGCGGGAAAGTCCCGCGCGGTCTGGCTGGGCCTTCCGGGTGAACGAACTCCCGGTGGTTTGCCGCACGTGGCCGGTGTTACACAAAAGCGGGGGCTGGTGCTTTTCGGGGTGGATGCCACTGACCTGACGCCGTATCCGCCCCGCTATGAATTTTCGGAGATTGGTGTCCAGCTGCATCTGGGGGTGGCCGGAGTGGAGGCCGGGATCGTGCCCAATGCCATGGTCGACTTTCTCTTTGGGCTGATCGGAAAGGACTGGTCGGGCGATGATCTGCCCCGCAGTGGCCCGGCGAAACCTGCGAAGCCCGGTCGGGTATTGTCCTATGATCACGATAACCGGGAGTTTCCTCTCTACCCACGTCCGGATGAATTTGACGGCACGTCAGAGCGTCTGGATTATCTGTATGAGAATCTTCCCATCCGTATGCGGGGATATATGCACAGCCTGGACCGCAGTCTGGTGGATGAGGAGGCGTATGTGATCGAACAGCCTCCGGTCACCGAACTGGAGATCGGGATTTGGGCCGAATACATTTCGGAACCGAGCGCCACCACGGACTTTGATCAGCGGTTCCGGCTCGATGTGGAGTTTCCGAATGTGGAACGCAATCTCAGTCTTTTCGTGGACACGGACTACAATGACGACCTTCCAGGCACCGATGTCCGGGATGCCGAGAACCGGAATTTTGTCTTGGGATTCCGCCGTCAGCTGGAAAAGATGAATATTTCCGGAGATGTCGGAGTGAAAGCCCGCTGGCCACCCGAACTGTTTGCCCGCCTGCGCTGGCGGCCCCAGTGGAACTGGGGGGAGACCACTATGAATTTCGAACAGCGGTTGTTCTGGGAAAATGAAGACGGTTTCGGGGTGTTATCCACATTTCAGGCCTACCGCTGGGTGGGGGACTCCCATGAATGGATATTCCGGAACCTGACGGCCGGCCGTTTCAGTGAGTCCACCGACGGGGCGGAATGGCAGCAGACCCTGTCGTTCGACCACATGACCCGGCTGGTGAATGAACACCACCGCAGCCAGGACATCGGAACGAATGACGCCCTTCAGTGCCTGTCGTTCCGGGCTTCGGTTTTTGGAAACGACCGTATACACAACAAGTACCGGTCAACCGTTCTGTATCGTCACCCCCTCTACAAAGAGTTTGTCATCCTCGAGGTGGAGCCGGGCCTGGAATGGCGGAAGGAATATGACTGGACCACCCAGTACCGGGTGGATGTGGGAATGGTGCTGTTGTTCTAGAGCTCAGATATATGCGTCTTTCTCCTGCCAGGATCATTGAAGTGGCCAGACCCGGTTTTTGGGCCACACACCTGTGGTTTTATCTGTTGCCATTGGGAGGTGTCGAACTGTTCAGGGAGTGGACGTTCTGGTTGGGGGCGTTTTACGTCATGGCTCCCATGGGATTGTTGCTGTACGGCTGGAATGATGTCGCAGACGGCGCAACCGACAGGTTGAACCCCCGGAAAGGCACGTTCCTGTTCGGGGCTCAATGTTCTGATGAGGAACTGGCCCGGTTACCCGTATGGATTGCAGGGGTACAACTCCCGTTCCTGATCCTCTTTTGCGCGACTCTGGGGCTGAGAGGGCTCATCTGGTTCATTCTCGCGCTGAGTGTGAATGCGGTATACAACCAGCCACCTCTGGCATTCAAGTCCCGTCCGTTTCTTGATCTCCTCAGCCAATGCGGATACCTGTTGGTTTTTCCACTCAGCAGCTGGCTGAATGATCTCCCTCAACTGCCCATTGCTGCCTGGGCGTTCGGATTGCTGTTTGCGATGCATTCCCACCTCGCGGGTCAGATCATGGATGTGGTGCCGGATACCATTGCCGGTCGTCGAACCACCGCAGTGTGTATTGGAGTGCGTAACAGCAAGGCCTTACTCGCCTGCTTTCTCCTGACGGAAAGTCTGATTCTGTATCTTCGCTTCAACAGCCCGATCGCCGCACTGTTTCTGGGAGGGGCCGGCCTTGCTTTCGTGTATGATGCCCTGATTCGGAAAGACAAACTGCCCAATATCGGGCAGATGAAATTCCTGCTGCTCTCCTGGAATGCGGTCGCTCTGGCCAGTATGTGGTGGATCTGGAATGTGGGACTGTTTGTGAAATAATGTCAACAAGCAGTCGCAGGACACCAGGGTCCAGCATTGCCCAGAAAGAGCCAAGAAACGGCTTTAAACGCGCGGCAGGTCAGTGCCTTCTTTCCGGGGCAGCTGGGAGGGGACGCCCATGAGATATTCGTCCACGGACGCCGCACATTCCCGCCCGTCGGAAATCGCCCACACGATCAGAGACTGACCGCGCTGTGAATCTCCGGCGGCGAAAAAGCCGTCGACACTGCTCATCCAGTTGTCGTCCACTTTCACGTTTCCGCGGCTGTCGAGATCGCAGCCGTACTGAGCGACGATGGTATCGGTTTCAGGATGCACAAAGCCAAGGGCGAGCACGGCCAGCTGGCAGGGCCAGTCCTTTTCGGTGCCCGGCAGCTCTTTGATTTGGGGGCGTCCGCCGCCCTCCGGCACTTCCATCTCAATCTGTATGGTTTGGAGGCCGGTAAGTTTTCCGTTTTCGCCGATAAACTTTTTGGTGAGTACACTGTAGTGACGCTCGCACCCCTCTTCATGGGAAGTGCTGGTGCGGAACTTCATGGGCCAGAAGGGCCAGGGCTGATGTTCCGGTCGTCCCACCGGGGGCATGGGCATCAACTCAAAATTCTCCACACTCCGGGCGCCCTGACGGATGGAGGTGCCGATACAGTCGGATCCGGTATCACCTCCGCCGATCACGATCACATCTTTACCGGTGGCCAGAATCTCTTTCTGCCACAGTCCCTTGCCCAGCACATCATCGCCCTCCACCCGGGAGTTGGACTGCGGCAGGAAGTCCATGGCGAATTCCACGCCGTCCAGGTCGCGTCCCTCAATGGGAAGATCGCGCGATTTGGTGGAGCCGCCGCAGAAGACCACGGCGTCCTGGGTCACGTACCAGAGATCCTCGGCGTCGCCGTGATCGTGCCACAGGCCGTCGTAGGCGCCGTGCTCGGTGTCCTCGTAGCGGAT
>CAZVCO010000301.1:1525-3211 GCA_964625795.1 uncultured Verrucomicrobiota bacterium | reverse complement strand
ACCCGGTCGGTGCCATCCAGGGGATCGCGTCCGGCGCCGGCATAGAGGTGTCCACGTGGAAATTCACTGATGTCCATCTGGGGGATGGGATCCGTCGGGGCCATGTCGGGTGAGAAGGACGCCAGATGGTCCAGTCCCAGTGGGGAATCCCAGCGGGGATTGTTCCAGCGGGCACGGATATTGGCGTCAATCAGTGGGCGGATGGCAGAGGACGTGGATTCACGGGTGGTACGCAGTCGCAGGGCAAACGTGAACGGGGAGTTGACGCTTTCTGAGGGGGTGATGGTCTTTTGACTGCGGTAGGCGCCGGACTGGTTGTGGGTGCCCCACCGGAAGGGCTCGTAAAAGACCTGGCTGAGTTCATGGTCATGCGGGTGTATGCTCCAGCGGGGATCGCCGTTGCCCATGCTCATTACCGGACGCTGATCGAAGGTCACTAGAAAGGAGGCATCCACAGGTTGATTGGGGTTGCCGGACCATGGGGTTTCCGGTGAAATAAAGCTTTCGGAGATCAGATCAGCGATTTTATTCCCGAATGACGCACTGCCATAGTAGGCCTGGCCCGCATCCCGGTCCGCGTCATCCTCTATGGAGTAGACCTGGGATCGGCCTGGAGGAACGATGTCGGGCTCCTGGTCGGTGCCGATCCGCAGAAGATTGCCGCCGAATCCTTTGGCACCTGGAGAGGTTTCCGCAGTGACACCGGGAAAATCCAGAAACAACTGGGGCCAGTTCATCAGTTTCGGCCCGCTGGGATCCCCTCCACTATCCTCATGGCCTTTGATACGCAGACCGATGTTGTAGGGATTGTAGAACCCCGTCAGCAACTGGGCATGCGTGGTATACCGCTGTGGGGCGGTTTCAGTTCCACCGGCGTCGAACTCGGCCGGCAGGACCTCGAGCCAGCCGTTAACCTGCAGGTAGGCATAGGTGGTGGTGAGGGGGTTGTGAAGGTAAGGTCTGGATTCTGGCGTCTGATCCTCAGGATCGATGATCCCGAAAGGCCGCTGGGCCTGATGTTCGGAATCATTCAGGGCGGGTCCCATCTGGTGGGGTCCGAGTGTTCCCCGTCCCAGAGGAGAGTCAGGCGGGTCGTTTTCGTTCTGGTTGATGTCGAACCAGTCGATCCCTGCCTGATGGAGAACCGGAACACCGCTGTGGATCTCGATGTGCCGCTTAAGATTGTAGTAATCACGGAAGATCCCCATATGGATATAGCCGTTATCACGGAGATCAGAAGCAGTGGCAAGTTTGTCGGGGTCGATGACAAAGTATTCTGAAGCATCGGGATCTGCCGGGAGGCTGCGGTTCGGGAAGACGCGGTCGAATACGATGTCATTTTCAAAGGCGATGGTCAAATCTCTGCGGAGGCCTCCATCGCGGGTATTGGAAAGAACCCCCAGAGAATGCAGGGTATAATCAAAACGATGCCGGACCATGGGATTCCCGGGCTCGGAGGATAGAAAAACCAGATCCCCAGGCCCGCTGAGTTTGTCGATGTCCTCCTGAGCGGCACCGGCCAGTGACGACATTCCCTGATGTTCCTCCATGGGGGCGGTGCCGGAAATCAGGCCACCTCCGGGAAGTAGAGGAGTGGTGGGATGGTCATTGCGGAAATCAGCCCGTAATTGGGCTTTGAGTCCCTCGTTCTCCACCATCCAGGCATGTCCTCCGTTTGCCACCGTG
>CAZVCO010000301.1:487-1515 GCA_964625795.1 uncultured Verrucomicrobiota bacterium | reverse complement strand
GGTTTTAGCGCGGAAATGGCGCCCGCAACAGTTTGACCAGGTCGTCGGGCAGGAGCACGTCATCCAGACGCTTTCGCGCGCGATCCAGGCCGGCCTGAATGTGGTCATTTGAATCCTCCACAGATCCTTCATCCAGAAGCGGGACGGCTCCTCCGGCACCACGTGAAATCAGCCAGTCGAGAAAAGGTTTTTCGTCGGGTGAGGCGTCCTCCACCCCCTCACTGTCCCAGACGCCGATCCATTTTGGATGATCTGCCGCAGGAGAGGGCATGCCAGACAGATTCGTCACCGATCCGTCGAACAGCTCTGCCCGTGCGCTGACCCGTTGATCGGGCCCCAGTAATTCCTGAAGCTGGGCGACAGCCAGACGGGCCCCCAGCAGGGCATTGGCTCTGGCCTGAACCGTTTCCTGACGGGACACGACTCTGCGAAGTTCCAATCGCACAAATACGGTGAGGGCAAGGGTCATCACCAACAGAAGAGAGACGACCAGAACCGTGACCAGCAAGGCGCTTCCTGAGCAGGATTCTCTGTGCAGCCTGCCTGGCGTTTGTGAAGGAGGGCGGTGCAACGGGTTTAGGTATTTATTGAGGAAGGACATCATTCTGGAAGGATTGGAAGGAGGTGTTTTTTATTTCCCGGGCAAGCTCTTCAGCGGATTTTCTGTCGATGGCTGTGCCAACCAGCCCTTTATAATAAACAGAATAGCGGTTCGGAGCGAAGGCGGGGCCGTCATTGTGAATCACCACATCTCCGGGATACAGGGCGATCCATTTATCAAGGACGACACCGTTGATGGCGGCATTTTCCTCGGTCATCCGCTCGCGCCGTGCGCCATGGATGGCGGCGTTATAGGCCTCTGCCTCAGACGTGCCGAAGTCCAGAACCACTTCATGCCGGATCTCGCATGCCCGGGAATGCGTATCTCCGGATCCATGACTGCAGACGGCCATTACGCCGTAGAATCCCTCCTCGGAAACCGGGCGTTCGATGAGGGCACGGATTTTTTCCGGCATACGGTCATATTG
>CAZVCO010000301.1:0-477 GCA_964625795.1 uncultured Verrucomicrobiota bacterium | reverse complement strand
CCAACCGGTCCCGGTGTTCGGATGCGAGGGTGATTCCCTGCTCGATCCAGAGGTTCCGGTCTGCATTATCTCCGGGTGGAGCCGTTTCCATCCAGGCCCGGAGAGAGGAGGGGGGCTCCGAGCTGGTGGCGGGAGGGGCCTTGGGGAGGGCTGCGGGCTCGGAGTCAGGGGCAACTGAAGGCGTGGATGGATCTGCAGTTGCGGTTTGTGTGGGACTAGGAGTGGCGGGCGCACCTGTCGCAACGGGCATTGCCGGTTTCGGTTGCAGGGGAGACTCCGCCGGTGGAGTGCGTGTATGAAAAAGCCTCCATGACAGCAGCAGGGCGGTGAGAAGCACGAAAAGATAAAACAGGCGTTTGGCGTTCATAGTGGAATGGTTTATTAATAGAGTCGGCGTTTCCAATTGATGGCGTCGGGGCCCCCGCCAATGGCCGGGCGGAAACCAAGATCGGGCTGCCGGTTACCGTGGCGCATGGC
>CAZVCO010000300.1:2693-3211 GCA_964625795.1 uncultured Verrucomicrobiota bacterium | reverse complement strand
AGGGAACCCCCTTTGTCAGTATCGGCGTCAACCATCTTCAGTCCGACTGCTGGCTGGCCCCGCAGAATCTGCGTTTTATGCAGGAGCGCTACGGAGAGGATCTGGTGGACGCGGAAGGGAAATTCGACCCCGCCGGCACCGCTCTGCCCCGCCTCGTCTCCAGTCTGACCCGGCGCCTGCACGATCTGGGATTCAACACCCTGGGCATTCACACCTACGATGTCCCCCCTTCCCTGTTTGCCGACGACTTTTTCTATTGCGTGGCCATCGAGTATTTTCCCCTGGGGTCCCGATATAAATTCAATGCCCAGACCTTCCCGGATATCTTTGCGAGTGACTTTGAAGAAGGGCTTGAGGCCCATATCCGTACAGTCACTCACCAGCATCGGGAACACACCTCCCTCATCGGCTATGCGTTCAGCGATATTCCCCGCTGGTATTTTTATGAAGGACAGAAACGGGACTCCCAGCCGGTGCATCCCTGGGTGCGGGACCTGATGTCGCAGCCCCCAGGCACG
>CAZVCO010000300.1:1775-2683 GCA_964625795.1 uncultured Verrucomicrobiota bacterium | reverse complement strand
GTGGAGATCATGGAAAAACGCGTCCAGGCGGTCACCGAGACCGGGAAGGAGATGCGCGAGGCGGTGGATGACATCCATGACGCCGTCGAAGTCGTTGCCGCGCAGCCCCCAGGCACCCCCGGACGCGATCATCTGCAACAGGTTCTGGGAACATCCACCCCCACTCGTCGCGAAGAGTCAGACCGCGCGCTGGAGGCGATGGTGGAGAAATGGGTCGCCCTGCATCATCGCCTGCTTCGAAAACACGATCCAAACCGCCTGCTCCTTGGCGACAAATTACACAGTCCGCATCGCATTCCCCGCTGGATGGAACCCATTTTGGCACGCTATCTGGATGTGCTGTTGATCCAGTGGTATACCCCGCCCGGGATTCAGGAACCCGTACTGCGGGGACTTCATCAGCGTACAGGACTCCCCATCCTCAACGGCGACAGCTCTTTCGGCTGTGCCCAACCCCCGCACCAGACCGTGGTCAAAGGATGCAAAGTGAACTCCAAAGCCGAAGCCGGTCAGGCGTATGCCCATTACTTAACCCGCATCATGCGTTGGCCTTTTATGCTGGGATGGCATCACTGCGGGATTGTCGAACAATGGGACGGCGCCAAAAAGAACGACTGGGAAATCAATGAAAACGGTTTTTTCACGCCCTTCGAAGAACCCTATCCAGAAATGGTGAACCCGATCCGTGAGGCGAATCTGCGGGCGAAGGCCATTCATCGGACTGCGGGAAATTCGTGACGGAATCCAGACAACCTTCCGAACCTCGGAACCCATAAAAAACCCGCTTCCGAAGTCCGGAAACGGGTTGTGGTCTTATCGGGATCGCAAATTCAGATGCTGTTCATCAACCGAAAAATGTCCGCGAAGTCCGTGTCGTCAGCGGTTGTTTTATTTGCTTCTGTTTTTCC
>CAZVCO010000300.1:0-1675 GCA_964625795.1 uncultured Verrucomicrobiota bacterium | reverse complement strand
GAAAAGCCCCTTTGAGATTGCTGTTTATCAACCGGCAAATGTCCGCGAAGTCCGTGTCGTCAGCGGTTGTTTTATTTGCTTCTGTTTTTCCAACCGCGGACGGCACGGACACGCGCGGACCCTGGCTGAATCGTTTTCAGATTTGGCAGCACTGAAAAGCCCCTTTGAGATTGCTGTTTATCAACCGGCAAATGTCCGCGAAGTCCGTATCGTCAGCGGTTGTTTTATTTGCTTCTGTTTTTCCAACCGCGGACGGCGCGGACACGCGCGGACCCTGGCTGAACCGTTTTTCAGATTTGGCAGCGCCGAAGGCTCCTTTGAGATAAATATGGGGCATGGACTGTCTGTAGTTCCCTTCCTTACGTATGGATTGACAGAAACCGTTTCTATTGCATTCGCATGCCTGGTCCGTAAGGAAGGATTCCATGACTGAAGTTGATACGGAGATTCCCGCCGGAAACGGCATCATTCACCGCATCGAAGACAACCGCGTCTATTTGTCTCCTGACAACCGGGACAGCACCCGGGACTGGTTCTACTGGCATCTGCGGATCCGTGAGAGTGGCGGTCAGCCGGTCACCCTGGTGTTCGACAGGCCCTGCTGCATGACGGTGCGGGGCGGGGCGGTCAGCCGGGACGGGGGACGTTCCTGGGACTGGGTGCCGGGGTATGTGCCTGATTCACTGGAGTTGCACCTCGACGGCGGCAACGGGGAGGAACTGCGCGTCTGTCTGGCCATGCCCTACACGCTGGAAACGCTGGAATGTTTTCTCCGCGCGGTTCCGGCCGATGCTCCGCTGCGGCGTCACGAACTCTGCCGTACCCGCAAAGGACGTTCCGTCCCCTGGCTGGAGCTGGGCGCGCCGCGAGGGACGGAATCCCGGCAGGTCGTGCTCACCGCCCGGCATCACGCGTGTGAAATGACGGCCAATTATGTGCTGGAGGGAATTCTGTCCTGGTTTCTGGATCATCCGGAGCTGCACGCCTCCCACCGGCTGCTGGTGGTCCCGCTTGTCGATCTCGACGGCGTGGAGGAGGGCGATCAGGGCAAGGACCGCGCTCCCCGGGATCATAACCGGGACTATGATCCGCCCTGCGTTCATCCCGAAACCGCGGCCGTCCGCGGCTGGATCGAAGCCGAAACCGATGACCGGCTCGCCGCCTGCCTGGATCTGCACTGTCCCTACGTGGTGGGAGAAGCCTTCAACCAGAAACTCTATCTTGTCGGCACCGAGTCCAAAACGGGGTGGGAACGACAGCAGGCCTTCGCGCGGCGGCTGGAATCCGTCAACCAAAGCCCCCTGCCCTTTGCCGCCGAGGATGCCCTGCCCTTTGGTGAGGAATGGAATACCGCTGAAAACTATCAGCAGGGCCTCAGTTTTATTCGCTGGATCCACCGCGTCCGGCCCCACACCATGGCCTCCACTTTTGAAATCCCCTACGCCGATGTGAAAGGCCATGCGGTGACACCGGACACCGCCCGCGCCTTCGGCCGCGGAGTGGGAAAAGCGCTGATGCCGCGGCCCTGACGTTTAGACCTGAGTTGCTCTCAGGACTCGGGTGCCGCGAGTATTCGTAAAAAAACAACCGCGGACCGCTCGGACGGCACGGACCCATGCAGGGAACAGATCATGAAATGGAATGAGAATCCACAGCATCTCAGCCAAACATCATT
>CAZVCO010000299.1:0-3217 GCA_964625795.1 uncultured Verrucomicrobiota bacterium | reverse complement strand
AGTGGTTGCCCTTTGCCACACTTATCCTGCTCACTGCTATTCAGTCACTCGACAGCGAGCAGCTTGAGGCTGCGGAAATGGATGGTGCGCCAGTAGACGCCTGCCGCCCTTCAGGTTCCGCAATACGTGACCACCCTGGGCGTTCCTTCCGGTGGAGGCTGCGCGTCCTCTCCCCGGTCACGGGTGCGGTCAAAGGGTTGACGGAGTTCCTCTAAAAACGCCAACGCGGGATTCAACTCCCCCTCCTCCGCAGCCTGCAGCACCTCCTCCATCCGGTAATTGCGGGGAATCACCAGGGGGTTGACGGTCTTCATCCGTGCGCGGGCAGCCTCCAGTCCTCCCTCCTCCTCACAGCGGGCCTGCCAACGTTGCGCCCAGGTCCCGGCTCCTTCCGGAATCCGGGTTTCCAGTGCGGTGAAGGCGGTGGTGTAATCCTGACGGGTCTCCTCCAGAGTCTGTAAAAAATCCGCGATCCATTCCTCATCCTCTTCACGCGACTGTTGAATCCCGAATTTGGCCGCCATCTCCTCACGCCAGAAGATCTGAAAGTAGCGGGGAAAGGTGTTGAGTGCTTCGGTGGCGATACTTTCCGCTTTTCCGGTATCTGCATCGATCAAGGGGAGGAGTGCGGAGGCCAGCACCGCCAGATTCCAATGGGCGATGCGGGGTTGATTTCCGTAGGCATATCTTCCCTGCTGATCAATGGAACTGTACACCGCACCGGGATCGGCTTCATCCAGAAACGCACAGGGTCCGTAATCGATGGTCTCCCCGGAAATGGCCATATTGTCGGTATTCATGACTCCATGCACAAATCCCACCGCCATCCATTTGGCCACCAGAGACGCCTGACGCCGGCAGCATTCCTGCAGAAACGCCACCGCCGGCACTTCCGCCGCGGCCGCTTGCGGCAGATGACGTTGTATGGCATACTCCAGCAACGCCTGCAGGTGGTGTGTCCCTTCCAGCTGGGCCGCGAATTCAAAGGTGCCCACCCGGAGATGACTTTCCGCTACTCTGACCATGAGCGCGCCGGGCAGTGGCTTTTCCCGAATTACCGTTTCTCCGGTATTGACTACCGCCAGGCAGCGGGTGGTGGGAATCCCGGCCGCGTGGAGAAATTCGCTGATCAGCAGTTCCCGCAGCATGGGTCCCAGCACGGCCCGTCCGTCCCCTCCCCGGGAAAAGGGGGTGCGCCCGGAGCCTTTGAGCTGCAGATCCACCCGCCGGCCGGCTGCGGTGACATGTTCGCCCAGCACCACCGCGCGTCCGTCGCCCAGAATGGTGAAGCCGCCGAACTGATGTCCGGCATAAGCCTGGGAAAAGGGCCGCGATCCGGGGATCACCTCCGATCCGCCCCACACCGCGTCCGTCAGGCGCGGAATCTCCAGTGCCTCCGCAAGCTCTCCATTCCAGTACACCACAGATGGATCCGCCACCGGTACCGGTTTCTGATCCACCCACAACGGCTGCGGCAGGTCAAGATAGGTGGGCTGTTGCTGTAAAAAATCGGTCATAACCGATCCTACTTCATGAAACTCAAAGAGCCAATGCAACGAGCACGTTTGATTTTCTCACGCACATCCCTGGCGTTGCGTGAGAACATCAGCGATGGGTTGCCGGATGGGGGTTTTGATCGTATGGACATTCTTCATGAATGCCACTCCCCGTTTGATTTCCGGTCCGGTCGGACCCGCCCTGCTCCGCATGGCGGCCCCGATGACGGTGGGGATTCTGGCCAACATGTTTTTCAATCTGGTCGATACGTATTTTATCGGAAAGCTGGGACAGGAGGAACTCGCCGCCATGGCCTTCACCTTCCCCCTGGTGTTTTTTGTCACCGGCAGCAGCATGGGACTGAGCATCGGCGTCTCCTCGGTGGTGTCGCGCGCCATCGGCTCGGGCTCGCAGGAGAAGGTGCAGCTGCTCACCTCCCACAGTCTGTTGCTGGGCGCGGTGACGGTGGGGGGGTTACTGCTGGTGGGGTTTCCCCTTCTGAATCCGGTGCTGCGGGCCATGGGTGCCACCGATCATCTGATTCCACTGATCCGGAGTTACATGCTGCCCTGGTCCATGGGAATCCTGTTTATCGTCACGCCCATGCTGGGCAATTCGGTGATCCGCGCCACCGGGGATGCCTTTATCCCCAGTGCCATCATGCTGCTGGCGGGCGGAGTGAATGTGCTGCTGGATCCGCTGCTGATTTTCGGATGGGGTCCGGTCCCGGCCCTGGGTCTGCAGGGAGCGGCGCTGGCCACGGTGTTCTCCTATGTTCTGGTGTTTGTGGTGATGACCCTGCTGCTTCGTTTCAAATACCAGCTGCTGCTGTTCCGTCTCGGCTCGGTGCGGGAGATCCTGCACTCCTGGAAGGAGGTGCTGGAGATCGGCTGTCCGGCGGTATTCACCAATCAGATGATCCCGATCGCCAACGGGGCGCTCACGGCCATGATCGCGGGATACGGGGAGGCGGCGGTGGCGGCCTGGGGGGTGAGCACCCGGCTGGAATCCCTGATGATGAGTCCCTTTTTCGCGCTCTCCACCGTGATGGGCGCGTTTGTGGGTCAGAATACCGGAGCGGCCAGACCGGACCGGGTGCGGGAGGCGCTGCGTTTCTGCGGAAAAGCCTGTGTCCTGGGCAGTCTGATGATCTGGATCTCCGCCGCCCTGGGCGGCCAATGGATCTCGCACCTGTTCAGTGACGAACCGGAAACCCTGCGGCTGATCCGGTTGCATCTCTGGATCGTGCCGCTCAGTTACGGTGCCTTTGCCTGGAAACTGCAGTTCACCTCCACCTTCAATGCTCAACGGCATCCCTTCTATTCCTCCGCCGCCTTCCTGGGCCGCTTCTTTCTGTTCATCATTCCCCTGGCCTGGCTGGGCCAGCACCTCTTTGCCATGCCCGGATTCTACGCCGGCATCGCACTCGGCAATTTCTGCGCCCTGGGACTCACCGCTGGCCTGTGGAAACGTTTACAGACCAGGACCGCGGGATAATTGAGAACATACGTATCTCACAACCGGCGCCCCCGCGCCTGGAGACCCGGAGAACGCGGAGCAGGTCATCCGCCATTTTTTAGACCACGGACCGGACGGGTTGAGCCTGGGTTTCGGCCCGTGGCCTAAAGGCGCGGCGGCCACTATCCGGATGGTTTATCGTCACAAATTTCCGGTTGAGGCTCTTCTGCGAGAACATACGTATCTCACAACCGGCGCCCCC
>CAZVCO010000298.1:0-3231 GCA_964625795.1 uncultured Verrucomicrobiota bacterium | reverse complement strand
GTTGGCACAAATGGCGTCCATCCGTCGCGATTTGCCAGCAGGAGGATTTAGTGGTGGATTACTACATTCTACTGACGCAAAAGAATTTCCAAAAACTGACCCGTCAAATCGTGACCGACATTCAGGCCGTTTCCCCGGAGACCGAAATACGCACATACGAAACCGATATGTCCGATGTCTGGGACTTCGAGGAGGTGTACGGAACCCTCTATGATATCGCATGCGATTTAACACTCGATCCCCGTGATCAAAATCTGGTTCACATAACCACCGGCAGCCATGTCATTCAGATTTGCCTCTTCCTCCTCACCGAATCACGGCATTTCCCGGCAAAACTTCTGCAAAGCTCTCCACCCAAACGGAACACGGACGGACCGGAAGGGCGCTGCCAAACTATTGATCTGGAACTGGCACGCTACGATCAACTGGCCAGCCGCTTTGAACAGCAGATGCAGGATGACATTTCCTTTTTGAAATCCGGAATCGCCACCCGCAATCCGGAATTCAACCAACTTATTTCTCAAATTGAACACGTCGCTATCCGCTCCACCGAACCCATTTTACTCATGGGCCCGACCGGTGCGGGAAAATCACATTTGGCCCGACGCATCTACGACCTCGCCGTTCACCGACGGGGCATGACCGGAGAGTTTGTCGAAGTCAACTGCGCCACCTTGCAGGGACAGGCCGCCATGTCCACACTCTTTGGACACAAAAAAGGCGCATACACCGGCGCGGCCTCCGATCGACCCGGCATGCTGCGGGAGGCAAACAAAGGCATGCTCTTTTTGGATGAAATCGGCGAGCTGGGCCTCGACGAACAAGCCATGCTCCTGCGCGCTGTGGAAGAGAAGGTGTTTTACCCCTTGGGCGCGGACCGGCCGGTCAAAAGCAATTTTCAACTCATCTGCGGAACCAACCGGAACCTGAACCTACAGGTTGAAAAGGGAGAATTCCGTGAGGATCTATTGACCCGTATTCATTTATGGACCTTCACTCTTCCCGGACTAGTCGACCGGAAAGAAGACATCGAACCCAATTTGGAATACGAACTCAACCAACACGCTCAACGAACCGGGCAGCGCATCCGCTTCAACAAAGAGGCCGCCAAAGCCTTTCTATCGTTTGCCCACCAACCCGATGCAAGCTGGAACGGAAATTTCAGGGACCTGAATGCCGCAGTCACCCGCATGGCCACCCTTTCCCACGAAGGTCGAATCACCGAGCAGGTTGTACAGGACGAAGTCTCCCGCCTTCAACACCAATGGGGAACCCCAAAAACCGCCTCCATGCCCAATCTGAAAGCCCTGCTGGATGAGAATACCCTTTCCAAATTGGATCTATTCGACCGCCTGCAACTCGAATCCGTCCTGAACGTCTGCAAAGAATCCCGCAACCTCGCCGAAGCCGGACGCAAACTCTTCGACGCCTCCCGACAGAGCAAACAAACTCAAAATGATTCAGACCGTATTCGTAAGTATTTGGCGAAATTTGGCCTGACCTGGAAAGACATCACCTCATGAAAATCAGGACACACAAAAAACCCACTGCGTTTTAAACAGTGAGGGGTTAAGGTTAGATTAAGTTGGTGATGCTGTCCGTAAGTCCTTTTTCACCGAGAATGACATTAAGCTTTCCGTGCCCGGCATCAAGGTGGGGTTATCCCGAATCAGCTTGGCGGTATTCATCTGCGACCGCATAGCCGCCGTTTCTTCACGCCGCATGATTCCATTGGCTTCCGCCTGTTTTCCGGCCATGATCACCTGATTCAAAATATCCTTCATCTCACCGGGAAGAATAATATCCCGGAGACCCGCCTGACAAAGCACCAATCCCAGACTCTTCGCCCGGACATGCAAACGCTCCATCAAGACATCACCCAAGTGCTGCTTTTCATTCAGCAACTCGTCCAGACTCCGTCCGCCAACTTCCGCACGAACCGCTAATTGCGCTTCGCGATAAAGCGAGTCTTCCCCCTGAACACTGCTGCCGACCATTAAGGCCACATCCTGAACCCGGTAAACCAGACTCACATTCAGGCGCAAGGTCACCCGGTCACTCGTCATCATATCCTGACCCGAGATCTCCAGAGACCTCTCACGGCAATCGACCTGAACCAGCCGAACCGTTTCACGTCCTTTCCAGGCCGCATATCGTCCGGATGAAAGCACCTCTTTCATTCTGCCGTTGACGTACAGGACACCCTTGGAACCTTCAGGTATCTCCCATGATTCAAGAAAAGCATCTCGACCGGACAGTCCCAATAACGCATCCAGATCGGACGTGCGCACCAGCAATCCGTCCGTATCCAGGACTTCAACCTCAAGCACACCGGGTGCATTCCACAATACCTGAAGCCCGGGTCCCAGAATCATATTCAACCGGCCATCCACCCATCGGGGTGTTTATGCCGTGACAGGGCATGAGTGCGGGATTCGAACCCGCTACAAAAAGATCCCAAGTCTTTTGCTCTACCAGGATGAGCTAACTCAATTGTGCAACGACTGACTCCACTTCCGGTACGCACCCCGCCAATTCCGTTTCCGGAAGGCAAGTACGCCGATGGCAGCGTCGGTGCAACCCAATATACTTAAACCGTGCCAACCCAAAACTAAACCGGAGCGTATAAACGCAATCCGTTATTTATAAAGCTATTACAAATAATAACCCTAACGATAACAAAACAGATAATACACCCTTTAACTAGATAATATTCTCGGTTTATAGATACTTTAATTCCTTATCGTGCAACATTTCCGGCCCTCCCACAGGCCTTACAAGGAGGTTTGCATAAAAAAAGCCGTTCCGACGGTCGGAACGGCTTTGGAATAAAGTTCCGTCTGTCGGAACTTATTTTTTCTTCTTGGGCTGATAGAAATGCGGGCTGTGTCCGTAATAGGCCTCGGCGCTTTCCATCACTGTCTCCGACAGGGTCGGGTGGGGATGAATGGTGAGGGAAAGATCTTCTACGGTGGCACCCATTTCAATGGCCAGGGTCCCTTCAGCAATCAGCTCGCCCGCACCGGGTCCGCAAATTCCGATGCCGAGGATTTGCTCGGTTTCGGGATGGGTGATGAGCTTGGTGAGTCCGTCACTGCGGTCCAAGGTGGTGGCCCGTCCGGAAGCACTCCAGGGGAATTTAGCCACTTTGATCGCGATGCCCTGATCTTTGGCTTCGATTTCGGTAAGACCGGCCCAGGCAATTTCCGGATCGGTGAATACTACTGCGGG